>CAMENN010000012.1 GCA_945928315.1 uncultured Clostridia bacterium
AGGTTCTAGTGAAAGCAATTTCATGCAGGTTCAAGTCCTGTTTCCCGCACCATGATGCCCGGATACCGAAAGGTATCCGGGTGTTTTTGCTTTTCCGGCATCGTGTGGGGAAGCGTGCAGCGGGCATGAGCGGGGAGCGGGATGACTCTAGCCTGTCTTCGTGAAGCGCCGGCGCGCCGCAGAAGCGCGAAGCGGCGCACGGACAAACGAAAACCCCCGGAGGCGCCCAGGCGGGACGCAAACCGGGGGTGTGGATTATCGCAGATACCGCTTCTTCGGCGGGCGGATATCCGGGGCCTTGGCGCGCTTTCTGCGGTGCTTTTTGATGAAGCGCATGATCAGCCACAGCGCTGCCAGCACGATGGCCGGGGGAACGAGGTAATCGAAGGAGAAGCGCGGCCAGGGACTCTCATCCGCGGCGGTGTAGGCCTCGATCTGCTCCAGCGTCGGCGGCGCGTTTTCCCGCGCAGCGATGGAGCGCGTGGCGACCAGCTCGTAGTCGGCCGTAGTGCCGTCCTCCGCGTAGAACGTGAGGATGCCCATCACGTCGCCCATGTTCACCGGGGCGCGGAACTCGCGCGTCCAGCGGATGACGGAGACCTCGCTGAAGTTCTCACGCAGCAGGTCGATCTTCTCCTGATTGCCGACGATCGTCATGTCGCGCGTCTCATCGACGGCGCGGATGCCCAGCGTCAGCTCGCCGTGGCCGCTGTCCTCCAGCGAGAAGCCGGAGATGTCGATCACCCGCGGGCTCTCCGCGTAGAGCGATTCCGGGCTGATCGACTCCACCTGCGTGAAGCCGTATTCCATCAGCTTCTTTGTGTCCGTCCAGCGGCCGGCCTTCGACGTGTAGAGCACGACGGAGATCAGCTCGATGCCGCCGCGCCTGGCGGAGCCGATGAAGCAGTAGCCTGCGGCGTTCGTAAAGCCGGTCTTGATGCCCGTGGCGGCGGAGTAGAAGTAGCTGTCCTCCGCCTTGAGGATCGACGTGCCGCCGACCAGCGTGCGCGCGGGGCGCATGTTCGTATCCGGCATGTCGTAGGTGGGCTTTGAAACGATCTCGCGGAAGAGGTCGTCCTTCATCGCCTCTTGCGCGATGATGGCGAGGTCGCGCGCGGTCGTGTAGTGGTTGTCATCGTGCACGCCCGAGGGGTTCGCAAAGTGCGTGTCGGAGGAGCAGCCGAGCATCTGTGCCGTCTGGTTCATCAGGTCCGCGAAGGCCTCGATGCTCCCGCTGAGGTATTCGGCGATGGCGTTGGCGGCCTCGTTGCCCGACATGACGAGCATCGCGCCGACCAGGTCCTTCATGTTCACCTTTTCACCCGCGCTCAGCGGCACCTTCTGGTAACCGGAGGGCACCAGGTCGATGGCCTCCTGCGAGATGGTGACGACGTCGTTGTCAAGGTCCGCCATCTGCAGCGCGATGTAGCCGGTCAGAATCTTGGTGGTTGAGGCGGGGTAGAGAATCTCGTCGGCGTTCTTCTCGAAGAGCACCTCGCCGGTTGTCGCCTCGATGAGGATCGCGCTCTTGGCGACGAGCATGTCCTTGTCGAGCAGCTCCGGATGCGTTTCATCCCAGCGGATGGCGTCGTCGGGCAGCTTGGGATCGACCCAGACGTCCGCTGTGTCCTCCGCAAGGCCGGGCGGCGCGAGACAGCTTATACAAAGCGCGACGGCGAGCATCAGCGCAAACAGGCGATGGGACAAGCGATTTCCTCCATCATGGGTGTGTTTTGGCCAAAAAGGCCATACCTGCCCTTTAATATACCACTTTTGCCGGGAATTGTACAGATCAAGAAACCGGATTCCCGCCCGGGAGAGGCATAAAAGGGGGAAATCTGCGGAAGAAATATTTCACAAACGACGTAAAGACCGGAAAATGTTACAAACAATGCGAAAAAGTATGTCCGGCACCTTGATTTCTATGGGCTTTTTGCGTTACAATAGGTCTATATTCAGAGCATGGCGGATACTGCCCTCCGCGCTCGGGAATGGGGAATAGATATGGCGAAAAGAATTCTGCTTGTGGACGACGAACCCCTGATTCTCAAGGGACTGAAATATTCGCTCGAACAGGACGGCTATCAGACGGACTCCGCGATGGACGGCGAGGAGGCGCTGGAAAAGTTCTTTTCCGGCGAGTACGACCTGATCCTGCTGGACGTGATGCTGCCCGGCCTCGACGGCATTGAGGTCTGCCAGCGCGTGCGCGAGCGCTCCAACGTGCCCATCATCATGCTCACCGCCAAGGGCGAGGACATGGACAAGATCCTGGGTCTGGAGTACGGCGCGGACGACTACATGACCAAACCGTTCAACATCCTGGAGGTCAAGGCGCGCATCAAGTCGATCTTCCGGCGCAGCGCGCCCGCCACCGTCGTGGAGGTGGAGGAGAAGCGCATCGTGCGCGTGCGGGATCTGGAGGTCAACTGCCAGAACCGCACCGTGACGCTCGCCGGGCGTGCCGTGCGCCTGACGGCCAAGGAGTTTGACCTGCTTCAGCTGTTCATCACGCACCGCGGCAAGGTCTACAGCCGCGAGAGCCTGTTGGAAACGGTCTGGAAGTACGACTACATGGGCGATATGCGCACCGTGGACGTGCACATCCGCCGCCTGCGCGAGAAGATCGAGCGGGATACCTCCAGCCCGGAATTCATCCTGACCAAATGGGGAGTGGGTTACTATTTCACGGACAAGGATTAACCCGCTGCACTCCGTGCGAACCAAAATCCTGATCGCCTTCCTGCTGGTCATCGGCGCGTCATTCTATCTGGTGGCGGCGTCAACGATCCGCATGGTCGGCGATTCTCTTTTTGAGGACACGGTCCGCGCGCAGATGACGCACGTGGAGCAGCTGGCGGTGACGCTCGCGGAGCAGGAGATGCCCGCCGACGCGTTTTATCAGCGGCTTTTGGAGGCGGCGCGCCAGAGCGGCGGCCGCCTTCTGGTCGTCGATACGGACGGCAAGGTGACGTTTGACACGTTCGACGAGCGCTGCGGCACGCGCCTGGCGCTCTCGGAGGTCTACGCGGTGCTGGACGGCGAGAAGGACGCCGACTACGGCTTCCATCAGCAGGACGGCGAGGGTCGCCGGCAGGCTGCCTCCGTGCTGGACAGGCTCAGCGGACGCGATCTGAACCAGATCTGGGTCGGATGCTTCTGCGCGGCGCTCTGGCGCGGGGGACAGCGCACGGGCGCGCTGGTGCTCGTCACCTCCGTGCAGGACACCGTTGATTCGCTGACCTCCATGCGCGACCAGATGCTCGGCGTGTTCCTGTTGGCGCTGGCGGTTGTGCTGGTGCTGGCGGGATTCATCTCGCGCATCGTGACCCGGCCGGTCCGGGAACTCTCCGACGGCATCGAGCGCATGAGCAAGGGCGACTATCAGCACCGCGTGCACGTCCCGGGCAAGGGCGAGATGGCGCAGCTGGCCGCCGCGTTCAACCAGATGAGCGAGCAGGTGCACAACCTCGATGAGGCGCGCAACCAGTTCGTCTCCAACGCCTCCCACGAGCTCAAGACGCCGCTGGCGACGATCAAGATCCTCGTGGAGTCGATGATGTATCAGGACGACATGGACCCGCAGCTGCGCAGGGAGTTCCTGGGCGACATCGACAAGGAGATTGACCGGCTGTCCTCCGTGGTCGGCGACCTGCTGACGCTCGTGCACATCGACAGCCACAAGCTGCGCCTGCGCCGCGAGATGATGCTCTTTGCCGACACCGTGCGCGAGAGCGCGGCGCGCCTGGCGCCGCTGGCAAAAAAGCGCGGACAGACCCTGACCACCGAGATCGCCGACAGCTGCGAGATGTTCGCCGATCCCGGCAAGCTCGCGCAGGTCTGCTACAACATCATCGAGAACGCCATCAAGTATACGCCCGACGGCGGCACCATCACCGTGACGCTTCATCGCATGGGCCGCGACGCCGTGCTGGAGATCAGCGACACCGGCGTAGGCATCCCGGCGGAGGACCTGCCGCACGTCTTTGACCGCTTCTACCGCGTGGACAAGGCGCGCTCGCGCGACACGGGCGGCACGGGCCTCGGCCTGTCGATCGTCCAGCAGATCGTGCGCCTGCATGCCGGCTCCGTGACCGTCTCCTCCGAGCCGGGCAAGGGGACGACGTTCACCGTGCAGCTGCCCGTCAAGTGAGGAGGATGCGCATGAAGAAAGCGATCATGACGGTTCTGCTTGCGCTGGCGATCGTGCTCCTTGGCCCATCCGTGCGGCAGCTGGTGCAGGAAGCCGCTCAGGGCATGCGGCAGGAGGAGGCGGCGCCCGCCGTGCAGCAGGAGCCGCTGTTCACGCAGACGGAGCATGTGGCCTCCGATGAAATCGGGGTCACGCTCTATTACCGCTACGGGGAGACCGCCGTGCTGGGCATGGAGCGGCACACGTTCGATCTGCGCCGCGAGGAGACCGTCGCGCGCAGCATCGTCGAGCAGCTCGTCGCCGGGCCGGACAGCGCGCATGGCCGCCTGAGCGGCGTGTTCCCGCGCGATACGCAGGTGCTCTCCGTCACCGCGGAGGGCAGCACCGTGTATGTCACCCTCAGCGACGACTTTCTGGGCCGGCCGGATGGCGCGCCTGAGGACTGGGAGGACCTGAGCGATTGGCAGGAGGAGGCGACGCTGCGGCGCTGGCTCGCCGTGCAGTCCCTCGTCTGCTCTCTGACCGAGGGCGGACGCTATCAGCGCGTGCAGCTCTACGTCGCCCGGAGCGACGACGATGTGCCCGAGCGGATTCCGCTGTACTGGTTTGACCGGGACGTGCGGGACAGGACGGTCGTGCTGGCGGCCTGTTCGCGCGATGAGCAGGTGATCCTGACGCCGCAGCGCGCGATGCAGATGATCCTCGATGGCTGGCAGCAGCGCGACGAGGCGGCGGTGTATGCGCTGCTGTGCGCGGACGAGGACGGGCAGATGCTCACGCTCAGCGCGTTCGAGGCGAAGATGCGGGAGGCGGATGTCTCGCTGCTGACGGCGGAGATCTCCGGCGGCACGATCGACGCGACGGGCCGGGCGGCCACGATCGTGCTTGACGGCGCGATCCGCTCGAGCGACGGCGGCGAGGCACGGATTATCCGCGAGTCCGTGCCGCTGACGCTCGCGGGCGACAACTGGGCCATGCGCATGAGCACCTTCCTGAGCCTCGTCATCCGGGAGTGACAGGACGCCCGGAACCGGGCTGCATGCGATTCTTTCCATATATAAGGAGCACACATGAACACAACCACGATCCGCCGGGCGGCCTGCGCCCTGATGCTGGCCGGAACGCTTGCCCTGCTCACCGGCTGCGTCTCGCAGATGACCGAGCGGCCCGCGCAGGACATCTCGGCGATGGACATTCCGATCGACGCGCAGGCGCCGGAGGCCGACGCCTTTGCCGCGCGCGAGGAGACCTTCGCGCTTTATTACCTCAGTGAGGACGGCGCACGGCTCCGGCCTGTCGTCCGGACCGTCACCGTCGAGGACGGCATGAGCCGCAGCGAGGCGGCCCTGCGCGCCCTCATGGACGGCCCGCAGGAGGGGGAGGACGGCGTGAGCTGGCCGGAGATCGGCCGTCTCACCGGGGCGCGGAGCTATGCGCTCTCCTGCGGCGTGGCGACCGTCGAGCTGCCCGCGCGGGCGCGCGCGCTCACCCCGGCGCAGCTCTACGCCGTGCGCATGGCCGTTGCCTGCACGCTGACCGAGTTCCAGGAGGTTTCCTACGTCAATGTGCTCGTCGGCGGGCGCGAGGAGGGGCTGGACCTCGCCGGAACGCTGGCCGTCGGCGCGCTTTCCCGCGCAGAGGACCTCGACGTGGCCTCCCGCTTTGCGCGCCTCGATGAGCAGCGGCAGAGCGCGTCTGGCGGCATCACGCGCGACACCACGCTCTGGTTTCCCTCGCAGGACGGGCAGTGGATTGTGCCCCAGGTGCGCAGCGTGAGCTATTCCTCCGCCTCGGCGATCGACTACCTGTACACGCTGCTGGAGGAGCTGGGCGCCGGGACGGACCATCCGATGGCCGCCGGGCTTCCCGCGCCGATGCAGTATATCGGGGAGATGCCCGAAATCGTGCGCACGGAGGACGGCGCGACCCTGGCCGTGGAGCTGCAGTTCGATGCGTCGCTCGATGCGGCGCTTGCAGAGGCCGGGCTCACCCGCAGCGTATACCTCGCGGCGCTGACCGATACGCTGATGGGCTTCATTCCCGGCATCGACGGGCTGCGCGTGCGCATCGGCGGGGAGGCGGTTGAAGCGCTTGACGCGCAGCAGACGCCCCGCGGTGAAGCGCTCCTCTTTGCGGAGGGCATGATGACCCGCGCGGACTTTGCGGGCTATGCCGGCGCACCGTGCACGCTCTATCTCCCGGCGGAAGGGGGGATTTGCGAGGTGTCCTGCGTCGTCGATCAGCAGCGGGCAAACAGCCCGCGCGAGCGGCTTGGCCAGCTGATGCGCATGGGCGCGCTGCCGCGGGGCCTGACCGACGCAGACGTGCTTGCCGTCGCGGTGGAGCCGGAGCGCGTGCTCGTGAACCTCTCCGGCGCGTTCGCCGAGGCGCTGTCCGGGCTGAGCGCGCAGGAGGAGCGCGCAGCCGTCTACGCGATGGTCAACACGCTCACGGAGTTCGCCGGGACGGACGGCACGCCCCAGCGCATCGCGTTCTTCTTTGACGGGGTGCAGCGGGAAAGCCTGGCCGGGGGCATCGAGATGCGCGGTGAGCTGATGAGAAATCCGGGAATGGTGGTGGATTGACGATGGATCAGTGGGCGTTCTTTGACGAGCTGAAGGCGGGTACCGTCCGCAATGTCTACTGCTTTTACGGGCCGGAGGCGTACATCCGGCGCAGCGCGGTGGCAAAGCTGCGTGAGAAGGTGCTCATGCCGGGGCTGGAGGACATGAACGAGACGGTGCTCTCCGCGCCGACGGCCCAGCAGATCATCGAGAGCTGCGAGACGCTGCCGATGATGAGCGATTACCGGCTGATCATCGTGCGGGACTGCGCGCTCACGCAGAACGGCAAGGCGAAGGACGAGGCGCAGGAGAGCGCCGCACTGTGCGAGTATCTGCCGCGCGTGCCGGAGACGACCTGCCTGCTGTTCGACCTGGGCGACGGCGTGGACAAGCGCAAGAAGCTCGCGCAGGCGCTGATGAAGCTGCCGGGCGCGGTCGGCTTCGACGCGCTCGACGATGCGCAGCTTGCCCGCTGGATGGGGCAGACGCTGCGCCCGCTGGGCAAGCGCATGGACCGCGCAGCGTGCGAGGCGCTCGCCTTTACCAGCGGCCGCGACCTCACGATGCTCTCCGGCGAGCTGCAGAAACTCGCGGCGTACGTCGGCGAGCGCACGGACATCACGACGCAGGACATCGAGCAGGTCGCCACGCACACGGCGGAGTGCACCGTGTTCGCCATGGTGGACGCCATCACCGAGGGGCGCGCGCAGCAGGCGTTCGAGCTGCTGGGCGTGCTGCTGCAGGGCGGCGAGCAGCGCATCGGCATCCTTGCGATGATCACGCGCCAGTACCGGCAGATGATGCATCTGAGCGCAATGCAGGGCGAGCGCACGCCGCAGGCGCAGCAGGCGAAGCTGCTGGGCGTTCCGCCGTTCGCCCTGAACCGGCTGACGCGCCAGGTGGGCAGGCGCTCCTATGCGTCGCTGCGCGGATGCGTGGAAGCCTGCGTGCAGGCGGATTACGACATCAAACGCGGCGCGCTGCGCGAGGAGGCTGCGCTTGAGCAGCTGATGCTGCGGCTGCTCAGCGCGCGGTGACATGATGCTCAAAAGCACGAGCTATAAGCGCGAAGCGAGGAGGGGTCCGGGGACTGGTCCCCAGGCTAGGGGTTTGGGGGATGAAATCCCCCAACGTTCCCGAATCGCGAAGCGACCAAAGAAAAAGCAGTCAGGGAGCGAAGCGATCCCCGAAGGCGGGCTTTCTCATGGCATGAGTCATCCTGAGCGCAGCTGACGCGAAAAAACCCTCCGCCGCATACGATAGAGCGGAGGAGGGATGTTTGATGAAGAGCCTGAAAATGCAGGACCCGGCCCTCTCGGAGCGGGTCGTCTTTGCGCCGGCGCTCACGCCGATGGAGGCCGCGATGCTTCCGGCTATGCAAAGGCCCCGGTGCGGCGCGCTGGCCCTGGCGCGCGCATCGTTTGCGCCGGGAGAGCGCAGACGGGAGGAGGGGCTTCGCCTGCCAAGGCTGCCCGGCTGGGGGCCTCACCGGCAGAAGATCTGAGTGACGTATACATATCCACCGGCTGTCACCGCGACGCCGACGCCCACCTTCGTGTAGGCGGTGGAGAGCACGTTGCGCCGGTGTCCGGGGGAGGAGAGGAACGCCGCCTGCGCCTTTTCCACGGTGCTGTGCCGGGCGATGTTTTCGCTCGCGGCGGTATAGCTGTAGCCGAAATGGGTCAGCATAGCGCGGACGTCGCCGTAGGTCGGCGAGGTGTGGGAGAAGTAGCCGCGGTCGAGCATGTCCTGCGATTTGATGCGGGCGATGCGCGAGAGCGCCGGGTCGATGGTCAGCGCAGGCAAATTGTACCGACCGCGGTCAGAATTCAGAAGATTTCCTGCTTCCTGCTCTTGCACTTGAAGGGAAGCTGATGTATAATGTGCGTCGAACGCGGCCGCTTCGGCTTGGGGAGCACCGGCCGGGGAGAGGAGCAGCGCCATGACGGCGGCTGCCAGGAGCATGCGGGCGCGCCGCTTCGGTGCAAAACGGATGTGTCTCATGAAATACCTCCTTGGTGGGTTCCCTGACAGTGTAGCGCAGGCCGCGGGAAGGTTTCAATCATATTGGCAGGGAGCTGCCATGGAAATATACGTGAATCGGGAGGAGAGCCTATGGGCTTTATCAAGTGTCCGCGCTGCGAGCTCAACTACATTCAGGAGGATGAGCAGTACTGCCCGGTGTGCAAGCGCGAAATGAAGGGCGAGGCGCACGATGATCCGTTCGAGCTGTGCTCGATCTGCAACGAGAACCCGGTCATGCCGGGCAAGGACGTGTGCTACATGTGCTACAAGGAGATGACCCAGCAGCAGGGGCTGCGTGATGAGACGCTTGACGAGGCCGAGGCTCCGGACGTGAATCATCTCGACATGGAGGACGTCTCCGAGATGGAGGAGATCGAGCTCGACGGTCTGCCGGAGGATATGCCGGAGGACATCGGCGAGCAGATCTCCCTCGAGGAGGAAAAGAGCAAGGAGGACGCGGAAGACGACGAGGAGGAAGAGGACATCTGATCCCGCCGCGATCCGCAGTCAGGAGGTAGGACTGTGCGCGTATATGCCATTGGGGATCTTCACCTGCCGGGCGGCGATCTGAAGCCCATGGACGTGTTCGGTCCGCACTGGGAAAACCACTTTGAGCGCATCAGCGAGAGCTGGCGGGCGAGCGTGTCGGACGAGGACCTCGTGCTCATCCCCGGGGACATTTCCTGGGCGATGCAGCTGGCCGACGCCGCGGCGGACCTGCGCCGCATCGCGCAGCTGCCCGGCACCATCCTCATCCTGCGCGGCAACCATGACTACTGGTGGTCCTCGCTCACGCAGCTGCGCTGCTGTCTGCCCGAACGCATGCATGCCGTGCAGAATGACGCCTATGACGCGGGCAGCCTCGTCGTCTGCGGCACCCGCGGCTGGACGATCCCCGGAGCGGGCGCCAGCGCGCAGGACGAGAAGATCTACAGGCGCGAGGAGCTGCGCCTGCGCCTGTCACTGGACGCGGCGAAGAAAATCGCAAACGGGCGGCCCATCCTGGCGATGATGCACTATCCGCCGCTGCTGCCCGAGCACCGCGCCTCGGGCACGGCCTTCACGCGGCTGCTCACCGAGTACGGCGTCGCGCGCTGCGTCTACGGCCACCTGCACAGCCAGAGCGTGCAGCGCGGCCTGCATGGCGTCTATGAGGGCGTGCGCTATGACCTCGTCTCCTGTGACGCGCTCGATTTCCGGCTCATGGATGTGACGCCGGAGCTTCCCTGACCCCCAAAAAATAGAATAGCCTGCATGCGCTGCGAGGAATCGCGGCGCTTTTTTGTGCCCATCCGGCGTTCCGAAGCATCGGGACGCTTTTTTGCTTTTTTTTCGTCCCCTGTCCGTGAAAACCTCCCCGAAATCGCTGCGCCGGGTGCCTGCTTCGGGGAGCCCACTGTGCCAGGTGAGTTTCGGAGGGCCTTCCGCCCGAACGAAACAGCATGGAAACGGGAGAGGGACTTTGTGCGCCAACGCCGCATTCGAGGGCCCTCCGCCCGAAGAATGCGGTTGAAGCAAGCGCGAAGCGAGGTGGGAGTGGGCACTGCCCACGCGCGAAGCGAGGTGGGTGCGGGCACCGCCCGCCCCGAAGAATGCGGTTGAAGCAGGCGCGAAGCAAGGCGGACGCGGGCGCCACCTGAATTTATTACACAATTGTTACGGCCTGATTTTTGATTTAGCAAAAACTTCATCCGGAAGTGCTTGCAAAGTGGTGGAGAATGGTGTAAAGTATCAGGGAAAGGGTGCAAAGTGGTTGATGTGGGGAAGGGAGGAATGACCGGCATGGCGCAGACGACGTTTTCGGGCTCGTTTGACCACTCGCTGGATGGCAAGGGCCGCGTCATCATTCCGTCCTCCTTCCGCGAGGCGCTGGGCGATGACTTTACCATCACCATCAACCCCGACAAGACCGCCGTCGCCATCTATCCCAAGGCAATGTGGGACCAGCAGCTCGAACGCCTGGCCCGGATCGATCCCATGGACAAGCTCGGCGCGCGGTATGAACGCTACCTCATGAGCGTATCCTTTTCAGGCAACAGCATGGACGCACAGGGCCGCGTGCTCATTCCCCAGAAGCTGCGCGCCAAGATCGGCCTGACCCGCGACATCGTGTTCGTCGGCGTCAACCGCTATATCGAGATCTGGGATGCCGCCGTCTATGCGAAGATGGAGGCCGAAACCGAGGACGACTTCGACGGCCTCGTCGATTACGTCTACCAGAAGTATCCGAACTGATTCCTCCGGCCGTGTGACGCCGGTTCTTGAAGAAGGGGTGGGTGAATACACTGATGGCGAGCACGAAAACGGGCTCCGCAAGCCGCGGACAGTATGCGTCCGACGGCAGCGCTGGCGAGCGCGAGCTGTACATCTCCGCTGTGCCCGCGGGCTCCGCACAGGACAACCTGCGCGATTTCAACCGCATCGGCTACCGCTCCGAGCGCCCCTGGAACGACACACCCCGGCCTGCGTTTGCCGATGGCGCCGCTGTCGCCGCGCCCGAGGCGCCCACTGTACACAAGCCCCGCAGGAAAAAGGCGGGCTTCTTTGAGCGCGCCGCGTACCATGCCCGCCGGGACCGCAAGGGCGTCATCGCCTGTGTGGCGCTCAGCTGCGCCATGCTCATGATGACGGCGCTGTGGGGCGGCAGGATGGTGGATGGCGTGCAGCTTGCGCGCGACATCGCCAGCTATCAGAGCCAGACCCTCGCCCTCCGGCAGGAGAACGAGGCGCTGACCCGTCAGCTGGAGCTGGCCTCCAGCGGCGAGCGCATCCGCAACCTGGCCCAGAATGAGCTGGGCATGCTGCGCCGCGAGCGCGCCAACCAGGAGACTATATACATTCGGACCGACAATATCCAGAACACGGCTGTGCAGCGGGACGAGGAGCCCCGCATGGAGCTGCTCGACGTGCTGCTGGGCCTGATTGACGTCTTCCATATAGGAGAGTGAGAGGGCTTGCGTTCACCGGGAGCCACCGTACGAAAGCGGCTGGTTCTGCTGATGGGCGGATTCTTTCTCCTCTTTCTTTGCGTGATTGCGAGGCTGTGCGATCTGCAGATCGCGCAGTCCGAGATGCTCACGCAGCGCGGCGTCGCCCAATGGACCCGCAGCGGCATCGTCTCCGCAAGGCGCGGCAGCATCGTCGATACGAAAGGCCGCATGCTCGCGCAGTCGATGACCAGCTTCATCCTCAGCGCCAGCCCGCGCGAGGTCACCGACCCCGAGGGGCTGTGCGAGGTGCTCGTGCGTGAGCTGGGCGCCGACGCGGACACGATCATGCGGCGGCTCTCCCAGAAGAACGCCGCCAGCGTGACGCTCGTGCGCCAGGTCTCCCGCGAGGACGCGGACAGGCTGCGCGCCATCCGGGCTGACAACGCGAATCCCGACAGCGCGAAGCTCGCCGGGCTCTCCTTTGACGAGGACGTCAGCCGCTGGTACCCGATGGGCAATATGCTCGCGCAGGTGCTGGGCCTGTGCAACGTGGACGGCGAGGGGCAGAGCGGGCTGGAGCTCGTCTATGACGACGTGCTTGCCGGCGAGCCGGGCCGCATCGTGACCGAGGTGGACGCCCGGGCGCGCACGCTGCCCGACGGCGTCACGCTCTATGTGCCCGCACAGGCGGGCAACACGCTCCGGCTGACCATCGACCGCGAGGTCCAGGCGGCTGTCGAGCGGGCCGTGCGCGAATGCGCGCAGGTCAATGAAGCCAAGAATGTACAGGCGATCGTCATGGACGTGAACACCGGTGCGGTGCGCGCCATGGCGATGTATCCTTCCTATGACCCGAATGACCCGCCGCGCGAGGACGTCGGGACGCTGACGGGCCTCATGCGCATCACCGCCATCGGCGACGTCTATGAGCCGGGCTCGACCTTCAAGATTCTGACGGCGGCCGCCGCGATCGACTGCGGGGCCACCAACCCCGACGAGGGCTTTTACTGCTCCGGCCGCATCACCGTGGACGGCAGCACCGTGCGCTGCTGGGGCGCGCCGCACGGCGCGGAGAACATGAAAAAGGCGCTCCAAAACTCCTGCAACCCGGTCTTCACACAGTTGGCGCTGCGGCTGGGGAGCAACCGGTTTTACCGCTACCTGACCGCGTTCGGCCTCGGGCAGCGCACCGGCATCGACCTGCAGGGCGAGGCGGCGGGCATCCTGATCGCCCCCGACCGTGTCAAGAACGTCGATCTGGCGCGCATCGGCTTCGGTCAGAGCGTCGCGGTGACACCGATTCAGATGATCACCGCCGCGTGCGCCGTGGTCAACGGCGGACGGCTGATGAAGCCCTATCTGGTGGAGGCCATCGAGACGGAGGACGGCGAGATCATCGAGCAGACGTATCCGCAGGTGGTCGCCAATCCCATCCGGGAGAGCACGAGTGCGACGATGCGCGCGCTGCTGCTGAGCGTCGTGGAGGAGGGCGGCGGCAAGAACGCGCGCGTTTCCGGCTACGCCATCGGCGGCAAGACCGGCACCGCGCAGATCTACAGGGACGGAAAGATCGACAAAAACCTGCATATCGGTTCGTTCGTGGGCTTTGCCCCTGCCGATGACCCGGAGGTGGCCGTGCTGGTCATCGTCGACGAGGCACAGGTGAAGCCCGATTACGGCGGCACGACGGCGGCACCGTTTGCCGCGAGAATATTTGAAGAAATCCTGCCGCTTTTGGGCATCCATAAGGAGCAGGAGGGGAGCGGGGCACAGAGCGCCGTCATGCCGGAGGTCACCGGCATGGACGTGAGCGACGCGCGCAAGCTCCTTCGGGAACTGGGCATCGACTGCGTCACGGATGGCGCGGCGCAGACAGTCACCGGGCAGCTCCCGCCCGCGGGAACGACGGTGACGGAGGGCTTTTGCGCGATGCTCTATGTGACGGGCGGGGAAGCGCCCACCGCGCAGGACTACGCACAGGTGCCCGACGTGATCGGGCTGCCGGTACGCGAGTGCGCGCAGACTCTGCGGGAGAGCGGCTTTACGTTTTCGGCGCAGGGCAATGGACTGGCAATCACACAGACCCCGGCGGCGGGACAGTATGCGGCCGCGGGCACGACCGTGACGGTGACGTTTGAGGAGCCGTAAAGCGCAGACAACATGGAGGAATGCATATGAACCTGGCACAACTGACAAAGGATATGCCGGAGCTGATCCGGATCACCTCGGGCGGGGAGACGGAGATTGAGGCTCTGACGGCGGATTCGCGCGCCAAGTGCGGGCGCGGCCTGTTCTTCTGCCTGCCCGGCGCGCGCTTTGACGGGCATGACTTTGCCCCGCAGGCGCTTGCCAACGGCTGCTGTGCGCTGGTCGTGGAGCGCGAGCTGGCGCTTGACTGCCCGCAGGTGGTCGTCAGCGATGTGCGCGCGGCGATGGCGCGCATCGCCAGCGCGTTCAACGGCCATCCGGAGCGCAGGCTGCGCCTGGTCGGCGTCACGGGCACCAAGGGTAAGACGACCACCACCTACATGCTCAAGAGCATCATCGAGGCGGCGGGTCTGACCTGCGGCATCATCGGCACCACCGGCTGCATTGCGGGCAATACGAAGCTGCCCAGCCATCTGACCACGCCCGACCCGATCGAGATGTTCGAGATCCTGCGCATCATGGCGGATGCGGGCGTGCAGGTCGTCTGCATGGAGGTGTCCGCGCACGCGCTGTACCTGCGCAAGCTGACGGGCATCGTCTTCGAGGCGGCGGCCTATACCAACCTTTCCCAGGACCACCTCGATTTCTTCGGCTCGATGGAGAACTACCTGGCGGCCAAGCGCCTGCTGTTCACCACCGGTATGGCGCGCAACGCCGCCGTCAACGTGGACGAGGAGACGACGGAGATCGTGCGCGAGGGCATGACCTGCCCGTACATGACCTACGGCATCAGTCAGGAGGCCGACCTCTTCGCGCGCGACATCGACATCACTGAAAGCGGCGTATCCTTCACGATCAATCTGCGCAACCTGCATACCGAGCGCGTGCATCTGCTGCTGACCGGCATGTTCAACGTCTACAATGCGCTGGCCGCAGCGGCCTGCGCGCTGATTCTGGGCGTGGCGCTGGAGGATGTGCGCAAGGGCCTGGAGGCGGTCGTGTCGGTCCCGGGACGCGTGGAGATGCTGGGCACCAGGACGCCCTACCGGATGATCCTCGACTATTCGCACTCCCCGGACGCGCTGGAGAACATCCTGCGCACCGTGCGCGAGTTCTGCCGCGGACGGCTGATTCTGGTCTTCGGCTGCGGCGGCGACCGCGACAAGGGCAAGCGCCCGATGATGGGCGAGATCGCCGGCCGTCTGGCGGATTATTCCATCCTGACCAGCGACAATCCGCGCTTTGAGGACCCGATGACGATCCTTGCGGCCATCGAGGCAGGAATTCGTCCGATGGGCGCGAAATATGAAGTGATCGAAAACCGCCGCGAGGCGATCCGCCAGGCCATGGAGATGGCCGTCGGCGGGGACATCATCGTGCTGGCGGGCAAGGGTCACGAAACCTATCAGGATATCAAGGGCGTCAAGCATCCGTTTGATGAAAAGCGCGTCGTGAGCGAGCTGCTCGAGGAGATGCGCCGGGACTGACGCCCCAAACGGAGGAAGGATCATGCAAAGGATGATGATTACCCTGCTGATCGCGTTCGCGGTCGGCGTCGTGCTGGGCAAGCTGCTGCTGCCGGTGCTCCACAAGCTGAAGTTCGGGCAGAACGTCTACGAGCTGGCGCCGGAGAGCCACAAGAAGAAGCAGGGCACCCCGACGATGGGCGGCCTGGTGATCGCGGGCGCGGCGATTCTCGCTTCGCTGATCATGACCGATTACAGCGTGCCGGTCTACCAGAACATGACGCTGGCCATGCTGCTGATGGGCCTTGGCAACCTGTGCATCGGCTTTGCCGACGACATGACCAAGATCCGACGCGGCAAGAACGGGGGCCTCACGCCCAAGCAGAAGATGTTCTTCCAGACGATTCTGGCGCTGGCGTTCTCGCTCTACTGCTACGCGCATCCGCTGGTCGGCTCCAGCATCAAAATCCCGTTCCTGCGCACGGAGCTCGACCTGGGCATCCTGTACGTGCCGGTGATGATGTTCATCATCGTGGGCACGACCAACAGCGCGAACCTGCTTGACGGCCTCGACGGCCTGCTGACCAGCGTGTCGATGGTGGACTTTGCGACGCTGGCGGTCATGGCGGGCGCAGCGGCGCTTCCGGGCGTGGGCGTGTGCAGCGCGGCGATGTGCGGCGCGTGCATGGGCTTCCTGACGCGCAACGCGTACCCGGCGCAGATGTTCATGGGCGATACCGGCTCCATGTTCATTGGCGGCACGGTCGTCGCCGCGGCGATGCTGCTGCGTCAGCCGCTGGTGCTCGTGCTCATCGCGTTCTGGATGCTCATGAGCAGCCTGTCGGACATCATCCAGGTCGCCTATTTCCGCAAGACGCACGGCAAGCGCATCTTCAAGATGGCGCCGATTCACCATCACTTCGAGCTGTGCGGCATCCATGAGACGAAAATCGTCATGATGTACATGGTCACGACGATCATTCTTTGTGTGATTACCCTGCTGGGTGTGCTGTAACGGAGGCATGAAATCATGATGGACGTGAAGGGAAAGCGCGTGCTGGTCTGCGGCATGGCGCGCAGCGGCATCGCCGCGGCGCGGCTGCTGTGCGAGCTGGGCGCGAAGGTCACGATCAGCGATCTCAAGGAGGAGAGCGCCTTTGACGGGCAGCTCGCCTTTCTGCACGATATGGACTGCGCGTTCGCGCTGGGGCAGGCCCCCGACGCGTACATCCCGCAGCAGGACGTGATGGTCATCAGCCCGGGCATCGCGTGGGCAAAGCCGTTTGTGCAGAGCGCCATCGCGCAGGGCGTCGAGGTCATCGGTGAGCTCGAGCTGGGCGCGCGGCTCTCGCGCGGCGAGCTGGTCGCCATCACCGGCACCAACGGCAAGACGACGACGACGACGCTCGTCGGCGAGATCTTCAAGGCCTCGGGCCGCAGGACGCACGTCGTGGGCAACATCGGCTATCCCATCACCGCGACGGCGGGCATCTCCACCGACGCGGACGTGACGGTCGCCGAGGTCAGCTCCTATCAGTGCGAGGGCATCAGCACGTTCCACCCGCGCGTGGGCGCCGTGCTCAACATCACCGAGGACCACATCGTGCGCCATGGCTCCATGGAGGTCTATATCGCCATGAAGCGCCGCATCTTCGCCAACCAGACGGACAGGGACGTCGCTGTGTTCAACTACGACGACGCGACGTGCCGCGAGATGGCGAAGGGGCTGCGCGGCAGGGTTGCCTGGTTCTCCCGCACGCAGAAGGTCGATTGCGGCGCATACGTCGAGGACGGGCGGATTGTGCTCGACTTTGACGGCGTCCGCAAGACCGTCTGCCGCGCGGACGAGGTGTTCATCCCCGGCCCGCACAACCTGGAAAACGCGCTGGCGGCCGTCGTCATCACCGGCGCGATGGGCGTGCCCACGGACGTGATGGCCGGTGTGCTGCGCACGTTCCGGGGCGTGGAGCACCGCATCGAGACGGTGCGCGAGCTGGGCGGTGTGACCTGGATCAACGATTCGAAGGGCACCAACGTCGATTCTACGCAGAAGGCCATTGCGACGATGACCCGGCCGACGGTGCTGATCCTGGGCGGCAGCGACAAGAAAGTCTCCTTTGATCCGCTGGCGGAGACGATCATCGCCGCCCCGCAGATCGAGCACTGTGTGCTCATCGGCGACACGGCGGAGCAGATCCGCGCGGCACTCGACCGCGTGGGCTACAGGGCCTACACGATGACGGGCTACGACTTTGACGCCTGTCTGGCGGCATGCCGCAGCCTGGCCAGGCCGGGCGGCTGCGTGCTGCTCTCCCCGGCGTGCGCCAGCTTTGACATGTTCAAGGATTACGAGGACAGGGGACGCATCTTCAAGGAAAAGGTCATGGCGCTGTAAACCGCCCCGGCCGGCTGCAAAAGAGGACATTCCGACAGGCAGCCGAAAGGGGAGGTGTGCTTGAAGCGCTTTGCCGCAAGGCCGCGGCGTGCGTGCGATCATACCGTGGCCGCGCTGATGGTGCTGCTGCTCATTCTGGGGCTGATCACGCTCTTCAGCGCGACGTATTATCCCCGCACGGTGGCGGGCGATCCGCTCTCCGCCGTGCGCAAGCAGCTCATCGGCGTGGGGCTGGGCGCGGCGGCTTGCATCGTGCTCTCGCGCGTGCCGTACAGGGCGCTGCGCTCCGGCCGGGTGATGCTGCTGCTTCTGGCGGCGAGCGCCGTGATGCTGGTGCTTGTGATCATCCCCGGCATCGGCGTGAGCATCAACGGCTCGCGGCGCTGGCTGAGCATTGCGGGACTGAGCATGCAGCCCTCCGAGTTCGCCAAGTACGCGATGGTCATCTTCATGGCGGGCGCGCTCGACCGGTGGAGCGACAGGCTGCCGCGGCTCTTCACGGGCGTGGCGCCGCTGCTCATTGTGCCGGGCGTGATGTTTCTGCTGATTCTCGAGCAGCCGAACCTCTCCACCGGCGGCAGCATCCTGATCTGCGCGCTGGTGATGCTCTTCTGCGCGGGGCTGCGCGTGCGGCATATGGCGCTGCTGAGCGCGGCGGGCCTTTGCGTGGGCGCGTTCTACGCGTGGAGCGCGCCGTACCGGCGGGAGCGGCTGCTGTCCTTCCGCGACCCGTTTGCCAAAATGAGCGACGAGGGCTATCAGCTCTCCCAGTCGCTGATCGCGCTGGGCTCGGGCGGGCTGTTCGGCATGGGGCTGGGGCAGGGCAGGCAGAAGTTCGCCTACCTGCCGTATCCGGAGTCGGACTTCATCTTCGCCATCGTCGGCGAGGACTTCGGCCTGCTGGGCTGCACGGCGGTGATTGCGCTGTTTGCGGCGTTCGTGTTCGCGGGGCTGCGGGTGGCGCTGCGCTGTCCGGACCGCTACGGCTGTCTGCTGGCGGCGGGCATCACCTCAATGATCGGCCTGCAGGCGTTCATCAACATGGGCGTGGTCACGGGCATCCTGCCCACGACGGGCCTGCCGCTGCCGTTCTTCAGCGCGGGCGGCACGTCTGTGACCATGATCATGGCGGCGGTGGGCATCCTGCTGAGCATATCGCGCGCGTCCGGGCGCAGACTGCCGGACGGACATGACAACAAGGGAGAGCGGGCATGAGACACAGAAAACGCAGCAAACACGCAAAACAGACGATGGCCATGGCCATTGCGCTGATTGGCGCTCTGGCCCTTTTGATCGTTTTGGCGTGCAGCCGGGTGTTCATCATCCGCGACATCATGGTCGTGGGCAACCGCAGCCTCCTCAGCGAGGAGGTGATCACCCAGAGCGGGGTGAGCATCGGGGACAACCTGCTCTCCATCAGCACCCAGCAGCTTCGCGAAAACCTGGAGCGCAACCGCTACATCGAGTACAGGAGCCACAGCTTTGACTACAAGGGCCGGCTCACGATCACCATCAATGAGCGGCTGGGCCGCGCGGTTGTCAACGTGCTGGGCCTGTATTACGTGCTCGACGCGTCGGGCATGGTGCTCGAGTGCGCGGGCAGCGCGTATCCTGCGGGCGTGGCCGGGCCGTATGTCGTCGGCCTGTCCATCCCGAGCAACGCGCAGGTGATCGTCGGCGAAACGCTGCCGGTGCGCGACCGCAGCCAGCTGGACGCCATGGAGCAGGTGATCGCCGGGCTTGACAGCGTGGGCATGCTCGCGACGGCGTCCGAATTGAGCGTCAAGAATCTGGATAACCTGTATTACACCACGTCTGCCGGAGTGAAGGTGGAGCTGGGCAACCTTTCCTCCCTGCACACCAAGCTGCTCATCGCCCGGGAGGTGCTCGCCCTGCGTGAGGCCGACGAGGGCGTGACCGGCGCGAAGATCGACGTCTCCTCCGGGACGAGCGCGCATTACATTCCGGCGGTGCTGCCGACGGTGACGCCGGTGCCGACCGCCACCCCGACGGTCAATCCCTCGCGCTCACCGGGTGCATAACGGAGCATACGGGCGCCGGCCGGAGCGAAAAATCGGCGGTTTTCGGACAAAATTTGCTCAAGTGGCTTGAAAGAAAGAGCATAATGGGTTACAATAAACTCGCATAATAATAGCAAATAAGATGAATTCTTCCGCCTTTTGGGCGAATTTGCATGCGGGGCAGACAGGAGCATGAGATCGTATGATGAAAAAAGCGACGGCGGTTCTGGACTTTGGCACGTCCAAGGTGCTGGTATTGCTTGCAGAGGAGAGCGCGTATCAGAAGGTAACCATCACCTCTGCGGGCATGGCGCAGTATGATGGATTCATGAACGGGGAATGGAATACCCCGGGCGAGGTGACGGACGCCATCGCCAGCGCGGTGGAGGCCGCCGAAAAGAAGGTCGGCGCGCACATCCGCGAGGTGTATGTGGGCGTGCCGGGCGAGTTTGTTCGCGTGTATGTGATCGAATCGAGCGTCACGCTGCAGGGCGCGGACCCCAAGGTGACCAGCGCCGACGTGGAAAAGCTGCAGCGGCAGGCGACCGAGATGCTCGACCGCCCGACTGGCGTGATCATCCACCGCTCCCCGGCGTGGTTCAAGGTGGACGGCGGCCAGAAGACGCTCGAGCCGGTCGATCAGAAGGGCTCCACGCTCGAGGGCATGATCGGCTTCGTGCTCGCCGACCAGTTCTTCATCAACGACGTCACCGAGCGCCTGCGCGATCTGAACATCGAGGTGCGCGGCTTCTTCTCCACCTCCGTGGGCGAGGCCATGCAGATGATCCCGTACGAGGAGCGCGACCATACGGCCATGCTGGTGGATGTGGGCTATCTGTCCACTGAGGTCATGGCGGTGGAGGGCGACGCGCTCATCTGGCAGAAGGTGCTGCCCATCGGCGGCGCACACATTACGCTCGACCTGACCTACGGCCTGGAAAAGCCGTTTGACATGTGCGAAAAGATCAAGCGCAATTACGCCTTCAACGCACCGAAGAACACGCAGATCGAGGTGCAGGGCGAGAACGGGCAGATGGAGAGCTTCTCCGGCGAGCAGATCAGCGAGATCGTCGATGCGCGCGTGGACGAGATGCTCGAGATGATCGACGACGCGATCAAGAAGAGCGGCATCCGCCTGGGCAACTGGTCAAGCATTTACCTCACCGGCGGCGGTCTGATGCCGATGTCCGGCGCACGGGTTTACGCGGCGGGCAAGCTCTCGCACAACGTGCGCGAGGCGGCGACCAAGACCGTCAAGCTCAAGCCGGCGCAGATCTACGCCAGCGGCAGCGGCCTGCTGGAGCTGGTGTACAACACCATCGAGATGGAAGAGCAGGACGAGGGCCTGTTTGAGCGCATCAAGCGCATTTTCCGCAGATAACACACTGGCCGGCACGCGCCGGCGCAACACCGACAAAGAATGTAAAGTCCAACGCCCGTGCGGGGCCTGGCTTTCACGAGCAAAAGGGGGATTTTCCTGTGTTTGAAATTGAAATGGACGAGCGTCCGGCAGCTTCCATCAAGGTCGTCGGCTGCGGCGGCGGCGGCGGAAACGCGCTCAACCGCATGGTGGACTGCGGCGTGACCGGCGTGGACTTCATCGCGGTGAACACCGACGTGCAGGCGCTGCGCACCAGCCGCGCGGCGACCATGATCCAGATCGGCGAAAAGCTGACCAAGGGCCTGGGCGCGGGCGCGACCCCGGAAATCGGCAAGAAGGCCGCCGAGGAGAGCCGCGAGGAGATCGCCAGCGCGCTCAAGGGCGCAGACCTGGTGTTCGTGACCGCGGGCATGGGCGGCGGCACCGGCACGGGCGCTGCGCCCGTCGTCGCGGAGATCGCGCGCGACATGGGAATCCTGACCATCGCGGTGGTGACCAAGCCGTTTGCCTTTGAGGGCAAGACCCGCATGCGCAAGGCCGAGGCCGGCATCGACGAGCTCAAGCAGCGCGTGGACACGCTGGTGGTCATCCCCAACGAGCGTCTGCTGCAGGTCTGCCCGAAGGGCACGTCCTTCAAGGGCGCGTTCAACTTCGCCGACGACGTGCTGCGCCAGGGCATTCAGGGCATTTCCGACCTGATCTCCCAGACCGGCATCATCAACCTCGACTTCGCGGATGTGAAGGCGGTCATGGAGTCCGGCGGCATGGCGCACCTGGGTATCGGCATCGGCAAGGGCGAAAAGGCCATGGCCGACGCCGCGCAGAACGCGATTTCCTCCCCGATGCTCGAGACGAGCATCGACGGCGCGCGCGCTGTGCTCATCAACGTGACCTGCAACTCCAACTGCTCCATCGTGGACATCAACGACGCGGTCGAGATGATCACCGCCGCCGCGGACAGCGAGGCGAACATCATCTTCGGCGCGAGCATCGACGACACGCTTGAGGACGAGGTCCACATCACCGTGATCGCGACCGGCTTTGAGAAAGTACCCTTCCCGCCGCGCGCGAGCACCGCGGACCGTCCGGCCTCGCTGCCGTCCCAGGCGGCGTATGTGCCGCACAGCGCGTACAGCGCTTCGACCTATCAGCCGCAGCAGCCGCCGGTGAGCAGCTATACGCGCTATGATTCCGGCTATGCGCCGGTGGGATCGCCGTATACGCCCGTGCAGGGCGGCGCGCCGGCAGCGGAGCCGGAGGTGCCGCTGTTCGGCAGCGAGCAGCAGCCGGCCGGCCAGCGCGTCTCGCCGTTCGCCGCGATGCCGGAGACGAACGCGCCTGCCGCCCAGCAGGAGCGTCAGGAGGAGCGCGGCCCGCGTTCCTTCATGGACGGCATCCCCGCCTACATGCGCCGGAAGTAAGCTTTATCGAGCCGACCCTTGCGGTCGGCTTTTTCTTTGGGATTGACGATGGTTCGTCCGGAAAATGAGGTGACCCATGGAAAAGAGTCGATGCCTGCGCGCAGCCCGCGTACTGAGCGCTTTGCTGCTCATCGCGGCGCTGGGCGCCGTGCTGGCGCTGCTGCTCTTTGCGTTTCCGCAGGTGCAGTTTGACCGCAAGCGCGAGGCGTTCGGCAGCCTGATCCCGCTGGCGGCGCTGGGTCTGGTCGCGGCGCTGCTGGGCGCGTGGGGCGGGGGAAGGGCGGCGGATTGCGAGCTGCGCGGACGGCGGCTTCGTGCGCCGGTGCTGGCGGCGGGCTGTGCGGCGCTCTTCTGCGTGCAGGCGTTTCTCTGGTATCACGCGTATTTCATCGCGGGCTGGGACCTGGTGTCCATCCTGAAGAGCGCGTACGCCATCGCGGGCGGCGACGAGCTGATCGACAACTACTACCTCTCCATGTATCCGAACAACGCGCTGCTCACGCTGGTTTTCGGGCTGCTGATGCGCGCGTTCCGGGCGGTGACGGGCGGCGCGCGGCTCGACCGCTGCGTGTTCATGCTCATCCTGGTCCAGTGCGCGCTCAATGCCGCGGCCTGCTATCTGACGGCGCGCGTCGCGCAGAAGGGATTTTCCTCTGACCGCGCGGGACTCGCGGCGTTCATCGGCTATGCGGCGTTCACCGGCATTTCGCCGTGGATGATCGTGCCGTATTCGGACAGCATGGCGCTCATCGTGCCGGTGGGCATCCTGCGCCTGTACCAGCTGGGCGCGGAGGAGAAGCGGCGCTGGGTCTGGCCGTGCATCGGGCTGCTGACGTTCGCAGGCTGGAGCCTCAAGCCGCAGGCGGTCATCGTGACCATCGCGGTGCTGCTGCAGGAAGGCGCGCGCAGCGTGTCGGAGCGGCGGCTGCGCGGTTATCTGGCGAAGGCCGTCTGCGTGATCGCGGTGGCGGCGGTGGGCATCGGCCCGGCGACGGATGCGATCCTCGAGGCGTCGCCGATCGAGCTGCGCGAGGGCCGGAGCGTCGGCGCGCTCCACTATGTGATGATGGGGCTCAACCCGGAATCGAACGGCGTCTACCGCGACGAGGACATGATCCTCACCGCGTCCGCGCCCGATCCGGCCTCCCGGCGCGCGGCGCAGTGGGAGAAGATCGGCGAGCGCGTATCCGTCATGGACGCGGGCGACTGGGCGGGCCATCTGGCGAAGAAGGCGCTCTCCAACTTCGCCGATGCGCCGGTCATCTGGTCGGCGGGCGGCGTCACCTGCTGGCAGGCGATCGAGGATAAGGACAGTGTGGTTTCCCCCTTCCTCAAGGGCCTGCTGGGTGTGGAGAACGGGACGATGTTTTCGCCGCTGTTTACCTACTTTGAGTGCGTCTGGCTCGCACTTTTGCTGCTGGCGCTGGCGGGCTGTCTGGCGGCGTGCAGGCTGATTGGCGCCGGGCGGGAGGCGGACTGGCTCTTTGACGCGATGCTGGCGGTGTTCGGCTTCATGCTCTTTCAGATGATCTTTGAGGCGGGCAACCGTTACTTCATGATCTACACGCCGTTTGTGGTGCTGCTGGCGGTGGGCGGTCTGCGGGCGATGGGCCGCGCAGCGGGGAGGAGGAGACGCGCATGAGGGCATGCCGGTGGGCCGTTGCGGCAGGCTTCTCGCTGATGATGGCCGCGATTCTCGCCGCGGTGCTGACGATGGAGACGGCGGTCCGACCGCTTCTGTTGGGGCAGGGACTGCTGCTGGCGATCGGACTGGCGGTGCTGCTGGGGCTCTGCGCACTCACGCTGCGGCAGGACAAGCCGCTCACGCGCCGAGCGAAGCTGGGTGAGGCTGCCTTCTGGCTGGCGCTGTTTGTGCTGCAGGCGGTGCTGTGCTTTTTCGCCTACTTCATGACGGGTTGGGACGTGAAGACGCTGCTGGAATCGGCCTATGCGCTGGCGGGCGGCGACGCGATCGTCGATCACTACTACTACAGCCTGTATCCGAACAACGCCTTTCTGACGCTCGTCTTTTCGGGCGTGATGCGCGCATTCCGCGGGGTATCGCCGGGGGCGGGATTGGCGCGCTGCGCGTACATCCTGATCGTTGGCCAATGCGCGCTGAACACGCTGGCGGGCGTGCTGACCCGGCGCACGGCGCTTCAGCTGACCGGCTCGCGACGGCTTTCCTGGCTTGCGGCGGTGGTGTATGCGGGCTTTGTCGGGCTGAGTCCGTGGCTGATGATCCCGTATTCCGACAGCATGGCGCTCTTATTTCCGGTGGCCGTGCTGTATCTCTACGCCGGGCGGCGGGAAAAGGGGGGCGGAACATGGCTGGTCATCGGTCTGCTGACGGGCGTGGGCTACCTGATCAAGCCGCAGGCGGCGATCGTCACGATCGCGCTGGGGATCGTCGAGGCGATGCGCGCGGTCAGCGAGCGGCGTCCGGCGCGCTTTGTGCTGCGCGCGGTCTGCGTGCTGGGTATTACGGCGCTGCTGGCGGGGCCGGGCTTTGATGCGCTGCTCGCCCGCTCCGGCATCCATGTGCGCGCGGAGCGGACGCTCGGGCCGCTGCACTTCGCGATGATGGGCCTGAGCGAGCGCACGGGCGGCACCTACGACGCGGAGGACCTCGCGCGCTCGGTGAGCGTGGAGGACCCGCAGGCGCGTGCGCAGATGCAGCGGGAGGAAATCGCCGCACGGCTTGAGGCGATGGGCCTGCGGGGACTCGCGCGGCATCTGCAGCGCAAGACGCGCATCAATTACGGCGACGGCCTGTTTGCCTGGGGCGGCGAGGGCAATTTCTTCGCGGAGCGGATCGGCGACAAGGACGGTCTGCTCTCGCCTGCGCTCAAGCGCGCGATCGGCTGTGAGGGCGACAGCGCGTCCGGCCGGGCGCTGGCGAGCTGGATGCAGGCGATCTGGCTGGCGTTGCTCGCAGGCAGCGCGGGCATGGTGCTTGCCTATGCCGCCGCGCGGGGCGATGATCATCGCCGCGACCTCCTGCTGACGCTCATGCTCGCCCTCATCGGCCTCACGCTCTTTGAGACGATCTTCGAGGCCCGGGCGCGGTACCTGTTCGCCTATGCGCCGCTGTATGTGCTGGCGGGGATCTGCGGCATCCGGGCTGTCGTCATACGGATGTGCGGAGTCTGCAAAAAAGCATGAAAAACGCGCCCGCCGGATGCTGCCGGCGGGCGCTGCGTGTGTATGCGGATCAGTTGAACTTGAGCGTGTTGCAGACGTTGCGGAACACGTGCTCGTAGTAGGAATACCAGTTCTGCGGGGCGGTGATGCGCACCTGGTACAGCGCCTTCTCGTGCGCGACGACGATGATGCGGCCGCGCATCTGGTAGGTCTTCGTGCCGTCGTTGTACTCCGCCTTGTAGTAGCAGTAGTAGCCCTTGGCGTCACCGATGCTGCGGGAGGCGATCGTGTACGGTGTGAACGAGGTGAACGTGCTTTCCAGCTGGGTGAGCGTCGTCTCCAGGCGCTCGCGGGCGTCATCCGCCGTCTGCGTGAGGCCGGTGTTGACCTTCTCGATCGTCAGGCGCGTCTGATAGCCGTCCGGCTCCATCATCTCGCTCTTGGGCTCCACGAACTGCAGGGTCGTCGTCTGGTTGGTGTTCGGGTTGAGCAGCCAGGTGTAGGGGATGGAGAAGGAGATGTTCAGGCTGTCCGACGTGTAGGTCTTGTACGCATAGTTCGGCGTGGGCATCGGCGTGGGCGTCGGCTTGTCGATGGGATCGACGGGGATCGGCGTCGCGGAGGGATCGTCTGGCGTCAGGTTGGAAAAGTCGAGCTGCACGTCGCCGGAAACCGGCGCCGGCGTGGGCGTCGGCTCCTGTGTGGTCTCCGGCTCAGCCGTCGTCTCCCCGCCCGCGGGGGCGAAGATGAGGGAATCGGGTTCGGGGGTGGCCTGGCTCTCGGCGCTGGCGCAGCCGGTCAGCAGCAGGCAGGATACCGCCAGCAGCAGGAGAATACGCTTCATATGATGGACCTCCGTTCAGAAGTGAACTGCAAACAGACCGGGCGTGCGCACACTGCCCGATATTTGTACAGTCAGTATAACAGGTTGACGCGAAAAAGTCAACGGCGTGCGGGGGTTGAAAGACTGGACGGCGCGGCGTATAATGGAAAAAAGAACGAAAAACGCCGGAAAAGGAGAGAATTGCATGAAGATTGTCGTGCTGGACGGATATACGGTGTGCCCCGGGGACCTCACCTGGGACAGCCTGCGGGCGCTGGGCGAGGTGACGGTTTATGAGCGCACGCCGCGGGAGGAGGTCGTCCCGCGCATCGGCGACGCGCAGGTCGTGCTGACCAACAAGGTCGTCATCTCGCGGGAGGTGCTTGCGGCCTGCCCGAATGTGCGCTATATCGGCGTGCTGGCGACGGGCTACAACGTCATCGATCTCGCAGCGGCGGATGAACGGGGCGTCGTCGTCACGAACGTGCCCGCATATTCCACGCATGCGGTCGTGCAGCACGCGATGGCGCTGCTCCTGCAGAGCGCCAGCCATGTTGCGCAGTACGACGCGCAGGTCAAGGCAGGGCGCTGGGGCAGCAGCCCGGACTTCTGCTTCTTTGGCGAGCCGATGGAGGAGCTGGCCGGACGCACGATGGGCATCGTCGGCTTTGGCCACATTGGCCAGGCGATGGCGCGCGCGGCGGCCGGACTGGGCATGCAGGCGATCGTCAGCACGCCGCACCCGAAGCCGGAGTTGGCGGGTGAGGACGTGCGCTTTGTCGCGATGGACGAGCTGCTCGCCGGAAGCGACGTGATCTCGCTGCACTGTCCGCTGACGGAGAAGACGCGCGGGCTGATCGGCGCACAGACGATCGCCGCGATGAGGGAAGGCGTGCGCGTCATCAACACGGCGCGCGGTCCGCTGGTGGACGGCCGGGCGATGGCCGATGCGCTGGCATGCGGCAAGGTCGCCTGCTACATGGCGGACGTCATGGAGAACGAGCCGCCGCGCGCGGACGATCCGCTGCTTTCCGCGCCGAACACGATTCTCACGCCGCATGTGGCCTGGGCGCCGCGCCAGACGCGTGAGCGCCTGCTGTCCGTCGCTGTGGGCAATGTGGCGGCGTTCCTCTCCGGCACACCGCGCAACGTCGTGAATGGGGTGAGAGCATGAGCATCCGCGGGGTGATCTTTGACCTGGATGGCACGCTGCTGGACACGGAGAAGCTCTATCAGCGCTTCTGGGTGGAGGCAGCGAATCGGCTCGGTTATCCGATGAAGCCGGAGCACACGCTGGCCATCCGCGCGACGGCGTCGGTCTACGCGCAGGACATCCTGAAGCACCTCGTCTGTCCGGAGTTTGACTATTACGCGGTGCGCGCGCTGCGCCGGGAGCTGATGGAGGCGTACATCGACGAGCACGGCGTGGACCCGAAGCCCGGCATGCACGAGCTGCTGAGCGAGCTGCGCCGCCGGGGACTGCGCATCGGCCTGGCGACGGCGACGGACGAGCCGCGGGCCCGCAAGTATCTGCGCATCGTGGGTGCGGAGGACTATTTTGACGCGGTGACCTGTGCCAGCATGGTGGCGCCGCACGGCAAGCCCGAGCCGGACATCTATCTGCTGGCCGCGCAGCGCACGGGCGTGCTGCCCGCGGAGGCGATGGCGGTGGAGGATGCGCCCAGCGGCATCCGTTCCGCGCACGCGGCGGGCCTGTTCACCGTGATGGTGCCCGACCAGGATCAGCCGGATGCAGCCCTGCGCGCGCTGTGCGATGCGGTCGTGCCCTCGCTGTTTGATGTGGCGCCGCTGCTGGATACAGCGCGCCCGTAGTCTTATTTTGTAAGAAAATCGCATAAAGCTGTTGATTTCGGCCGCCGATTTGGTATAATTTACATAGAGGAGAACAACCTTTGCGCATAGGCAGGAGGGATCTTGATGGATAACCGTGTGATTACGATCGCCCGCAGCTACGGAAGCGGCGGCCGCAGGATGGGACGCCTGCTGGCCAAGGAGCTCGGTTACGAGTATTATGACCGCGAGATTCTGCGCATCGCCTCCGACGAGAGCGGAATCAACGAGGAGCTGTTCAGCCAGGTGGACGAGAACCGGCGCATGCCGCTGTTCCGCATCGCGCGCGAGGTGTATACCGGCGAGGTGATTCCGCCGGACAGCGACGATTTCATTTCCAACGAAAACCTCTTCCGCTATCAGGCGAAGATCATTCGCGAGCTGGCCGCCACGCGCAACTGCGTGATCGTGGGCCGCTGCGCCAACTTCATCCTGCGCGGGCGGGAGAACGTGATCAACGTGTTCGTCTCCGCGCCGGTGGTGGACTGCGTGCGCCGCGTGATGGAGAACGACGGCCTCACGCTCGAGGAGGCGGAGAAGAAGATCAAGAAGATCGACAAGCGACGCGCGGACTACTTCAAGTATTTCACCGGCCGCCAGTGGCACGACGCCGCGCTCTACGACCTGTGCCTGAACACCGGCCATATGAGCGACCAGCGCTGCGTGGACGTGGTGCGCGCCTACATGGACGCCCGGTTTGAGGAAGACTGAGGGCGCCGGAGACGGAGAAACGACGGGGAACGCTGCTCGTTCAGCGTTCCCTTTTGATCTGTCGGGAAGGATCTGGCAGCCGGCCCTGCGTCGGAAAGCGCAGGGCGCGCCGGAGGCGGGAGCGGCCGATGACGCGTTCTGCGCCTTGCGCCGCGCTGCCCGGTGCGCTATAATAATCTGAACACAAAAAACGCCGCTTGCGGCGCAGAGGGAGATACAGGGATGGCGAAGCTCTATTTCCGGTACGGGGCGATGGGCTCCAGCAAGACGGCCAATGCGGTCATGGTGCAGTACAACTACAGGGAGCGCGGACAGCAGGTGCTCATGCTCAAGCCGAAGCTCGAGAACCGCGACGGCGCGACGATCGTACGCTCGCGCTGCGGGCTGGAGGCGCAGTGCCGCTTCGTGGAGGAGCTGCCCGGGCTCTGCCTTGACGGCATCGCGTGCGTGATCGTGGACGAGGCGCACTTTTTGACGGGCGCGCAGGTGCGCATGCTCGTGGACATCGTGGACGAGCGGGACATTCCGGTCATCTGCTACGGCCTGCGCACGGACTTCCGCGGCGAGCTGTTCGAGGGCAGCCGGGAGCTGCTGTGCTGGGCGGACACGATCGAGGAGATCAAGACGGTCTGCTGGTGCGGCCGCAAGGCGACGTTCAACGCCCGCGTGCAGGACGGGCGCATTGTCCGCGAGGGCGAGCAGATCCTGCTGGGCGGCAACTCGCAGTATATCAGCCTCTGCCGCAAGCACTGGAAGAGCGGTGAGCTGGGCAGCTTCCGCGATCTCAATCTGGAGGATTGAGATCGCGGATGTGAACGGGCTGCAGGCATGAAGCAATCAAAAAAAGCGGCCAGGGAACGCAGCGCTGCCTGACGGAGCCTTGGGCATGGATGCTGCAATTTGAAGGCAGTATGAGGCGCAATTTCATCTTCAGATAGATATAGAAAAGCCCCTTTCCGGAATGGATCCGGGAGGAGGCTTTTTTTCTACAAAGAAGGGAGCGCGTCACGCCTTCAGCGCGGCTTTGAGGTTGGCGAGCACCTTCTGGCTGAGCAGGACGAAGGCCTGCTTCGTGCGCCCGGAGGAGGCGTTCACGCAGTGGACGTTTTCACGTGCCCAGAAGTCCCCGCTGACCGCGCCTGCCGCGGCACGCGTGTCGCAGAAGAAGTGGTTGCCGGGCCGCGCGACCCAGCGCTCCAGCGCGGCACTGTCAAAGCCGGGACCGATGGAGGTGTTGAAGAGCACCTTGCCATCGCCCAGCGCCTCAAATTCAGGCGCCTGCAGGAGCAGCACGTTCTTGTTGAGGCAGGTGAAGACGACCTCGCTCTCGCGCAGCAGCGCGTGAAGCGGCCGGAACCTCATGCCCGCGGCCTCCGCATCCGGCTTGGGCGCACGGGCGAAATAGCGGATGTCCGCGCCGAGTAACTGCAGCGCGTCGGCGATCATCCGCCCGGAGACGCCCAGTCCTACGATGCCCACCCGCAGCCCGGTGATTTCCACCGGCTCGTCGCGCAGCATCGGCATGCCGAAGCCGTGCAGCAGGCCCGTCAGCTCGTGGAGCACATACTCGACGACCCCGCGATCGCCGTAATCCCGGATGCCCAGCACGCGGATGCCGCGCTCGCGGGCGCAGGCGATGTCCACGTTGGCGCTCTCCTCGGAATACAGGCTGCAGCACATGCCGATATAGCGCACGTTCGGGCAGCGCTCGATGACCGCGCGGGTGATGCGGCTGGTGTAGCTGACGAGCACAGCGTCGGCGTCACTGATGCGGTGCAGGATCTCTGCGTCGTCCGCCGGCACGTCACGATAGAGGACGACCTCGCGCGCGTAATCGTGCAGGGCGGCCTCGGCGTCGGGCACCAGACTGACCGGCTCAATGGCGACCAGCTTGTCAAACATGGCGGTTTCCTCCCTTAATAGAAGCACACGGGCGATGCGAGGTTGCGCAGCAGCGCGACGACGCTCCAGCCTGCGATAGCGCTCGTGCGGGAATAGATGTCCACCACTGCGCGCACTCCGTCGATTTCTGCGGTGATCCTGTGATCGTCGCCCTGCCAGTCCGGCACGCTGTGCATCGTGACGCCGGTGATCTCCGGGCCGGTCGTCGCCAGCGATGTGGCGACGGCGACATTGACGCGGCGGGGGAAGGTGGCGATGGCCTCCTTCGCGTTGCCGGTGAAGACGGTCTTCTCCTCGGTGAGCAGCGCGTCCTCCCAGACGGGCGTGGGCATGAAGCCGCGGCAGCCGGTGTGCGTGTCGATGCCGGCGGTTTCCGGCAGGCTTTGCGCCTGAGCCATCAGTGTGACGGTCTGCAGCACATCGAAGCCGCCGATCGCACCGGAGGCGATGTGTACGCGTGCGCCGCCCTCGATGGCTGCGGCCTTGACGCGATCATAGAAGGCGGCGTCGGCAAACGCACCGATGGAGATGACGACCAGGTCGCAGCCCGCGCGCAGCACCGGCTCGGCGATGGCACGCACGCACTCCACGGACGCGGTTTCCACGACCATATCGGGCTTCAGCGCGAGCAGCTCATCGATGCCGTCCACGGCGCGGCAGCCCACGCGGTCGGCGAGGGCCTGCGCGGACGCCTTCGTCCGGCTGGCGACGCCCAGCAGCTCGTAGTCCGGCAGCAGGCCTTTGGCGTATGCGTCGGCGACGATGCCGCCCAGAAAGCCGCAGCCCATGATGACAAACCTCTTCATTCGGATAACCCCTTTTCCTGCGGCGCGAAGCCGCATTTGCTGTCCCTCTATTGTACCATGACCGGGAGAAAAAGGAAAGCGCCGCGGTGCAGGGGACGCCGGACGGAATGGCGCGCCTGGCGGGAAGGGAACGCCGCATCCGCGGATACCAAAATGTAACATCCTTCACATTTGACGGCAGAGGCGTGTCGAAAACCGCTCCGAAAACGGAAAAACAGGGCGGCTTGGCGGACAGCACGTCGAATCCTGACGGACATGTCGGCAAAAATGTGAAGATAGTTCATAAATTCATTTCAAAATTCCGAAAAACAGGTGGAATTATATGTCTTATATGGTATAATACGATCAAAAAAGACATAAATTGACGGTGAACGCGGATTGCAGCGGACGGCATGAGGAAAGGATGTGACAACCATGGGCTGGATGCAGATGGCCGGTCAGAAGGACTTTGGCGGTCTTCGCCTGCTGATTGCGGAGGACAACACGCTGTACGGGGAGATGATGACGGAGCTGCTGACCATGTATCACGCGAAAGTCCGCCTGGCGAAAAACGGCGTGGAGGCGCTGCGCCTGCTCCGGGAGAGCACCAATGCGTTCGATGCGGTGCTGATGGACGTGCTGATGCCGGGCATGAACGGCTATGAGACGACCCGCGCCATCCGGAGGTTGGACAAGGCGCACAATGGTCAGGTGCCCGTGCTGGCCATGACCGCGGGCACGGATGAGAGCATCCGCCGGCGCGCCCGGGAGGCCGGCATGGATGCCTTTCTGGGCAAGCCCGTGGAGGTGGCGGCGCTGGATGAGGCGCTCGGCAGGGTGCTGCGGGAAAAGGCGGTCTGACCGGAGCCGCATAGCGGCGCGGGCCGGCCGCGGATGCGCAAGGCAGCGGCAGGCGGACCTGTTCGCTGCTTTGTTTTTCGCGGCAGGCCCGGGGGCTGAACCGGAGTTCGCTCTGTCCGATATATCTAGAATATTGACATCATGCAAAACTGGAGATACATTAAAGGGGAGAAACGGGTGATGCGGCGGGACTGTGCCCGCAATGCCCGGCATGGAACTGCACCGCGGATTGAAACCATCCATGACAACGAGGGGGAAAAAAGAGATGAACAAGCAGTACAGGCGCCTGCTCGCGCTGGCTGCGTGTCTGGCGCTGCTCTGTCTGACCGGCTGCGACAGGCGCACGGAGCAGAGCAGCCGCCTGCCGGTCGGCGCGGCGGAAAACGAGATCCTGACCCTGACGCCCGTGGCGCAGGACAAGGAGCTGGTCACTATCCACTACGAATACGGTCTGGACATCACCTCTGAGATCGAAAAGGCTGTCGAGGAGCGGTTCCCGAACGTCGATGTGGTCATGGTTCACGACGGTGCGAGCGATTCCATCGCGCTGATGGAGTGCAACCTCAGACACGGCACCGAATGCGACCTGATCTTCAGCCGCAGCATCTATACCCGCAGCGATCTGGCGGAGACGTACCTGCTGGATCTGTCCGGCGAGGCGTTCATCAACAACTTCTATCTCACCTCGCTGAGCACCTGCGTCAGCCCGGATGGCGGGCTGTATTACCTGCCCGGCCCGGCGAACATGTACGGCGTGATCTATGACAAGACCGTGCTGGAGGAAAACGGCTGGGCGGTGCCGGACAGCTACAGCGGGTTCGTGGAGCTGATCCGGACCATCGACAATGCCGGCCTGACCGTCATGGAGAACATCGACGGCGAGGTCAGCGAGGTGCCGGTGCGCGCCATCCGCCCCTCGATCAAGTTCTCGGACGCCTTCCGCAGCCTGTTCTATCCCTTTGCCTACCGGGAGCTGTTCGCCGGGCAGGAGAACCTCGAGTGGCTGACCGCCTATCAGCGCGGGGAGGGCAGCATGGTGGGGCACATGGAGCCGTTCATCGACATCCTGCGGCGGCTCTTCGAGGACGGCGTCGTGCGCCCGGAGGACTGGGATTACCTGCCCCGCTACCGCCTGCCGATGCTGTGCGACACGCATTCCACCGTCATGATCCTCGGCCCGCTGAACACCTTCGCCAACGAGCAGCTGGTGAACAGCGATCATGAGTTCGCCATTCTGCCCATGTTTACCGGCGATGATCCGGACAGTGACTACCTGTATTCCATTCCCACCTACTTCATGGGCATCAGCAGGGCGTCCGCGGAGGTCAGCCCGGAGCGCAGGCAGCTCCTTCTGGACATCATGGGCTTCATCTGCGCGCCGGATGCGCAGGAAAAGCTCTTCGGCGAGGCCAATACGCTGGTCTCCAACATCAAGGGCGTCAATCCCGGGGAGAACAGCTTCAACGCTGCCATCAAGGAGACCATCGAGGAGGGCCGCATCATCACCGATTTCTACACCTTGGCGGAGACGGCGCTCAACAGCGGCGCGCGGGACGTGGTTTCGGGCGCCATCACCGGGGAGGAATACCTGCTCGCCGGCGATGCGGCCCGGGATCAGTGGCTGAGCGGCACGCTGTTCGCCGAGCCGCAGGTGCTGGGCACCTGCGAGGAGACGCTCACCCGCTTTGAAACGGCCCTGCTGGTCGGCCAGATCTACCGCGACGTGACCGGGGCGGACATCGCGCTGGTGTATGTGAACACCGGGGATCAGGGCGTCAACTGCCGCCTGTTCGAGGGCACGGTGGATACCACCGACCTGAACAACATCGCGCCCGACCGCACCAGCGCGGCAGGCGAGGGCATCGCCTCGGGCTCGCTCACGGGCCGCCAGATTCTGGAATGCCTGAACGGCGCGAGCGCGCAGGTGGGCAATTCCAGCCAGTGGTATTATGTGGCCTCCGGGCTGAACGTCGAGTTCGCCCCGTGGATGCCCACCGGGGAGCGCCTGGTCAGCTGCACGCTGCCGGACGGCAGTCCGCTCGAGCCGGACGCCCTGTACCGGGTTGCGTACATGAGCGACAAGATCTTCACCGTCGAGGGAGACAGCATCATCGCGCTGGCGCCCGGGGATGAGCAGATCGTGGAAGGCGGATGGTCGGAGCTCTTCCCGAAATGGATCGGGGAGCACGGCGGCGTGATCCGGCGACCGGAGCAGACCACCGTGCTGAACTGGATGACGAAGGAATAAGCCCGGGCCCGGGAGGAAGGTACAGATGGAAAAGCAATTCCGACACAACCGGTTGATCATGGTCTGCGTGCTGTTGATCTTCCTGGTGCTCTCCTGGGCCCTCGTGAACATCCTGGTCGGCCAGGTCGGCAGGAGCGCGGACGAGGAGGTCCTGACCCACATCCGGGAGAACACGGAGCAGCTGTATTACAGCTTCAGCAACCGGATTGAGGACACCTGGACGATCATGCGGATTGAGGCCCAGAGCCTTGGCCGGCTGGCCGATGCCTCCGAGCAGGAGGTGCTCGAGGTGATCGCCCTGCTGCAGGAGCAATCCGTCGCCAACGACGTTTACCTGATCAACAAGGAGGGGCGGTATCTGGACGGCAGCGGCCGGGCCGGGCAGTGGCAGCTGGACGCGAGCATGCTGCCGCTGCTGCGCGGCGAGGAGACGCTCTGCCGCCTGCGCCAGCGGGATACCGGCGCGGACTGCCTCGACTTTGCGGTCCTGCTGGATACGCCGCTGACCGAGCACGGCTACTGCATCCTGCTGCTGGAATACACGCCGGACACCTTCCTCAAGGTGCTGGAGCTGAAGACCTATGGCGGGCAGGGCGTCGCCTATGTGGTGGACAGCGCGGGGTGGACCCTGTTCAGGTCGGAGGGCACGCTGCCCACCGACCATGTGCAGAATTACTTTTTCTACCAGTTTCTGGAGGGTATGGCGTTCGAGGGGAATGAGGAGATCACGGACGCGGATGCGCTGCGCGCCGCGGTCAATGCGGGAGAGTCGGACGCCGTCTATGTCTCCGGGGAGGAATACGCCTATGCGCTCAGCTTCCGGCCCCTGAGCATCATGGACTGGCACCTGATCCTGATGGTGGAGCGCTCCGTCATCTCGGGCGGGCGCATGGAGTACATGCGGCAGGTGCAGTGGATCGCGCTGTGCGCCAACCTGTTCATCCTGGCGGTCTGTCTGGGCTTCTACTGGCTCAATTCCCTGTGGATCAACCGGCGCGCGGCGGTGCAGCTCTCCAGCCGCGAACGGATCATCCATGTGCTGTCCGTCAACAGTCAGGGCGTCTATCTGCTAATGGAGTCCACCACGGGCCGGTGCACCTTTGCCAGCGAGAGTCTGCAGAGCATGCTGGGCGTCGAGCCGCAGTCCCTGATGGGCAGGCCCGTGAGCATCCTTTTGGAGATGTTCGGCAATCCGGCGCTGCAGAAGATGCTTCAGGCGTGGGACAGGAAGGTCATGCTCGATTCGGAGCGCTTTCTCTTTCACGCGGAGCCGGATGATGAGGGCAGATACCTGCGCGTCCGCGTGTTCCCACCCCTCAAGGGCGAGGTGGTCATGGCCGTGCTGGATGAGACGGCGGATGCCCGGCGCGAGAAGGCGCTCGAGGACGCTGTCAACCTGGCCAGAAGCGCCAATCAGGCGAAGAGCATGTTCCTCTCCAACATGAGCCACGACATCCGGACTCCGATGAACGCGATTATCGGCTTCACGACGCTGGCCATCGCCAATCAGGACAAGCCGGACAAGGTGAAGGACTATCTGTCTAAGATCCTTGCCTCGGGCAATCATCTGCTATCGCTGATCAACGATGTGCTCGACATGAGCCGTATCGAGAGCGGCAGGATTCATCTGGACGAGCAGGAGGCCAACCTCTCCGACATCTTCCACGACCTCAAGACGATCATCAGCGGACAGATTCACGCCAGGCAGCTCGAGCTGTACATGGACATCATGGACGTCACGGACGAGGAAGTGTTCTGCGACAAGACGCGCCTCAACCAGGTGCTGCTCAACCTGCTCTCCAACGCCATCAAGTTCACAGCGCCGGGAGGCACCATCACCGTGCGCGTCGCGCAACTGCCGGGCGCGCCGGAGGGGAAGGGGCTGTACGAGATCCGCGTGAAGGACACCGGCATCGGCATGAGCTCGGAGTTTGCCCGGCGGATCTTCGAGCCGTTTGAGCGCGAGCGCACCTCGACCGTGAGCCGGATTCAGGGCACGGGTCTGGGCATGGCCATCTCCAAGAACATCATCGACATGATGGGCGGGGAGATTGCGGTCACGACCGAGCAGGACAAGGGGACGGAATTCGTGGTGCGCCTGACGCTCAAGCTGCAGTCCGAGCGCCGTCGTGTGGAGGTCATCCGCGAGCTGGCCGGCCTCAAGGGGCTTGTGGTGGACGACGACTTCAACACCTGCGACAGCGTCACCAGGATGCTCCTGCAGGTGGGCATGCGCTCGGAGTGGACCCTGTCCGGCAAGGAGGCCGTGCTCCGTGCGAGGCAGTCGCTGGAGATCGGCGATCCGTTCCAGGCCTACATCATCGACTGGCGCCTGCCGGACATGAACGGCATCGAGGTCACCCGCCAGATCCGCCGCCTGGGCGACGAGACGCCGATCATCATCCTCACGGCGTACGACTGGGAGGAGATCGAGGTGGAGGCGCGTGCCGCGGGCGTGACGGCCTTCTGCGAGAAGCCGATGTTCATGAGCGACCTTCGGGATACCCTGCTGCGCGCGCTGGGACGGGAGACGGAGAAGACGGACGCGCTGCCCGGCGCGGACGGAGATGAAGACCTCGCGGGCAAGCGCATTCTGCTGGTGGAGGACAACGACCTGAACCGCGAAATCGGCTGCGAGATCCTGACGGAGTACGGATTTGCCGTCGATGAAGCGGAGAATGGCGAGGAGGCCGTGCGCAAGGTGTCCCGCTCCGCGCCCGGGCAGTACGATCTGGTGCTGATGGACATTCAGATGCCCATCATGGACGGCTGCGAGGCCGCACGCAGGATTCGCGCGCTGGAGAATCCGGCGCTGGCGTCTCTGCCGATCATCGCCATGACCGCCAACGCCTTTGAGGATGACCGCAGGGCGGCGATTGACAGCGGCATGAACGGCTTCCTCTCCAAGCCCATCGACATCGCCGAGGTGATCGAGACGATCCGGGCGGTGTTCAGGCAGAAGCGCTGATTGCCTGACTTTCCCGCGCGACAGGACGCATGCCTTCGGACAAAGCAAAAGCCTCGGGCGGGGCGGTCCGGGGGCATGCGTTTTTGCTGTTCGGGCAGAGCGGAGGGTAGAGAGGATTTCCGATGGGACAGGAAAAGCCCCGGACGAACGCATCGTCCGGGGCTTGCTGGCTCCCCAGCCAATCTGATATCCGAACCGCTATTATTCTTTTTCTCGACGAGGTGCAAGTCGTTCAGCGTAATGGTTTCCGATCCTTCATGGAAATTGTAGGTGATGACCAGCCTGTCGTCGTAGAGAAAGATGGCATTGACGAAGGTGTCGATCAGCATTTTGCGTTGGGACTGTTGCTCGACATTCATGCTGCGAAAGCGATGGAGGAAGAAGCGAAGCTGTTCCTCACTGATGCGGGGCTTGGAGAGCTTCTCGCAGGCAATTTTGCTTTCGAGGCTGTCCCGCGCAGCTTCCAGCTCATCCAGGCGTTCCTTGGTCGAGCGGGTCAAAAGCCCCTGTTCAATGGCGCTTAGCAGATTGCGGATAGCATTGTTGGTGTCGCGGAGCTGCTTTTCGTACAGCGGAAGCAGCGAGTTTTCTGCGTTTTGCAGCTCCATCAGAGCAGCCACAATAGCGTCAACTGTTGCGTCGTTCATCAGCATCTTCATTGTTGCATTGACGACGAGATCCTCGATCCATTCCTTCCTGACGGCCTTCTTCTTGCAGTCTGCCCTTCGTTTCTTGACGGAAACGCACTTGTAGTAGTGATGGACCGCTCCGCTGCGGCTGGTACCGCACTCCCCGCATAGATAGGCACCGCAATACCCGCAGAACAGCTTGGTTGTCAGCAGGTAATCATCCTCTGCCTTATGACGGGCAGGGGCTTTTTTGTTTTTGGCCATCATATCCTGAACGCGGTCAAACAGGTTCTGTGGCACGATGGCCGGGATCGCATTGGGAACGATGACGTCTTTATAGCTGTATTCACCGATATAGCGTCGGTTGTTCAGCATTCTCTGTATGCTGCCAGGCTTGATTTCTCCGCCAAGGGTATTTCGGATGCCGTTTTCCTTGAAAAAAGCGGCAATCTCTTTCATAGTTGAACCTTCTGCATAGCGCTTGAATGCCTCAAGCACGAAAGGAGCGGTTACTGGATCAGGCTGAAAGTGCTGCTCCGCATCAATGATATAGCCAACAGGGCGTGTGCCGCCGTTGCATTTTCCTTTGAGAGCGTTTTCAGTCATGCCCCGGTGAACCTTCTCGGCAAGATCGGCAGAGTAATACTCAGCATAGCCCTCCAAAACGGATTCAAGGATGATTCCCTCTGCACCCTCGGAAATCTGCTCTGTTGCAGAGACAACCTTGACACCGTTTTTCTTGAGCTGCAGCTTATATCGGGTGCTGTCATACCGATCACGGGAAAATCTGTCCAGCTTCCAAACGATAACCATGTCAAAGAGACGCTTATCGCTGTCCTTGATCATGGCTTGGAACTCAGGACGATTGTCTGTTCTGGCGGAATAGGCCCGATCAATGTAATGCTTCAGAATTGTGATGTCGTTCTTCTCAGCAAAGGCAGTGCATTCACGAATCTGACCTTCGATGGATTCCTCACGCTGATTATCGGAGGAATAGCGGGCATAGATGACGGCTTTCATGATTGCTCCTCCATGATGCGATATAGGCTGTCCTTTAGCTTCGCATTAGCAGGCGTCCCGGGCTCAAAGCATACATCGAGAAATCTGCGGATCTCTTCCTGCTGTGGTTTGAGCTTCGGATGGAAACCGTAGGTTTGCCCCTGCGGATTATCCGTTCGGCCAAAAATATAATCAAGGGATACATCGAAGTAGTCTGCATAGCGTCTGAACAGGGCAACAGACGGCGTGCTTTGACCATTTTCGTACCGATTGAGGCTGGATTGAGAGGTGCCCAATTCAGCAGCAAGCTTTTCCTGAGAAATGCCGACGGATTCTCTCAGGGAACGAAGACGTTTGGCACAGGATTCCATAGGAGTCACCTCCTCTAATCTATGGCATATGATAACCCATCATATGGAATTTGTCAACCCGAAGGAGTTTGATGCAATCATTTCTCAGAAGAAACAGAGAATATTGTCAAGTGTATCGGTAGGACAGCTCTGGACAGTTTCGGCAAAAATGCTGTGTTAGAATGGTAGGGCAAAAGATGATGCCATGGTCTACAGCTGCATCAAAAAACTGTTCTGCAAAAATCTGTTGTATTTTCCCGTGAGGCTTTACCCGGATGCAGATTTCTTCTCTCTGCCAGATCATCAGTCGCCCATCGGATTTACAACAATGTTACACGCACACAAAGAGGGGTATGTTATAATCAGAAGTTGAAAGGAAGGAGGCGTATGTGATGGCCAATATCCTAGTTGTTGAAGATGACACTGCGATTCGTCAGGTGCTTGTTATGCATCTGGAACTGGTTGGTCATACATGCCGAGAAGCGGATAATGCATCTGTTGCGCGTACCTTGCTGGATGACTTTGTGCCGGATGCTGCACTGTTGGATGTGATGATGCCCGGGGAGGATGGATTTTCGCTCGGTGAAGCGCTGATTTCGCGAGGGATTCCAGTGCTGTTTGTCACAGCGAAGACAGCGGTGTCTGACCGCGTTCGTGGACTGCGCATGGGCGCAGAGGATTATATCCTCAAACCGTTTGAGCCGGCAGAGCTTTTGGCGCGAGTGGAAAACATCTTGCGCCGTACGCATAGAGAGGATGCTGTGTTTACTTGCCCGGGGCTGGAAATTGACATTGGGGCCCGCCGTGTCATCTGTTCCGGAAATCTTGTGCCGCTTACTTCACTGGAATTTGACCTGTTGGCAATGCTTGTGCGTCGCCGTAATGTCGCTATGAGCAGAGAAGAACTGCTTGACGGCGTATGGGGCTATCATTATGCAGGAGAAACGCGTACTGTAGATGTGCATGTGCAGCGGCTGCGCAGCAAGATCGGCGCGGGCTTTATCGAGACGGTGTACAAATACGGTTACCGCTTCAACGATAGTGGAGGAGGACCGGTATGAGAACGCAAATTGTTGCCGCCATGACGGCTTTGGTGCTTCTGCTCTTCCCTCTTGGTGCGTTCATGATTGTGCATCAGGGCTTCTCGCTGACCATGGAACGGGAGCGTGCGCGTGCCCTTTCTGAAGAGGCGGCCATTGCCCGAGCGGTAGCATTGGAGCTTTCCGGAAAAAGTAAAGAAGGGGTATTTACAACGGCTTCCTCCCTGCAGCGGCGATACGGATCGCAAGCCTTGTCAGTTGCGCTCGTCTATCGCGGAGAGACGATGGCGGGTAACGAGCGCCCACAGGTACAGGGGATGGAAGAACTTCTTGAAACGCAAGGGCGTGCCACACTGTTGGATAGCTCGACACAAAAGCTCTTCATTGCTCATAAACTTTCAGACGATTTGACACTGCTTCTTGCCTCTGATGTATCAGCAGTGTATGAGTTCCGGCGCGAACTGGCGTTTTGGGCAGGCGGATTGAGCGTTGTTGGCGTCGTTCTGAGCTGCATGCTCTCCGTTATTGTATCCGGCTGGCTGGCCAGGCCTTTTAAGCAGTTGGCGGCGCAACGCCAGGAGCTGATCGATGCGTTGGCGCACGAAATGCGCACGCCGCTGACAGCCATTCTGGGCGGCGTACGCTTGCTGGAGCGTGCGAATTTGGATGAAGAAAAACGCGTCAGATTGCTCGGCTCCATGGCAAAGGAGGCGCAGCGCCTTTCCGATATGGGTGATCGTTTGCTTATGCTTACTCGGCTGGAGCATGATGCGCCGGAGTTTGCACCGTTTTCCTCAATGGAGATGGCGCGGGAGGCGCTTGATGCGTTCGACAGTGTCATTCTTGAAGGAGAAGACGCCGTCTTTACAGGCGAGAGGGAACTGATGATCTGCCTGCTGCGCAATCTTGTGGTCAATGGTATGCGCGCAGGAGGAACAGAACCTGTTCGCATAACGCTTATGAAGAATGGTTTTTCTGTTACGGACAGCGGATGCGGTATGACGAAGGAACAGATTGCCCGTGCGTTTGACCCGTTCTATAAGGCAGACAAGTCCCGTGCCCGCACGCATGGCGGTGCCGGTCTGGGGCTTACGCTCTGCAAAAAGATTGCGCGTTTGCACGGCGGCAAACTTGAGATTGAATCCGAAGTGGGCAAAGGCACGCGTGTTGTTTACCACTTTGATACAAGTCTGTGAATACTCTGAAATGGGATTTGTCCTATCATGAAATCAACAAAAGGACATCGTCTGTGCGCGGGATTCTGGCCGTTGCGCAGACGTCCCAAGAAACAAGGAGGATTTGTATGAAGAAATGGATTATGTCTTTGGCGCTCTGCTTGCTGATCCCTGTGGGCGCGATGGCCGTAACAGAGGGTGTGGTAGAAGCTGCGGATCAGGTGGAAATGGACCAGATACCTGTGTCTGAGCTTTCCTTTCTTCCGGACAGCAGCTATTACGCAGATTATGGCGATTGGATGCCGGCCTGGGAAAATGCCGAAAGTTGGGTGGAAAGCGAATTTGACGGAGAAAGCTATTTTGACGTGGAGCAGCGCCCGCGCATGACAGCGGGTGAAGCGGTACGCGCCGAGAAGCTGCTTATGGATTACAGGGCTGACAAAACGATCTACAAAGGCGAGAGTATCCTGAATAAGATGGAGAATGTGATCGTTGGCGTGTATGCGCTGAGCCCTGAAGATTTTGATGGCGAAGCCGCTTTTGTAATTCTGCCCGGCCCGTGTATGACGGATGAACAGATCCTGGGCGTGATCGATGCGTATGATCAGCTGGGGTTGACGTTTGATCCTGCGAAGCTGAGTGCGCGCAACTGTGCTCGTGGCGGCGGGATTGAAACGAACCGCTTTATGAATGAAGAAGAGCGTGCCCGATATGAAAATCTGGCTCACCTCGTTGAGCGTGGGCTTCTGAATACCTCTGATGTGGATGAGGCGAAGGTGCTCAATGTGAAGCTGGACAGCCGTTACTTCTGCAACATGCAGGATTTCACGCTTCTCCCCTATCGCGCAGTGACGGATGAAGAATTTATGGCATTGCTGGTAGGCCTGGGATATCGCGATAAAACGGATGAAATCAGCTATGACTCCGTTGAGAAGGAGAGCCGTGCAATTCTCAATGGCAGGCTTGGTGCTGCTTTGTCCATGGAGTTAACTCAGATCTATCATGAGGGCAGCTATGTGCCCAGAATGTATGATGAGAGCTGCAATGAGGGTTATGACTGGAATGCGCAGGGCCGCAGATGCTACGGAGCGAACTACACCTATTATACCCCGGATGGTATTTTGGTCTATGCAGACGTCATGTTTGACTGGGAGACGAAAGAGCTGGTCGAGGCGAGCGTGATGTACAGCAAGAAAGGCGGCGGCGAACCGCTGGGGGATGATGCGCCGGTGCTTACCAATGAGCAGATTGCATCTGCGATTGATGAAGCCGAGGAGCAACTAAGTGTCTCCGGAATGGAATGGCATCTGCTGACTGACAAAGAAATCTGGACCAATTGGGGACCGTGCACGATTGCGCGTGCCCGGATTGATGAAGGTGAATGGATAACCGTTTATATCGGTTGTGAAGATGGCAGGATGCGCGGTCTTGAGCTCAGCGGCGGCACACTGGTAGAATCGCTGCCAGAGGACGATATGCCAGCGAATGGATAAAGGTGTGGTAAACAACTGTTTTATTGATTACTGCATCAATGAAGAAAGAGTATGATCAAACTTAAAACAGTTTAGGACAGTTTGGGACAATTTAGTACAATTTGGGACAAAATGCTGTGCTATAATGGTAGGGTCAAAGATGATATTCCTGGTCTATCCTTTGACCATGATCTTTTCCATGCTCAATGGCTTTCGCTGGATACCGAGCAGTCCGTCTTGTAGCCGAGTGTTCGTCGTGCCCGGCCGAAAGCCCTTGGAATCCTGCTTGGCGCGAATCGAATCCTAAAAGTTGGCACACAATGTCGCACGGTGTCGCATGATGTCGCAAGACGCCCAAGTCAATACATGCTATAATGTAAACTGTCAAAGAAGGACAAGAGAGCATACTCAGCCCGGCGCAAACCGAGCCCCAAAAGTTGTCACCGGATGTCGCCAAAAGTCGCGAGACGCCCAAAGCAATATGTGCTATAATGTAAGCTGTCAAAGAAGGGCGAGTGCGCATGATGCAGCCCTGCATCGGAGAAACCCATCCACGGGCATTACATCCGGTTGATCATATAAAACCAAACCAGCGTTGGCGGAAAAACCGTCAGCGCTTTTTCTTTGCCCAAA
>CAMENN010000013.1 GCA_945928315.1 uncultured Clostridia bacterium
GTGGACATCCTGATCATGAGCGACATGGGCGTGCGCACCAGCGACAAGGTCATCGAGGAGCTCAAGCGCCGCGTCGAGGCGGAGAGGATCACCGATGCCCGAAAGGCGCGCGAGATCCTCAAGCAAATCCTCAAGGAGACCATGACCATGCCGCGCAAGCCGCTCAAATGGCCGATGATCATGATGGTGGTCGGCGTCAACGGCGTGGGCAAGACGACGACCATCGGCAAGCTGGCGATGCGCTTCAAGGATGCGCGCCACAGCGTCGTGCTCGCGGCGGCGGACACATTCCGCGCGGCGGCAGCCGATCAGCTGGCGATCTGGGCGGACCGCGCGCAGGTGCCGCTCGTGCGCCATGCAGAGGGCGCGGACCCGGCGGCGGTCGTCTTTGACGGCATCCAGAAGGCGAAGTCCACCGAGGCCGATCTGCTGATCGTCGATACCGCGGGCCGCCTGCACAACAAGAAGAACCTGATGGAGGAGCTGCGCAAGATCAGCCGCATCATCGAGCGCGAGTACGCCGAGGCGGAGGTGCGCACGCTGCTGGTCATCGACGCGACGACCGGCCAGAATGGCCTGCAGCAGGCCCGCGAGTTCTCCGAGGTGGCGGGCGTCTCCGGCATCGTGCTCACCAAGCTCGACGGCACGGCCAAGGGCGGCATTGCTGTGGCGATCATGGACGAGCTCAAGCTGCCGGTGCTCTACATCGGCGTGGGCGAGGGCATCGAGGACCTGCAGGCGTTTGACGCCGGCGCCTTTGTCGATGCCATCTTCTAAGCCGCGCAGCACGACCCACGGGAGGTTTATGCCGTGAGAATCCTCAAACGGTTTCTGAACTTTATCGCGTCGCGGATGTTCTTCCTGACGGTGATCTCCGCGTTGCTGATCATGTCGTTTTATCTGGCGATGAACACTGCCAACATCTGGGTGCTCATCGACGACGGCCTCGATGCGCGCGCAGGCGTGGTGCTCATGGGCAAAGACGCGGGCGAGCTGGAGAAGTACTTCCGTGCGGAGTTTCTCGCTCAGGACCCCGTCCTGCAGGTGGCTCAGAGCGACACGTCACCCTACAAGGACTACGAAATTCGCGGCTATGACCACCGGGTGAAGATGGTCAGCGTGTGGTCCTGGCCGTGGGAGAGCGTCGCCCGGGCGGAGGTCATCGAGAGCATCCCGGCCATCGACGGCACGATCCGCGCGTCCAGGCGCGAGGCTGCGCTGGCAGCCGGGGGCGAGGAGCGCCTTTCTCCGCCCAAATGGACGACCTGCCGCTATCGCGTGACGATGGTGCGCACGGCGGGCCGCTGGAAGATCTCCAATTTACAGCTGCTGGACCAGATCGAGGACGAATGAGTCAGTTTGATTTTCTTTCAAAGGGCGCCATGCTCGCGCCGATGGCCGGCGTGACGGACATGCCCTTCCGGGTGATCTGCCATGAGATGGGCTGCCCCATGGCGACCAGCGAGATGCTCAGCGCCAAGGGGTATCTGCTCTCGCCCAGGGGGAACCGCGCGACGGCACAGCTGCTCGCCGTTTCGCCCGGGGAGGAGGGCGCCGTTGCGCTTCAGATCTTCGGGCATGAGCCGGAGATCATGGCGCGCGCAGCGGAGGAGCTGACGCGGGACGGTCGCTATGCGATGCTCGACATCAACATGGGATGCCCTGTGCCCAAGATCGTCGGAAACGGCGAGGGCAGCGCGCTGATGCGCGATCCCGTGCAGGCAGCGCGGATCATTGCCGCCGTGGCGAAGGCGTCGCATGTGCCGGTGACGGTCAAGATGCGCCTCGGGTTCGAGGCAGGCAGCGAGGCCTATCTGCTCCTGGGACAGCTTGCGCAGGAGAGCGGTGCGTCGATGATCACGCTGCACGCGCGCACGCGCAGCCAGTTTTACGAGGGACACGCGGACTGGAATGCCATCCGGCGGCTCCGCGAGCGCGTGGAAATCCCCGTCGTGGGCAACGGCGACGTGACCAGCGCTCAGGACGCCCTGCGCATGCTCGAGGAAACAGGCTGTGCGGGCGTGGCTGTCGGGCGGGCGGCGCAGGGCAATCCGTGGATCTTTGCGCAGATCCGCGACGCGTTTGCCGGACGGCCCGTGCGTGAGCCGGAGCCGGAGGAAAAGCTCACCGTGCTCATGCGGCACGCATGCGCGCTTTCTCAGCTCAAGGGCGAGGACGTCGCCATGCGGGAGATGCGCCGGCACGTCGTCTGCTATGTGAAGGGGATGCCCGGCGCGGCGCGCGTGCGCACGCGGGTCAATGAGGTCGTCGCGCTGTCCCAGCTCGAGGCACTGATGACAGATTTCTTCTGCCCGAAGAAAAGAGATTGACAAATTGCGGAAAAGGCGATATAATTCATATCGTCCTTTTGAGCGGGAATGGCGGAATTGGCAGACGCGCTAGATTCAGGTTCTAGTGAAAGCAATTTCATGCAGGTTCAAGTCCTGTTTCCCGCACCAGGCTCCGGTTTGATGACCGGAGTCTTTTTTGTGCCCTGTTCGCGGAGCGCGCGCCCGGAATCCGACAGATTTCCGGTTTTTTTTGTTTTGTTGCGCATGATAGGCATATTTTGCGGGATACGGCCATATAGATGAATAAACCCTGCGGAAGGGCCTTTGTGCCATCCGGCTTTTCCGCAGGCCGGCGGCAGACGCTGGAAGGGGGCAACCGCATGCACACAGGGCCGCCGCGAGAAAAGGAATCAACGACGCAGAGGAAGAGGATCAGAATGAAGAGACGATACATGCTGTCGGCCGTGCTGCTCAGTGCTGCGGCTTTGCTCGCGCTGTATCTTGCTGCGGGGCAGGACAATCTGGAAAAGGCGGACTCCATCTCCGTGTATCTGTGGAGCAACACGCTCTACGGCGCCTATGCGCCCTACATCCAGGCACAGCTGCCGGATGTGGACATCGAGTTCGTCGTGGGCAACAACGATCTCGATTTCTACAAATTCATGATGGAAAAGGGCGCGCTGCCGGACATCATCACCTGCCGACGCTTTTCGCTGCACGATGCGGCGGACCTGTCCGGCCATCTGATGGATCTGTCCACGACGGAGGAGGCCGGAGCGGTCTATGAGTCCTACCTGCAGAGCTTTGTCAACACGGACGGCTCGGTCAACTGGCTGCCGCTGTGCGGTGAGGTGGATGGGTTTGTGGCGAACTGCGATCTGTTTGAACAGTACGGCGTCGCGCTGCCGACGGATTACGAGAGCTTCGTCGCCGCATGCGATGCGTTCGAGCAGGTCGGAATCCGCGGCTTTGCCGGTGACTTTTTCTACGACTACACCTGCATGGAGATCCTGCAGGGACTCTCGATCCCGGAGATCAATTCCATGGAGGGACAGATCTGGCGAAGCCTCTACGAGGACCCCTATGAGGAGGAAAACGGGCTGGACAGCGTGATCTGGCCGGAGGCATTTGAGCGCATGGAGCGGTTCATCCGGGATGCGCGCGTGCAGCCGGAGGACGTGGAGCTGTCCTACTCCACCAACATCCGGATGTTCCGGGAGGGCGAGGCCGCGATCATTCGCGCGAGCGGTGCCAATGTCGCTGCGTTCAGGGAGCAGGACGGCATCAACGCGGTCATGCTGCCATACTTCGGCGAAAACGGCGAGCAATGGCTGCTGACCTACCCGGCCTTTCAGGTTGCGCTCAACCGGGATCTTGAAAATGACCGGACTCGCCGGGATCAGGCGCTGCGGGTGCTGCGCGTGATGCTCTCCGAGGAGGCGCAGAACGTGCTGGCACGGGGCAGCGATGTCATCTCCTACAGCCAGAACGTCCAGCTTCGCCTCTCTCCGGAGCTCGACAACCTGACCGATCTGATCCGGCAGAATCACCTGTTCATCCGCCTGGCCTCAAACGACTTCTTCTCCGTGTCCCTCGACGTTGTGCACCGGATGATTCTGGGCGAGTATGACGCCCGGCAGGCCTATGAGGCGTTTGACGCGCAGCTGCGCCAGAGCACGGCCAGGGACGAGGAGATTGCGGCAGTCTTTGACCGGACGTATTCCACGGAGTTTCACAGGGAGGGCGGAAATGCAGCAGCCTCCGTGATGGCCCATACCCTGCGCGCGTGCTACGGCAGCGACGTGCTGGTCGCGCCGGCCACCAGCTTCACCGGAGCGGTGTTCGCAGGGGATTACACGGAAGAGATGATCGGCTGCATGATCATGCCCAACGCGCTGGATGCTTGGCAGTGCGACATGACCGGTGCGCAGCTGACGGAGTATATCGTCGCCTTTGTCGAGAGGAACGGTGCGGGCTATGTGCCGTTCAACCGCAGCGCACTGCCCATCGTCAGCGGCGTTTCCCTGGTCATCAGGGAAAGCGGGGATGGCTATGTGCTGGAACGCGTGCTGTACAATGGAAGACCGATCGACAGGGACGCCACCTTCAGGGTGACTTGTCTGAACCCGTCTGCCTTCATGGGCCGGTTTCTGATCGACCCGGAGCTGAGCTTTGTGAAGGAAAAGCTGCGGGTCAGAAACGAGTTCACGGCGTACATCACAGGCGGCGGCAGGCTGCTCGAGCCTGAACGCTATATCACGCTGAGATGACCGGAAGAGGAAAATGCGATGAAAAGAGGATTTGTCTGTCTGCTCCTGCTGGCCGTCCTGCTCGGACTGACGGGCTGTGCGGACGGTGGACCGGAGGAGCGCGCGGATCGCGTGTCCATCACCATGCATCTGTGGGACAAGAGTATGTGCAGGGAGCTGACGCTCTGGCTGGAGCAGCAGTTCCCGGAGATCGACTTCACGTTCGTGGTGGGCTACAACACGATGGACTACTACACAGACCTGTACGAGCGCGGCGCGCTGCCGGACATCATCACCTGCAGGCGGTTTTCGCTCAATGACGCGTCGCACATGTCCGGCATGCTCATGGATCTGAGCCGGACGGAGGTGGCCGGAACCTTCTACGACAGCTATATCGAGAACAACCGCGAGACGAGCGGCGCCATCCGCTGGCTGCCGATGTGCGCGGAGGTGGACGGATACATTGCCAATCTCGACCTCTTTGAGCGATGCGGGATTCCCGTGCCGACCAACTATGCAGAGTTCGCGCAGGCCTGCCGCCGGTTTGAGGAGCTCGGTGTGTGTGCCTATGTGAACGATTACCGCGAGGACTATTCCTGCATGGAGGCGCTGCAGGGCTGCGCCATCCCCGAGCTGATGACGATCGAGGGCACCATGTGGCGCACGCAGTATGAGAGTGAGACGCCGGATCAGCAGGTTGGGCTGGACGGAGTGGTCTGGCCCGAGGTGTTCGGGCGGTTCGCCCAGTACATCGGGGACACCTGCCTGACGCCCGGGGATGCCGATACGGACCTGGGCATCGTGAAAACGAGCTTTCTGGGGGGCACCGCGGCGATAATGCGCGGAACGGCCAGCGACTGCGTCGTGCTCCGGGAGATCGAGGGCCTCAACTGCGTCATGCTGCCGTATTTCGGCGAGACCGCTGAGGACAACTGGCTGCTGACGTACCCGACCTTTCAGGTTGCGGTCAGTCAGGCGGTGCAGGCGGACAGGGACAAGGCCGACGCCGTCCGGCGCGTACTCGAGGCGATGTTCAGCGAGGAGGGGCAACGCAGGGCGGCCACCAGCAACGCCGTGCTCAGCTACAATAAGAACGTGAACATCGACCTGAGTGAGGCGTTTTCGCAGGTGTCGGACTGCGTGAGCCGCAACCACCTGTATATGCGTCTGGCCTCGACTGAGATGTTCTCCGTTTCCCGGGACGTGGTGCAGAAGATGATCCGCGGGGAATATGACGCGCAGGGCGCCTACGACGACTTCAATGCGCAGCTCACCGCCGTGAGCGAGACGCAGGCGCCGGAGGTGATCACCACCCAGAGGACCGGCTATGCCTACGAGGCGGGTGCGCACGGCAGTCCGGCGGCCTCCGCCGTGCTGGGCACGATCCGCAGGCAGTCCGGCGACGCGATCGCCATCGGCTATTCGAGCCTGATCACGGCGCCGGTCTTCGAGGGGGATTATTCGGCACAGCAGCTGGGCTGGCTGGTGGCCAACCGTGCGCTCATCCGGCGCGGCGAGCTGACCGGGGCGGAGATCAGGCGGCTGATGGCGTGGCTGATCAATCCGGCGGAGGACGGCTCCAACCCGGTCCGCCACAGCAACCTGCTGCCCGTCACCAGCGGGTTGGCGTACACGGCTGCGGACAACGGGGACGGCACCTACAGCCTGCGGGAGCTGACGGTCGGCGGCAAACCGCTTTCGGACGATGCCGTCTATCCGGTGCTGATGCTGGGGGACAACAGCTTCATCGAATCGAACATCTACGGCAACTGTCCGATGCCGGCGGACCTCAAGGAGAAGATGACGCTGGAGAGCGACAGGGCGTCCGCGGTGCTGACCGCGGCGCTCGAGGGCGGCGGGCAGATGGCAGAACCGGAGGCCTACAGAACGTTCGTGCGCTGATGCGCCACGGCGGACACACAAGCAAAAGAAGAGGGAGCGCGGGACATGATCAGGAGACTGTTGGCGGGGCTGATTGCCGCCGCACTGACGGCTGTGCTCGTCGCGGCGGGCGTGTGGTATTACAACTTTGTCACGCAAACCATCTATACGGAGAGCATCAACCACCTGACGGAGATCTATCACCAGGCGAACCAGTCGCTGAACAATCTGGTCGGCAGAAACTGGAGCATCATGCACATGTGGACGCCCTATCTCCGGGATGTCGGCGATGACGCGCAGAAGCGGGCGTTCATCGGCATGCTGCGGGAGGAGACGGGCTTCACGGACTTCTTCTTCATCTCCCGTGAGGGGGACTACCGGACCGTCGGCGGGGAGACCGGCTATCTGGATTTCAACAGGAAGCTGCCCTCTTTGATGCTGGACGGCGAGGATGTCGTGATCAACTCCGTCGTCCCCGGGCAGCCTCAGATCATGGTGTTCGCCGTTCCGGCCTCTCCGGGCACCTATGAGGGCTTCGACTATGAGGCTATTGCGATCGGCTTCAGCAATTCCGATCTGATGGATACGCTGGAGATTACCGCGTTCGGCGGGGAGTCGAGCACCTTTGTGATCCGCTCGGACGGGCGCGTCGTGGTGGAAAACACAGGCAGCGAGCAGCGCGTCTTCCACAACTTCATCGCCGCGCTGGAAAACCGCTCGACGCTGGGCGAAGCGGAGCTCGCCGCACTGCAGGAGGACTTCATCGCGGGGCTCTCCGGCGCACGGGTGGTGCGCATCGGGGACGAGGATTACTATCTGACCTACGAGTCCGCGCACTTTGAGGACTGGACCGTGCTGGGCATCGTGCCCACCCGCGTGGTCAACGCCAGCATGAACACGCTCCAGTACAGCACGATGCTGATCGTCAGCGGTGTCGCCGCGTCGCTGGTGGCGGTGCTGGTCGCGCTGGTGATCTGGTGGTACCGGCGGAGCCTGACCGACAAGGATACCGAGATCCTCTACCGCGAGGAGCTGTTCTCCACACTCTCCGCCAACGTGGACGACATCTTCATCATGCTGGATGCCGACAACCTCGATGTCGATTACATCAGCCCCAACATCGAAAAGCTGGTCGGCATCCCGCAGGAGGAGGCCCGGCGCAGCATCCGGCTGGTGGATCAGCTGGTCAAGGACGGGCAGGCCGTGCTGATCATGGACAAGCTGCCCTCCCTGATCGCGGGCGGTCAGGACGAATGGGAGAGCGAATATGTGCATCAGCGAACGGGCGTCGCGCGCTGGTTCCACGTCACCGCGCTGTGCCGCGAGATTCACGGGAAGAAGAAGTACATCCTGGTGCTCTCGGACCGCACCAGAGAAAGGAAGATCAATCAGGAGCTGAAGGACGCGGTGGACACGGCCCGCAGCGCCAGCCAGGCCAAGAGCATGTTCCTCTCCAACATGTCCCACGACATCCGCACACCGATGAATGCCATCGTGGGCTTCACCACGCTGGCGATCGCCGATGTGGGGAACACGGAGAAGGTAGGCGATTACCTGTCGAAGATCCTCTCCTCGAGCAATCATCTGCTCTCCCTGATCAACGACGTGCTGGACATGAGCCGCATCGAGAGCGGTAAATTCCATCTGGAGGAGACGGAGACGAACCTCTCCGAGGTCTTTCATGAGATCCGCACGATCATCAATGGACAGATTCACGCCAAGCAGCTCGAGCTGCACATGGAAGCGCTCAGCGTGACGGAGGAGGACGTCTGCTGCGACAAGACGCGCCTCAACCAGGTGCTGCTCAATCTGCTCTCCAATGCCGTCAAGTTTACGCCGGCAGGCGGACGGGTCAGCGTCACCCTGACGCAGCTGCCGGGCGCAGAGGAGGGGATGGGCCGCTATGAGATCCGCGTGAAGGACACGGGCATCGGCATGAACCCGGAGTTCGCGCGCAGGATATTTGAGCCGTTTGAGCGCGAGCGCACATCGACGGTCAGCCGGATTCAGGGCACCGGTCTGGGCATGGCGATCACCAAGAGCATTGTCGATATGATGGGCGGCACGATCAGCGTGAAGACCCGGCAGGGCGAGGGAACCGAATTCATCGTCCGCGTATCGCTCCGGCTTCAGCCTGTCCAGCGGGCCTGCGCCGGGCTGGAACCGCTGAAAGGCCTGCGCGTGCTCGTCATCGGCAGCGACGCACGCGCCTGCGTGAGCATGAACTGGCTGCTCAATCGGGCAGGGATGCGCAGCGCATGGGCCATGTCCGGGGAGGAGGCCGTTCGGCGGATTGGTCAGGCCGCCGGGCAGGGCGATCCGTTCCGCGTCTGCGTCATCGATTGGCGGGTTCCGGACGAGGATGGCCCCGGCATGGTCCGCCGGCTACGCAGCTGCGTCGCGGATGCGCCGCTCGTCATCCTCACCGCATATGACGGGGCGGACATCGGACAAGAGGCCTGTGCGGCGGGGGTCGCGGCATGCTGCGCACAGCCCGTGTTCATGAGCGACCTGTGCAGCGCCCTGCTGGCGGCTGCCGGACAGGCGCAGAAGAAGGAGCATCCGGAATGCCCGCTGCATGAAAAGCTGACGGGCTTTCAGGGCAGGCGTCTGCTGCTGGTTGAGGACAACGAGCTGAACCGGGAAATCGCCGTCGAGCTGCTGGGCAGCTTCGGCTTTGTCGTGGACACCGCGGAGAACGGCGCTCAGGCGGTGGAGCGGATTGTGAGCGCCCGGCCGGGGGATTTCGACCTGGTGCTCATGGATATTCAGATGCCGGTGATGGACGGCTATGAGGCGACAAGGCGCATCCGCGCGCTGGATGATCCCGTGCTGGCGGGCATCCCCATCCTCGCCATGACGGCCAACGCGTTTGACGAGGACCGGCGGGAGGCGCTCATGTGCGGCATGAACGGATTCCTCTCCAAGCCCGTCAATGTGGAGGAGATTGCCCGTGCCCTGCAGGGCATGTTCGGCCTGTGACAGAGGGCTGCGGTGCGGTTTCGGGACATCCGGGGCAAACCGGCATGATGCCGGCTACATCACCGACCAGGTGATGCAAGTCCCGGTGCTTTGAGGCCGAGTTCGAGGCTTTGCAGAAGGACTTACAGAGTAAAGTGTCCGAATTTCGGACAGGTCTGCACATTTGCCGGTTGCATTTACGGCCCGCTTGCGCGTATAATCACATCCGATAGCAGAAAATGGGAGGAAAACGCGATGGAAAAGACGGGCGTAATCGATGTGGGTGGGGGCTTCCGGGGCATCTATGCGGCGGGCGTGCTGGACTACTGCCTCGACCATGACATCCGGTTTGATCTGGGCATCGGCATCTCCGCGGGCAGCGCGAACATGGCCTCATTTGCGGCGCGCCAGCGCGGACGCAACCTGCGCTTTTATACGGAATTCGGCATGAGGAGCGAGTATGCGAGCATGCACAATTTCCTCCACAAGCGCTCATATGTCGATCTCGACTATGTCTACACGACGCTCAGCTGCGAGGGCGGCGAATCCCCGCTTGACTATCGGGCAATCCGGGAAAACCCGATGGACATGATCGTCGTTGCGACGGATGCGCGGACGGGCGAGCCGCATTACTTCACCAAGGAGGACATCAGCCAGGATCATTACGACATCTTCAAGGCGTCCTCGGCGATTCCCTCGATCTGCCAGCCGTATCCGGTGGACGGCGTGCCCTATTTCGACGGCGCGCTGGGCGATCCGATCCCCGTGGAAAAGGCGTTTTCGTGGGGCTGCGACCGCGTGGTGGTCATCCTGACCAAGCCGGAGAACGTGCTGCGCAACGCGAAAAAGGACACCGTGCTCGCTCGCGGCATCCGCCGTCATTATCCGGAGGCGGCGAAGAAGCTCTGCGGCCGCGCTGAGCTGTACAACGGCGAGGTGGCGCTTGCGCAGCGCTATGCGCGGGAGGGCAGGGTGCTGATCATCTCGCCGGACGACACCTGCGGCGTGGATACGCTCACGCGCGATCTCGACCGGCTGAAGCAGCTCTACGGCAAGGGGCTGCATGACGCGCAGCGGATTGCGGACTTCATGAAGCAGTCATAAAACGAAAATTAAAGCAGCGCCTGCGGGTGAATCGCAGACGCTGTTTTGCTGTCTTCAGTTTTCGGGTGTGTATGCGCCCTTGCGGATGCAGATGCACAGCGCTCCGTTTTGCGCGGTGGACTCGATGGTGATCGGGAAGTCGAAGTCGTTGCGGAAACGGAGGTCCAGGTAGTCCGTGCCGACCGCCGCGTCCACGCCGTGCGGAGCATAGCTGGCGCCGCCCGGTCCGTGGGGCCTGCGGTAGAGGACCGTCAGGCCGTCAGGCAGCTGCAGCAGCGCGTTGTAGAGCGTCGTGGAGACCTGACAGGTGCCGCCGCCGGAGCCGGTCACCGTCGCGCCGTCGATCAGCACAGGGGAATCCTTGTAGCCGCGAGCCTTCGTATACGGGCCGGCGATGCTGTTGAAGGCGAACTGAAAGCCCGGCTCATAGTTCTGGTCGATGTACAGGCAGCCGACGCGGATGTTCTCCATGCGGCCGATGTTCAGTTCGGTCTGCTTGGTGCTGTAGAAGGTGGTATAGGTGGTCAGGATGTCGCCCTCCTGCGCGGTCTGCGGGTCAGGCGCGACGGGCGTGAGGTCGATGAGGTCGCCAACGTAGAGGTAGCCGACGATCTTCCTGTACGGGATCACGGCCCATCCGTCCTGAATCAGCCAGATGCTCATGCGCGTACCGGCCGGGTATTCCTCGATGACGTCGGCATCCTCATTGGGCGCGGCGAGCAGCGCGGTATCCTGTGCGGTGGTGGCGATGTAGCGCTGCCGGATCACGCCGTAGGGCGGCGTATTCTCCGGGTCGACCGCTTCGATGGGATCGACGTTCTTGCTGCGCTGCAGGTAGTAGACGCCGACATCGTCGCTCCAGCAGAAGAGCCACTGGGTGTCATAGCCGAAGATCTGCACGGTCTTCTTTTCGCCGATGACGCCGAGGGATTCGCTGGTCTTGTCCGGCTGGCTGCGCATCGTCAGCGCGAGCTGGGTGCGGCCGGTGTAGAGGATTTCCGGCTTTTCGCCCGGTTCGAGGCCCTCGGTGAAATCGGCGTAGAAGATCTCATAGCCGGTGTCCTCGCACAGCGCGGCGAGCGGGCAGCAGATGAGCAGGAAAAGCGTGATGAGCAAGGGAAAATATCGCACGGGTACAGCCTCCGACATGTGAATTCAGAATCATATACAGACCTATTATACAGCCAAACCGCAGGCAAGGCAAGCGGCAATCGCGCATAGTTTCTCCCGGGAGGGGATGAATATGGCGAACAGCCTGCTGCTCAGGGATTCTGCGGGGATCACGGCCGGCTATGTCCAGCGGAGTGCGGAGACGGTGCGCTGCCGGCTGACGGCGCCCGCATCCGCACAGCGCGGACGCCTGGTGCTGGTCTTTGAGGACGGACGGACAGCCGGGCTCGACCTGCGGATGCAGGAGGACGAGCAGGCCTGGACCGTGGCGCCCGGGCGGCTCACCGGGGCATGGGTGGCTGCGGAAGGCCGTGTGCTCCTTGCGTCGGATGCGGCGGCCCGGTCCATGGGAGAAAGAAGACTGGCGGCTGAACGGCCCCGCGCGCATCCGCCAGCGGAGCCTTCGCAGGAGGAAGAGACGAAGCGCTGCGGCAGCGACGAAGCGGAGGAAGTCTGTGCGGAGCCGGACGGCGGAGGTAAGGTCGGGACGCAGCGGCCCAAACGCCCCCTGCCCGAACGCAGATGGCCGCTGCCGCCCTGCCTCTCACGGGCCATGTATGAGGATGGCGTCTGGGTCAGCCGCGGGGAGAAAGCGACGGCCGTCGCTGCGCCAACTCATGGCGCGCCCTGATGTCGGCGATGTAGTGCGTCCGCCTTGCGGGAGGCGGGAGCGGAGGTTCCGCACGCGGAGACTCATCCGGCTCCCGCATCGGGGCCGTTGCGGCGGAAGGACCTCCCTGCTGCGCCTGTACGGCGCTGTACAGATCGTACGGCGTGACGACGGTCTCGGCGGGCCTGGGGATGCAGCTGCGCAGCAGCTCATACGGGGAAACGGTCATACGGCATCGAACCTTTCTATGGAATCTGGGCGGACCGCAGCGGGAAGCCCCGCGGCACGGCCCAAAGCCAGCTTATGCGCGCAGACGGGGCCTCTGCGACGAAGAAAAATCGGCGAGATTTTCGATTTTGAGGGAAATGGGATTGAGAAAATGGAAAATATCCTGTATAATGGTCAAAGACATTGTCTGAAATGAGGTGTACGATTTGGACGAACAGAAGAACGAGGGCAACGCCCCCCGCAGACGCAGAAATGCTGCGGCGCAGGAAAAGGCGTTTGAAGAATTCCGCCGCGCGCAGGCCGAGGAGGAGGCGCAGCAGGCGGCAAAGCACGGCGCTTCTGACAAGCAGGCGGAGGAGCCGCGCTCCAGCGTCCGCAAGAGCGCGCCCGCACCGGAATGGGTTGACGAGGACGACAGCTTTGACGAGCCGGCCGTCCCGAAAAAAGCGAAGAAGAAAAAGAAGGGCGGCTCCGGCTGCCTGATCGCGCTGATCATCATCCTGCTGCTGGCGATCGCCGTGGCGGTGCTCGGCTGGTTCGTCTTCCCGGAGCAGCGGATCGAGCTGACGGACCGCGTGGTGCAGATGGTGACGAGGGCCACCCCGACGCCTGCTCCGACGGCGACGCCCACAGCCACGCCGACTGCTGAGCCGACGGCCACCCCGACGGCAGAGCCGACTGCAACGCCGACGGCTGCCCCGACGCCGACCCCGACGCCTACTCCGACACCCACCCCGACGCCCACTCCAACGCCGACGCCTACTCCGACGCCGACGCCCTACAAGGCGAGCAGCGCGAGCGCCGGTGAAAATGCGGATCCGTCGAAGGTGATCAAGGAGAGCTACGTGGTGGAGGCGGCCGCGAAGGCCACGGACTTCTCCCGCAGCGAAGAGGTCAGCATGGGCGATCCCGAGAAGTACAGCGCCCAGGGCGGCGTGACCACCTTCCGCGGCGGTCCGCTGCGCCAGAACGCCTCCTATGGCACCGCAGAGGTCAAGGAGCAGCAGCTCAACGTGCTGCGCGGCATCATGACCACCAAGCTCGACAGCAAGTATACGGGCTTCGGCTTTGGCAGCCAGCCGCTGATCGTCAAGTGGTACGCGAACATCCGCGAGATGATGAACATCAAGGACAGTCTGCGCACGACCAAGGCGATGAAGGAGGTCATCCTCCCCGCGGACGACGGCAAGATCTACTTCTTCGATCTGGACACCCAGGGCTATTCCCGCGACCCGATCGACGTCGGCTTCCCGGTGGGATCCACCGGCGCGATCAATCCCTACGGCTATCCGCTGCTGTATGTCGGCCAGACGGGCTACAAGCTCAGCAGCTACACCGGCATTGTGGGCCTGCGCGTGTACAACCTGATCAATCAGCAGATGATCGGCTTTGAGAGCGGACTGAACGCCGCGGCCATCTCCGAGAACGGCACCGTGTCCACCTCCCCGATCGTGGAAATCGGCTCCGATACCGTCATCTACGGCGCGGACAACGGCATGCTCTACACGGTCGCGATGAACACCAGCTTCGACCTGGAGAAGGGTGAGATCACCGTCGATCCCGAGGAGACCGCCTATGCCTACCGCACCAAGCTCAAGAACGCCACACAGGGTATTGCCTCGAGCGTAGCCGCGTACGGCGATTACGCCTACTTCGGCGACATGGCCGGCTCCATCCAGTGCGTCGATATGAACACGCTCCAGTGCGTCTGGGCGGTCGATATGGATGACAGCGTCGTGGCCTCCGTCTCGCTGGAGTGCGGCGAGAACGGCGAGGTCTACCTCTACGCCGGCAACGTCGTCAACAAGCGCGCGCGCAGCAGCGCCATCCGCTTGGTCAAGATCGACGCGCTGACGGGCGAGATCCTCTGGGAGTGCCAGACCGAAAACGAGATCAAGGGCAAGTACGCCTCCGCCAACGCGAAGAACGGCATCTACGCCGGCCTGATGGGCTCTCCGCTCGTCGGTGAGGGCGACATCAGCGACCTGGTGATCTTCAACGTCAATCAGGTGATCGATGGCAAGACGGCCTACGCCGTGGTCTACGCGCTGGACAAGGAGACCGGTGCGGAGGTCTGGAGCCAGCCGCTGGACATCTCCTCGATCTCTTCGCCCGTGGCTGTCTACCAGCCGGACGGCAAGAGCTACATCGTGCTGGGCGATGACAACGGTACGCTGCGCCTGATGGACGGTTTCACCGGCCTCACGCTGAGCACCGTCAATCTTGGCAGCGCCATTCAGGCCTCCCCGGCGGCGTACGGCAACAAGGTTGTCGTGGGCACGACCGGCGGCATGGTGTATTTCGTGAACATCGAGTAACGCATATTTGAAACCGGCAAAGCGCCGTTGTAGGATAGATGCCTGCAGCGGCGCTTTGTGTATTTTGAACGCACAAAGCATGAAAGGAAGGATAACCATGCCCAAGTATGTGATCGCGCTCGATCAGGGCACGACGAGCTCCCGAGCGGTAATCTTCGATCAGCAGGCTCGCGTCGTCGGCATGAAGAGCTACGAGTTCGAGCAGATCTACCCGCAGCCCGGCTGGGTGGAGCACGACCCGGCGGCGATCCTCAACACCCAGGTGGACGCCCTGCGCGAGGCCGTGCGCATCAGCGGCATTCCCGTGGAGGACATCGCCGCCATCGGCATCACCAACCAGAGAGAGACGACGATTCTCTGGGACAGAGAGACCGGACGTCCGGTGTACAACGCGATCGTGTGGCAGTGCCGCCGCACAGCGCCGATCATCAAGCGTCTGTGCGACGAGGGCCTTGAGCCGCACATACGCGCGACGACGGGCCTCGTGCCGGACGCTTACTTCTCCGGCAGCAAGCTCAGCTGGCTGCTCGACACGCTCGACCTGCATGAGCGCGCGGAGCGCGGGGAGCTTTGCTTCGGCACGGTGGACAGCTGGCTCGCCTGGAACCTCGTCTCCGGCCGTCCGCATGTGACGGATGCGACCAACGCCAGCCGCACGATGCTCTACGACATCCACAGGAACGATTGGGACGATACGCTGCTGCGCGCACTGAACATTCCGCGCGCCGTGCTGCCCCGCGTGGTGGACAGCTCCGGTGTCATCGGCATGCTCGATCCGGTCATCCTCGGCCGCGAGATTCCGGTGGCCGCGCTGGCGGGCGATCAGCACAGCGCACTCTTCGGACAAGGCTGCTTTGAGCCGGGCATGATGAAGAACACCTACGGCACCGGCTGCTTCCTGCTGATGAACACGGGTGACGTGCCCGCCGTCAGCCAGAACGGTCTGGTGACGACGATCGCCTGGCGCATCGGCGGGAAGACGACGTATGCGCTGGAGGGCAGCGTGTTCATCGGCGGCGCGGTCGTGCAGTGGCTGCGAGACGAGATGAAGATCGTGAAACGCGCCAGCGAGACGGAGGTCATCGCGCAGTCCCTGCCGGATAACGGTGGCGTTTACATGGTGCCGGCGTTCGCGGGACTTGGCGCGCCGTATTGGGACATGTACAGCCGCGGCATGATCATCGGCCTGACGCGCGGCACCGGCCAGGCGCACATCGTCCGGGCGGCGCTGGAGGCGATCGCCTATCAATCGGCCGATCTGGTCTTTGCGATGGCGTCCGACTGCGGACAGAAGCCCCGGGAGCTGCGCGTGGACGGCGGCGCGAGCGCCAATCAGTTCCTGATGCAGTTCCAGGCGGACGTACTGAACTGCCACGTCGTGCGCCCCGCGGTCATCGAAACGACGGCGCTGGGCGCTGCACTGATGGCGGGACTGGCCGTCGGCGTCTGGAAGGACATGGACGACATCCGACGCGTTTGGAAGATGGATCTGAGCCTCGCGCCGCAGATGGACGATGCGACGCGGGAGAAGATGCTCGCAGGCTGGCACAAGGCCGTGGATCGCACCAGGCGCTGGATGGAGGAGGAATGATGAGCTGTCCGGCTTCGCTTCTTGATGGGGCGGAGCCGGGCTTTTTGCATTTTTGGAAAAACCATGAAATTTCTGTCGGATTCCCTCGTCTTCATAGGTGAACGGAGCTTCGGAAATATCCCAAAAGGAGGAAATGGTGTGAAAAGACGAGTGCTTCTGGCTGCTCTGCTCACGCTCGTGCTGACGCTGTCCTGTGCGCAGGCGCAGGTGAGCATGGAGGCGAGCGCGGGCTACAGGGGAACGGTCCCCGGCGGGCGATGGTTCCCGCTCGAGATCACCATCACCAATGAAGACGAGGCGTTCGACGGGGTGGTCGCCGTCGAGCTGATCCGCAATTACGAGGTTTACGACCGCTTCGAATGCCCGGTGTCCGTCGGGACGGGCGAGACATCGGTGCGATTGCCGCTTCGGCTCGCTATGGCGGAGCGGTCGCTGCAGGTGACGCTCAGCGCCGGAGACGGGATTGTCGCCGAGACGACCGCTCCGGTGCGCGAGATTGCTGGGTCCTATGCCTATTTTATCGGCGTGCTGGGCGGCAGCGACGAACTGGTGAGCGGCCTGTGCAGCGCGAATGTTCCGGATGTGCTCGGACGGGCGGATCAGCTTGTCGCCGTTCCTCTGGACGAGGAGATGGACAGGCTGACGCAGCGGGAGCTCGATGCGTTTGCCGCGCTGGTGATCGACGGATACGACGTCGGAGCGCTGCCTGAGGAGCAGCAGGCGCTGCTGCTTGACTGGCTGAACGGCGGCGGAACGGTCATCCTCGGTCCGGGGAAGGCGGGTGCTTCGTCCACGGGCTGGTTTGAAGCACAGACTGGCGTTCGGTTCGGGGAAGCTATGGAGGATTCTGGGCTGATGGCTGCGCTCATGCGCTATGCAGACGCGACGTATGAAGCGGAGGAGGCCGCGGACGGGGCATATGTGCTCGATGCCGGCGAGGACGGCGCGGCGTATGACGATCAGGCGCGGTGCATTCTGGCGCGCTCTGAAGTGGGAGAAGGCCAGGTGCTCAGCTGCGGATTCAGCCTGACGGACGGGACGGTCCTGACGGAGGCACGCACCAACGCGCTCTGGCAGCGTCTTCTCCTGGCCGCGGACGCTGTGCTCTACAGCGAAGGGTTCGACCGCGGCGACAACAACACGTTCTATGTCAACGGAGTCTGTGAGCAGATGCGGGTGAGCGAAGGAGTCAGCATCCTGCCTGCGGTGGCGGTGCTGGCGGCCTATGTGCTCATCGCGGGAGCGGGGCTGTTCATCCTGCTGCGCAGGATCGACAGGAGCCGGCTCATGTGGATCTGCCTGCCCGTCTGCGCGGCGTGCGCGATGGGGCTGGTCGTCCTGATCTCGGGCGTGCTCGGTCTGAACGAGCCGACGGCTGCATCGCTGCGGGTGATTCGCTTCGATGAAGCAGGAAATGCCACCGATCAGGAGGGGGCGCTGGTCTCCTATGCCGACCAGACGCGCGTGCGCATCGAAGCGGAGGGCGCGAAGGAGATCTTCCGCACGGAATACTTCAGCTATTACGGCAGCAGCTACGCGCAGCAAAACTACACGCTCAGGGATACGTGCACACTCGGTGACAGACCGGCGATCGAGCTGAGGGCTGCGGCGCCGTGGACGCAGCGCATGCTGACCCTCACAAGGGACGGCGCGAATCTGATGGGCAGCGTTTCGGTCCGGGCATGGATGGAGGCGGACGGCCTGCACGCCGTCGTCGAGAACAACACGGACGTGGCGCTTTGCGACGCTGTGCTGATCAGCAGCCTCGGCTATGCGTCGTTGGGCGACCTGGCGGCGGGTGAGGTGCGCGAGGTGTCGCTCCTGAATCCCGATGAGATCGTGACCATCGACGGGGAACAGGTGATCCGCGACGGCGACCGACTGCAGTATCCGGCGTCGATCGGCCGCGTGATCTCGGCATGTGCCCGTCCGCAGTCGCAGACGGCGGAGGGCAGCGCGAAGCTCAGCGAGGCCGGGGAGCGCGCGGCCAGTCTCAAAGAGAGCCTGCTTCGCATCGCCGTCAGCAGCAGTCAGGAATTTGACTGCTTCGTGGTGGCCGGCAGCCCGGAGCTGCCCTGCGCAGCGATCCTCAAGGATGGCGAGCGCATCACGCGCTTTGCGCAGGAGAGCGTCGTCAGCGTGGCAGCATCGTTTGAGCCGGTCAGCGCCGGCGGGTATTTCTACTATCCCGAGGGGACGTTTGCAGCCCTGAAGGCCGAGAAATCGCAGACGGGCTATGCGCTGGGCAGCCCGTGGGCGAATCGCTATCAGGACGTCGGAAGCGGCCTTCTGGTCGGGTTTGATCTGTCCGGCGTCGAGGGGCACATCGACAGCATCCTGCTGATGAGCGAATGGTACGGAGACAGCATCAGGCTGGAGATCTACGACTGGACGGCCGGTCTGTTTGTCGGGCTGAACGGCGTGGAGAGGACGACCATCGGCAGCGATCTGATACCGCACGTCGTGAGCGCGCAGGGAGAGCTGCTGCTGCGCTATACGTCGGAGAGCGCCGACGGCGGCATCTACAATCCGACAATCATCGTGGAGGGCTGGAAGGAGGAGAATGGCCATGATCGAGTGCAATAAGCTGACCCGGCGATACGGAAGGATGCTGGCGCTTGACGGCATCGACCTGCACATCGGCGCGGGCGAGCTGCACGCCTTTGTCGGCCCGAACGGCGCAGGCAAGACGACGGCCATGCGGATTCTGGCGACGCTGATGCGCCCCACGTCCGGCGATGCGCTCGTAGACGGCGTCAGCGTGGTACAGAATCCGCAGAGGGCGCGCCAGCTCGTGGGCTATATGCCGGATTTCTTCGGCGTGTACGACAACCTGAAGGCGTGGGAGTACCTCGATCTGTATGCGGGCTGCATGGGCATCGGCGCGAAGGACAGGCGGCGCAGGATTGACGGGCTGCTCGGACTGACCGCACTGACGGACAAGCGCGAGGCCTATGTGGACGGGTTGTCGCGCGGCATGAAGCAGCGCCTGTGCCTGGCGCGGGCACTGCTCCACGACCCAAAACTGCTGATTCTCGACGAACCGGCCTCGGGCATGGACCCGCGCGCCCGGGCGCAGATGCAGGAGATTCTGTCTGAGATCGGCTCGATGGGCAAAACGGTGCTCATCTCCTCGCATATCCTGCCGGAGCTGGCAACGCTGTGTACGCACGCGACGATCCTGGACCACGGAAGCGTGCGATTCAGCGGAAGCGTCAGCGAGCTGGAGGCGCGGATGAACATGCGGGAGGCGCTGACGCTCCGCCTTGCGGGCGAGCCGGACGAAGACATGGCCGGGCGCGTGGAGGCGTGCGTGCAGGAGCTGCTGGGCATCACGCCCGAACGAACGCAGCCCGACACATGGCGCATTCCCGGAGAGGCGCAGAAGGATGCGCAGCTGCTGGCCGCGCTGGTGGCGCTGGGCGCGCCTGTCTGCGATTTCCACCGCGAGCATGCGACGCTTGAACGGGTCTTTATGGAGGTGATGCGGGATGAAGCTCAATCCGATCTTTGAATCGTCCGCGCGCAGGCGCATGCGCATGGGCAAGACGCCGGTGATCCTGACGGCCTATCTGGCGGCGATGCTGGTCTTCGCCGTGTGCGAGCTGAGCGCGTTCTTCGGACAGGGCGTCGGCGTGGCGAAGATGCGCACCGGCATCGAGGGCTACATCTGGATGACGGCAATTCAGTTCTTCCTGATCATCCTGGTGGCGCCGGCGCTGAGCGCTGGGAGCATCGCGGGCGAGCGGGAGCGGCAGACGTTCGATCTGCTGCTGGTCACGGGCGTAGGCACACGGCGCATGGTGCTGGGAAAGCTGACGGAAAACCTGGCGTTTCTTGTGCTGATGATCCTGTGCAGCGCGCCGGTGATGAGCCTCGTGCTGGTGACGGGCGGCGTGAGCGCAGCGGATGTGCTGGCGACGCTTCTTTACCTGGCGGTCATCGCGCTGGCGGCGCTCAGCGTGGGCATGGTCATGTCGGCGATCTTCCGGCGCACGCTTGTCGCGGTCATCGCGTCGTACCTGGCGATCTTCGCCATCGGCGCGGGCACCTGGGCGCTGGCCAAGCATGGACCGATCGCTGCGGCCTACACCTATGATGGGCTGAACCATCTGGCCTCGGCCGGGACGCCTGCAGCGATCCGCTCGCTGCCCGTAACCATCCTGCTCAACCCCGCGGTCGGGCTGGTGATGCTGCTGGCCGGGCAGACGGGCATCCTCCACCGGACGATGCAGACGACGATGCGCCTGTATGACATCTATACGGTGAGCGGGTATGCCGGGTTCACGCCGGTGGCCTGGGTGATTCTGGGCGCGATGCTCGCCGCGGCGCTGCTGATGACCGCGCTGGCCTGCCTGATCCTGCATCTGCAGACGGGTGCAGCTTCGCGCAGACGATAAAGGAAGGACAATGGGCCGCTGCGTCCCGCAGATGGGAGCAGCGGCCTTTTTGTCAACCCGCGCTGTGCATAGGAGGCGTCCGAGGGGCGCATGGAGAACCGGTTTGTCTCCTGAGATGTCCAAAGCTGGGGGATAGATGAAAAAAACAGAACCGTTTCCTGCAAAACATTCAGGAAAGTGAGGAATTGGCTCGCGTTCACTCTTGACAGGTTTGAGGGTTGGGGCTAAAATAGAATCGCTACGATTTGAGGCGTATTGCCCCGAAGTTCGTCGAAAATCCGAACTTTGATGGAGGAAAAAGCTATGTACGAAATCCCTGTGACGCTGACGACCAACCCGAAGAAGAAGCCGGAGGATGAATCCAAACTCGGGTTCGGCAAGATTTTTACCGATCACATGTTCATCATGGACTATGAGCTCGGCCGCGGCTGGCATGACGCCCGCGTGGTGCCGTACGGCCCGTTCGTGATGGATCCGGCCTGCACGGTCTTCCACTATGCGCAGGAGATTTTCGAGGGCATGAAGTGCTACCGCCGCAAGGACGGCGGGTTGCAGCTGTTCCGTCCGCGCGACAACTTTGCCCGCATGAACCGCTCCGCGGCCCGCATGGGCATGCCGGAGATCGACGTCGAGCAGGCCATGGCCGGTCTGCTGGCGCTCATCAAGGCCGATGCGGACTGGGTTCCCTCCGCGCCGGGCACCTCGCTCTACATCCGTCCGACGATGATCTCGACCGACGTGATGCTGGGCGTGCACGCCTCCCACACCTACCGCTTCTTCATCATCTGCTCGCCGTCCGGCGCGTACTACCCGAAGGGACTCGCCCCGGTGGGCATCTATGTGGAGCCGGAGCTCGTGCGCGCGGTCAAGGGCGGCGTGGGCTTCACCAAGACCGGCGGCAATTACGCGGCCTCCATTCTGGCCGGCGCGAAGGCCGAGGAGAAGGGCTATGAGCAGGTGCTCTGGCTCGACGGCAAGGAGAACAAGTACATCGAGGAGGTTGGCTCGATGAACATGTTCTTCAAGTTCAAGGATGCGCTGGTCACGCCGCCGCTGCTGGGCTCCATCCTGGGCGGCATCACCCGCGACTCCATCATCAAGCTGGCCGGTAAGATGGGCATCCCGGTGGACGAGCGCCGCATCACCGTGCAGGATGTGTTTGACGCCGCGGACAACGGCACGCTTGAGGAGGCCTTTGGCTCCGGTACGGCGGCTGTTGTCTCCCCGGTTGGCCGTCTCGCCTGGAAGGATCGTGAGATCACCATCTCCGGCGGCGAGATCGGACCGCTGACGCAGAAGCTCTATGACACGCTCACCGGCATCCAGTTCGGTGAGGTCGAGGATCCGTTCGGTTGGATCGTGCGCGTGGACTGAGCAGGGTTTTCAGAAGATAAACGCAGGTAAATGGCACCCATGGCTACACGGGTGCCATTCTCTTGCCCTGAACTACCGGTGAGGGAGCATCCATATTGATTCTCAGGGGGGGACGGACATGTTCAGGCAGGAAGAGACTTTTATCGGGGGCTGGCAGGACAAGACGATCGAGGCGATGCAGCGCAGGCGGTTTGAGCAGATGGTTGCCCAGCTGCCGCCGCTGGGCTCGAGCCGGCTGGAAAACCTCGGCGCAGGCGCGTTCGAGCGCAAGCTGGAGCAGTGCTGGCAGGATGTGCCGCGCAAGCCGATGCGCGCGCAGCAGGAAAACGAGGTCTGGCGGACCGTGCTGGGCAGCATCGAGCAGCAGGCGGACTGCCTGTCTCAGGAGGAGCATGCGCTCGTGGAGCGCGCGCTGATTCTGGGCGGGTGCGCGCAGATCGAGGACACGCTGGAGCTGGAGGCGGCCCGCGCGCTGTCGCTTCGGCTGTGGGCGAACGTCGGCATGATCTCGGGCAAACCATATGTGGAGCTGGAGCGTCCTGTGGTGCAGCCTGTCGCCCGTGCGTTTGCGCGGGAGGAGCATGAGGCGGTCCGGCGGCGCTTTGACGTCTTCCATGGCTTCATGACCAGCACGCTTTACCGGGTCGGCGCGATGGACGACCGGCAGCCGCAGCAGATGATCCTTCGCGACGTGCTGGGCAAGCAAGGGCGCAATGAGCTCGCGCTTCAGCTGGCCAGGCGATACCTTTGGGCAAGCTATGACTGTGTGGATTACAGCGATGGCGTGCTGCTCGTCCACAGCGCGCTGGCCGATCCGCGGCACATGATTGCGGATGGGCGGCGGAAGACGGGCATGCTGCTTCCGCCGCAGAGCCTGCAGACCTCGATGGACATCCTGCCGGAGGAGATTCCCCTGCAGCGTGAGCTGGAGCTCGCCATCGCCGGGACGCTGCGCGACGGTCTGCGCGAGCAGGATGTGGCGCGGACGATCCGCTTCCTGTGCAAGCAGGGTGCGCCGCTTGCGGCGATGGAGGAGGTGCTCCAGTCGTCGATGATCGTCTATCTGTCTGCATCCGTGCGCGGCGCGCTGGCGGACATGTACTACATGCTGCCCAAATGGATGGAGTGCAGCGAGGACGCCTCATTTCAGTGAACAGTCGGGGAGGACAGAGCGATGCAGATGCGCGTGGCGAAGGAAAAGGACGGCCTGATGCTTTCGCAGCTGCTGATGCAGGCGGCGGCCGATGTGCCGGCATGGGCCGTGCGCGAGGCGATCAAAAAGCGGGACGTGCGCATCGACGGCGTACGCATTTCCGGCGATGTGCGTGTATGCGAGGGGCAGGAAATCCGCGTGTTCTGGCCGAAGAGCGTCGTTCAGGCGGAGCGGAAGGCGTTGCCCGCGCCGGATATCGTCTTCGAGGACGCGCATGTGCTGCTCATCAACAAGCCGCAGGGAATTCCTTCGCAGAATGAGGACAGTCCGCTCGAGGGAGACAGCGTGCTCACCCGGGCAATCGCCTGCCTGAAGACGCGAGGGGAGAAAACCGACCACGTTCGGTTGTGCCATCGACTCGACGTACAGACCGGTGGTCTGCTTCTGCTGACGAAGGATGACGCGGCCTATGAGGCGGCGGTTGAAGCGTTTACGGCGCGGACGTTCCAGAAATTCTACACCTGCCGCGTCAAAGGATGTCCATCCCGCGAGCAGGAGACGATGCGCGCGTGGCTGCGCAAGGACGCCCAGCTCTCGCGCGTCGCCGTGACAGATTATCCGGCGCGCGGCGCACAGGAGATCGTGACGGCATACCGCGTGATGGAGCCGGGCGAATTTGCCCGGCTGGAGGTGGAGTTGATCACCGGGCGCACGCATCAGATCCGTGCTCATCTGGCGCACATCGGCCATCCGATTCTCGGGGATGACAAGTACGGCGACCGGGCGATCAACCGTCAGCTGGGCCTTCGGCGACAGCAGCTCTGGGCGACCCGGCTGGTTGTGCACGCGTCGGGCGCGCTGGCCTATCTGGACGGGCGCAGCTTTTCGGTGAACTGTCCTTTCTGAAAGGGGATCAGAGGATGAAGCGGGTCAAACTCATCGCGCTGGACATGGACGGCACGCTGCTGGCGGGCGATCACTGGACTGTGCCGCAGGAGAACGTGCTGGCCATCCGCCGCGCACATGCGGCAGGCATACGGGTGTGCATCTGCACGGGCAGGCTGCTCGAGGATGCAAGCGACTTTGCCCACCGTCTGGATCTGCCCGTCATGATCATCGGCAGCAACGGCTCACGGGCCGCGGACGCGCCGCTGCCGGAGGGAACGATCTTCTTCCGTCGGGATTTTGATCCGAAGGACGCATTGGCGGTACTGGACCGCGTCATGGATCTGGGATTCATGGTCAACGTCTTTGAGGATGGGCGCGTAAGCACGCTGCCCAGCGCGGCGAACCCCGAATACCACCTCGCGAAGCGAAAGCTCGTTCGCGTGGACTACGGCCGTGATTCCGTCTATGCTGCGGCGACGCGCGGCGTCATGAAGATGTTTATCGTCGGCACGCAAGAGGAACAGACCAAGGTCGGTTTGATCAGAAGCAGACTTCGGTCTGAATTTCCGGCACTGCAGATTTCGAGCTCCTCGCCGCACAACATTGAGATCGTCCCGCAGCACTCCGGCAAGGGTGCGGCCCTCGGGTACACGGCGCGGCATCTCGGCCTCTCCTGTGAGGAGGTCATGGCCGTGGGTGATGAGGAGAACGACCTGAGCATGCTGCAATACGCCTACCACAGCGTCGCGATGGGCAACGCATCGGAAGCGGTCCGTCGTGTGTGCCGCTATGTGACGGCGACCAATGACGAGTGCGGTGTGGCGCGGATCATCGAGCGCGTGCTGGCGAGCAGGAAGGCATAAGGCATGGACGAAGTGGCGCTTGTGCGATGCACGGATTATGACCGCGCGGCTGTGGAGCGAGCGGTGGAACGGGTGTTTTCGCTCTGCGGCGGCGCGGAGCGGTTTGTTCAGCCGGGCATGCGCGTGCTCATCAAGCTGAATCTGCTGATGAAGCGCACGCCCGACCGCGCGACAACGACGCATCCCGAGGTGGCGCGGGCGGTTGCGTTTGCCGTCCAGAAGGCGGGCGGCGTGCCGGTCTTTGCGGACAGTCCGGGCGGACCGTTCACCCGCGGCATGCTCGCAGGCGTGTACGATACGTGCGGGATTCGCGCCGTGGCCGAGGAGCTGGGCTGCGCGCTGAACGACGATTTCAGCGTGACGACGCGCACCTTCCCCGAGGGGGACGCGGCGAAGCAGCTCGATCTGATCGGCGTGCTCGATCGGGTGGACGCGGTGATCACTGTCGGCAAGCTGAAGACGCACGGCCTGACGACGATGACCGGCTGCGTCAAGAACCTCTATGGCTGTGTGCCCGGCACCACAAAGGTCGAATATCACGCCCGATACCCGCAGGCAGAGCTGTTTTCCCGGATGCTCGTCGATCTGTGCGCCTGTGTGAAGCCCTGCTTCGCGCTGCTGGACGCGGTCGAGGGCATGGAGGGAGAGGGGCCGTCCGGCGGGCGTCCGCGGACCATCGGCGCGCTGGTCGGCGGCGAAAACCCGCATCAGGTGGACGCGGTCGGTGCAGCGCTCATCGGACTCGATCCGGAATCGGTAACGACGCTGCGCGCAGCGAAGCGGCGCGGCCTGCTGGGACCGTATTCGTGCGTGGGCGATCCCATCGAGACATTGATTGTGCGCGACTTTGATATTCCCATGCGCACAAAGCGGAGCGGCTGGGTGAACATGGTGAATCGCCTCCCGCAAGCGCTGCGTCCGCGGCCCGTGTTTACGCACAGAAGATGTGATGGCTGCGGCACATGCGAGCGCGCCTGTCCGGCGAAGGCAATCCATATGGATGAGCACCGCAGACCGCAGGTCGATCTCACGAGGTGCATCCGCTGCTACTGCTGCCAGGAGCTCTGCCCGAAGACAGACGTGGAGGTCAGGCGCAATCCGCTGGTCAGCCTGCTCCATGAGCGCGGAAAGCAATAGAAAACAAAGGCAACGGATACGAGCTTCCGTTGCCTTTTGTGTCGTGAAAGGAGATTATCGGAGAGAATACCCCGTCTGCGAGAAATCGCATCTCGCTTCGATCAGGTCGACGACTTTCAAAAGAGACTCTCGGTCCGTTTCGCAAAACCGACCAATGGTCGGACTGTCGATATCCAGCACACCGATGACGCGCCCCTCCGCGTGAATCGGCAGCACGATCTCCGAATTGGATGCGCTGTCGCAGGCGATGTGCCCGGGAAAGGCGTGCACATCCGGGACGAGCTGGACGCTGTCCCGCGCCGCCGCTGTGCCGCAGACGCCGCGTCCGAGCGGGATGCGGATGCAGGCGGGCAGACCGCAGAACGGGCCGAGCATCAGCGCGCTGCCGTCCATCAGGTAAAAGCCGCACCAGTTGATGTCCTCAAGCCCCTGCCACAGCAGTGCGGCAAGATTCGCCAGATTGGCGATGGGGTGAGAAACGCCGTCGGTCAGCGCGTCGGCCTGCTCGAGGAGCAGGGTATAGCGCGCCTGGCGGTCAGCAGGGTAATCGATGGCAGTGAAGGACATGGCGGGACCTCACGCGCGCGTTGTGGAGCCGAAGCCGCCGTTGCGCACGGCGCTGGCCTCGTCGTCTACGGTGATGCCGAACGGCAGGAAGATGCCCTGCGCAAAGGCCGTTCCAGCGGCGATGCGCAGCCCCTTGCCCTCGCGGCTGTCGTTGGTCATGCGCAGAAAGATGTGCCCCTCGTTGTCCGAGCGCGCATAGTCGCTGTCGATCACGCCGACGGAATTGTCCAGCTGGAAGCGGTATTTGAAGCCCAGACCGCTGCGCGGATAGAGGGTGAGCACCCAGCCTTCCTCGATGATCGCCCGAACGCCCGTGGGGATTTTGATGTTGCCGCCCGCGGGCAGCTCAAATCCGACGGGCGCGAAGAAATCGTAGCCCGCAGAGCCGCTCGTCGCGCGGCGGGGCAGCTGGATGTGCTCATAGGCCATGATGGCCTGCTCGAGCATCTGCTGCGGGAAGGTGGCGATCCAGTCGCTTACGAACTGCTTGACGGAAACCTTTTCAAACCTGGCGATGCGTACCATGATGATGCTCCTTTACGCCCAGAGGACGATTTTTCCTTCGCTCAGTGTGCGCGCAACGTCGATGACGCGCTGGTTGCTGCTGCCCTTCCAGTGAAGCTGCGTGTCCCGCAGCGCCTCGATATACGGGCCGTCCACGATCACGTCGATCATCGGGAGAAAGGGCAGCTCCCGGATTTCCTCAAACAGGCTGCCGGTATAGAGCCAGATGGTCTTTCCCGGCAGCGTCCGGCGGATCTCCCGAATCAGCGCGCCGACGGTCTCCCGGTTGGCGGGGTAAAGCGGGTCGCCGCCGGAGAAGGTGATGCCGCTGATGTAATCGCGCGAGAGATCGGCAAACAGCTCGGCTTTCGCCGCCTCGTCGAACGGAATCCCGCCGCAGGCATCCCACGTCTGCGGGTTCTGGCATCCGGGACAGTGATGATCGCAGCCCGCGACCCACAGCACAGTGCGCAGCCCGTCGCCGTTTAGCATGTCATCGACGGTGATGTTGTGATAATTCATCGGAAGCGTCCTGCCTTACATACTCTTTCGTTCTGCGATCTCGGCCATCTTCGCGTCGTTGAGTCGGCTCTCGCCGTGGACGCGGGAATAGGAGAGATAGCCGTTCATGCGGTCGATCTTCGTGAGGTTGCGGCTGCCGCACTTGGGACAGACGTCCATCTCCAGCTGCTGATAGCCGCAGTCCTCGCAGTAGGCCAGCGAGAGGTTGACGCCCTCGTACAGGCCCATCTTCATCGCCCGGCGGATCAGCGTGCGGATGGCATCCTTGTTGTAGCTGATGGGATAGCGGACGTACTGGATCTTGCCGCCGTTGGAGAGGTTCCAGAAGCGCGCCTCGCTGTCCTGCTTCTGGATCGGCGTGATGTCCTCGGTCACGTGGCAGTGGAACGAATTGGAGACGTACGGGCGGTCGGAAACGTGCTCCACCACACCGTAGAGCTTGCGGAACTGCTCGATTTGCAGGCCGCACAGGCTCTCGGCCGGCGTGCCGTAGATGGCGTAGAGGTTGCCGTCCTCGCGCTTGAACTCGTTGATTTTTTCGTTGATGTGCTGCATGACCTCAAGCGCAAACTGACCGTCCTCATAGATGCTCTTGCCGTTGTAGAGCTCCTGCAGCTCGTTGAGCGCGGTGTAGCCAAATGAGGCCGTCGCGGATTTGAGTAGCGGCTTGATCCGGTCGTGCAGGCCGAGATGGCCGCCGTAGAACCCGCCCTCGCAGTAGGCCAGCGGGTTGGTGCTCGCGCGCATCTCGCCCAGATAGGCATAGGTGCGGATGTGCAGGCGGCGGATCAGCTCGAGGTAGTAGTCGAGCACCTCGTAGAAGTCCCGGTTTTCCTTGCGCGCCTTCGCCAGGATCAGCGGAAGGTGCAGCGACACCGCGCCGATGTTGAAGCGCCCGACGAACACGGGCCTGTCGTCCTCGTCCGCGGGCTCCATGCCGCCGCGCTCATACCACGGGGAGAGGAACGGCCGGCAGCCCATCGGGCTGATGACCGCGCCGTATTTCTTGTACATGGAGGCGACGTAGCCCTCGCCGGTCAGGCTGAGCCAGTCCGGGTACATGGTCTTGGACGAGCACTCCACGCCCGCCTCGAACACGTCCTCGAGCGGCTTGCCGGGACCGTGCAGGTTCTCGTCGTAGAGGAAGACGAGCTTGGGGAAGAGCACGGGCTTTTTGTTGTTCTTCTTGCCCTGGCCGCCCGCGTGTACCTTGAGGAAGAGCTTGCTGGCGAGCTTCGCCATGCGCGTCTGGCCGAGGCCCAGCGTCATGGTGATGAAGGGATAGTCGCCGCGGCTCGACGCGACGGTGTTGAACTTGTACTCCCAGCCCTGGAAGCCCTGCTCGAAGTCGTTGACGATGTCCTTCATCGTCTCCTCCTCGGCGCGCTCCGGGGAAAGGCCCATGCCCAGGTAGCGCTTCATGAACATCGCGTAGCTCGCCTCGGCGTACTTGTCCAGCAGTTGATCGACGCAGGAGACGGTGAAGCCGCCGTACTGCTGGCTGGCCGCGGAGAGCACGATGTCGCCGATGACGTCGAAGGCGACGTTGAGCGTCTTGGGCTCGTTGTACCACAGGTTGCCCATTTCAAAGCCGCCGCTGAGCACGGCGCCCACGTCGAACAGGCAGCAGTTCATGGTGTCGCGGCGGGCGGACATGTCGTGGATGTAGATGTAGCCGTCGTGCTGCGCCTGCAGCTCCTCGACGGTGAGGAAGAACTTCTGATAGAGCTGCTTGTTGAGCTGGTTGAAGATGAGGCTGCGGCGGGTGGAGACGAGTGCGCTGTCCGCGTTGGAATTCTCCTTGTCGCCGATGTACATGATCGACTGGGACTTCTTGTAGACCTCGTCGAGCATCTGCACGAAGTCGGTCTTGTAGTTGCGGTAATCGCGGTAGGACTTGGCGACGGCCGGATTGATCTGATCGAGCGCGCCCTCCACGAAGTTGTGCATCTGCTGGATCCCGATGCCATCGGTGCCCAGTGCTTCGCACTTTTCGGTGACAAACCGGCAGATGAAGTCGATCTCCTCGGGTGAAAGGGTATAGAGCACCCGTCCGGCGCTCTTGGAGACGGCACTGACCACCTTGTCGATGTTGAACGGCTCTCGGGTTCCGTCCTTCTTGATGATGTACATAGGCTCCTCGTTTCTCTATATATGGTGTACAAATCGTCAAATGACGTATGAAGATACAAGATATTGATTCCGGAATGCCCGGAGCCCGGTAGGGACTCAGGGCGCTGTCTCCCATCTTATCACGACGCATGCGGCCCGTCAAGCGAAAGCGAAGGGAAAAAAGATGAATTCTTGGCACGCATATATGAAGGAAAAGACACAGTTCCCGGGATTTGTGACGCCGGATACAAAAACGCGCGGGAAGGGTGCCCGAAAGCACCGGATCAGGACGGAAATCCCCACGGTATGGTCATCTGTTTCGCGAAAGCCGGGTCTGTAGGCTGCGCAGGACTGAGGGAATGGGAGCTGCTGAAACGAATGAACGGGCAGAGAATCCCAAAATCGTGCGGCAAAAGCGCACAAGTGGGCAATTGACAAGGAAAGGAATCAGTGTATAATAAACATGTGAAGATACCGCGCGGCGCGCGGAGCAAAACGAAAGAAGGTATCCATATGCCGACACACTATCATATGACCATCGCGGGCTGCGAGCGCGACCTGCCCATCTGTCCGCTCAATGACAAGCTCTCCATCGGTGCGTTCGTCATCTTCGGCGACTGCGAGCTGACCGTCGCCTGCGCACGCGATCTGCTGGCGAAGGCTCCGGCGTTTGACTACATCATCACCGCGGAGAGCAAGGGCATTCCGCTGGCCTATGAGATGGCCCGCCAGTGCGGCGCGAAGAAGTGGCTGCTCGCGCGCAAGGGCGCCAAGCTCTACATGCGCGACGTGTTCAGCGTAGAGGTGCGCTCCATCACCACCGACCACGTGCAGAAGCTGTACCTGGACGGCGAGGACGCTGCGCTCATGAAGGGCAAGCGCATCCTCGTGGTGGACGACGTGATCTCCACCGGCGAGTCCCTGGCGGCGCTTGAAAAGCTGGTGACCGAGGCCGGCGGCGAGATCTGCGGCCGCATGGCTATCCTGGCCGAGGGCGACGCGCAGGCGCGTGAGGACATCATCTACCTCGAAAAGCTGCCGCTCTTTGACCACGAGGGTAACCCACTCACCTGAGAAAATCCCTGACACAAACAGCCCCGCGACGCATAAGCTCTTAGCAGAACGTCGAAAGGGGCTGTTTTTCATGGATCAAACCAACGTTCAGATGCAGGATATTGCCAATCAGGTCGCGCTGGAGCCGGAGAGCGCCAACTGTCCGGTGGGCAGCCAGTCCTACACCGTGCAGCGCGGAGACAGCTTTTACCTGATCGCAAGAAAGTTCGGCGTGAGCGTGCGCGCGCTGATGAACGCCAACCCGGCCATCGCCGCGGGCAGGCTGCTGGTGGGGGACATCCTCTGCGTGCCCACGGGCGAGGGACGCTCGTGCCCGGTCGGGTCTGCGGCCTATACCGTGCAGCCGGGGCAGAGTGTGGTGGACGTGATGGTGGCCTCCAACGTCTCCCTGCGCGCGCTGCGGGAATACAATGAGGATATCCGCCTGACCGCGCTGCGCCCCGGCGACGTGCTCTGCGTGCCGCCCAGCGGCGACCGCGGCCTGTGCGAGAACGGCGGCCCGGTCTACCGGCTGCAGGAGGGCGACACAATCGACGAGATCGCGGAGCTCAACGGCACGAGCGTCGAGCAGCTGCTGCGGCTCAATCCGAACCTGCTGCCCAGCGATTTTGTGACCGGCCAGGTCATCTGCCTGCCCACAAGGCGGCGCGACCTGCCGACCGAGGATGAGGCGCAGACCTGAACCCGATAAGCACAGAAGTGCCTGAAACAGCGCGAAGCGGGGAAGGGTCAAGGAATGGAATCCCTTGTGGGGTTTGGGACGGCAGTCCCAACGTAGCCCCGTCGCGAAGCGATACCTGACAGTGAATCTCCGCAGTCTGTGCTGATCATCCCGGCCACCCGTACATAAAGCGCGCCGCCCGGCAGAAGACCGGGCGGCGCGCAGTCTGTTATTTCTTTTTTCCGGTGAGCGAGCTGAAATCCAGCCGGCTCTCCCTGTGCTGCACAAGGCGCACGATGTTGCCGCGATGGCGGTAGATGACGAAGCCGCCGATGAGGATGGACAGGCCCCAGATCAGCGGGTCATACGGCGTGCTCAGCACGACGAGCAGCGGGAACGTCACCGCAGCGGCGATGGAGCCCGCGGAGACGTAGTGCGTGAAGAACACGATGAGCAGAAACACGCAAAATGCCGTCAGCGCCTGCCAGGGGAAGACGAAGAGCAGCGCGCCAAAGCTGGTGGCGATGCCCTTGCCGCCCTTGAAGCCGAAGAAGATGGGGTAGCTGTGGCCGAGCACCGCGCCCGCGACGCCCAGCAGCCCGCCCAGCGTTCCGCCAACGAGCGCCTTGCCCACAAAGACGGCGATGATGCCCTTGAGGATGTCGCCGACGAAGGTCGAGAGCGCCATCGCGCGGCCGTGCACGCGCAGCATGTTCGTTGTGCCGGAGTTGCCGCTGCCCTGGCTGCGGATGTCGCTGTTCTTGACCAGCCTGGAGAGCAGCACGCCGGTGGAGATGCTTCCAAGCAGATAGCCGATGACGAGGGTGAGAATCATGCGGAGCATCGGTCAGTCCTCCTTTTGTTTCTTTTCGCGCAGGATGAAGCGAAGCGGCGTTCCTTCGAAGCCGAAGGACTTGCGGAACTGGTTCTCCAGATACCGCTGGTAGGCGAAGTGCATGAGCTTTTCGTCGTTGACGAAGAAGACGAACGTCGGCGGGCAGACGCTCTGCTGCGTCGCGTAGTAGATTTTGAGGCGGCGGCCGTTCGAATACGGCGGCTGGAGGGCGGCGGTCGCGTCGGCGAGGATGTCGTTGAGCAGGCCCGTGGTGATGCGCCGGGAGGTCTGCTCATAGACGCCCCTGACGGTATCGAGCACCTTGCCAACGCGCTGGCCCGTCAGCGCGGAGATGAAGATCACCGGGGCGTAGTCCATGAATTTGAGGTCCTCGATGACCTTCTTGCGGTACTCCTCCATGGTGCCGGTTTCCTTCTCGATGGCGTCCCACTTGTTGACGACGATGACCGCGGCCTTGCCCTCCTCGTGGACATAGCCCGCGACCTTGGTGTCCTGCTCGGTGACGCCGTCCTCCGCGTTGATGACGATCAGCGCGACGTCGGCACGGCGCACGGCGGCAAGCGCGCGCACGATGCTGTAGCGCTCGATGGATTCCTCCTCGATGGCGCGCTTGCGGCGGATGCCCGCGGTGTCAATGATGTTGTAGCGCTGTCCGTCGCGCACGAAGGCCGTGTCGATGGCGTCGCGCGTGGTGCCCGCGATGTCGGAAACCATAGAGCGCTCCTGGCCGAGAATCCGGTTGACGAGGCTCGACTTGCCCACGTTCGGTCGGCCGACGACGGCGATCTGAATGGTGTGCTCGTCCTCCTCGGTGGAATCCTTGTCCTCCGGGAAGCGGCTGACCATCTCATCGAGCAGGTCGCCCAGGCCCAGCATGTTCGTGGAGGAGATGGGAAACGGATCGCCCAGGCCCAGCGCGTAGAAGTCGTACACCGTGTCGCTCATCTCCTGATAGTCGACCTTGTTGACCACCAGAATGACCGGCTTGTGGCTGCGGCGCAGCATGGTCGCCACGTCCTGATCATCCGCCGTCAGCCCCGCGCGTCCGTCGGTGAAGAAGAGGATGACGTCGCACGTCTCGATGGCGATCTCCGCCTGACGGCGCATCTGTTTGAGCAGGATGTCGTCCGTGCGCGGCTCGATGCCGCCGGTGTCAATCAGCGTGAATTTGTGGTTCAGCCACTCGCAGTCCGCGTAGATGCGGTCGCGGGTGACGCCGGGGGTGTCCTCCACGATGGAGATGCGCCGTCCGGCGATCTTGTTGAAGAAGGTGGATTTGCCGACGTTCGGCCTGCCGACCACGGCGACAAGGGGTTTAGCCATGTGTTTCCTCCGTTCCGCGCAGGGCATAGAGCAGCTCGGCGCCGTCGTCGGGGACGGGCGTGATGCGGATGCCCAATGCGCTTTGCGCCTGTTCAAGCGTCATGTCGTCCAGGAAGATGTCCTCACCCTCCCGGAGCATGCTTTCAGTGATGAGTATTTCGTCGGCGGGGACGCCGCGCAGCTGCGCGACCAGGTCCTGCCCGGTGATGAGGCCGGAGACCGTGACCGTCTCGCCGAAAAAGACGTTGCGGATGGGGCGCACGTCGATGTCAACGCCCGGGACGGGATGCGCGCTGACCAGCTCGCGCATGAAGCCGGCCACGGACGTGCCCGTCGCCATGACGACGCGTCGGGGGACGGCCCCGCTGTCGTCGGGATCCAGACGCAGGGCTGTCAGAAATTCATCGCGCAGGCGGCAGAGCAGCCCCACGCCGTTTTCAAACTGCGGGAAGTCCTCATAGCTCTCCACGTCCGGAATCGGCAGCCCGGCGATCTGATAGAACTCGTCCGACGGGAAGACAAAGCGCGTGCCGTGCTCGCTCAGCATCCGCTGCTGGAATGCATGGGCGACGCGCACCACCTCGGCGGCTTCCTCCTTCGTGTAGGGACGAAGGGGGGTGAGGTGCTCGCGGTAGCGCGTCAGGCCCACGGGCACCAGCGCGGCGGTCAGCGCATGCGGCGCGAGGGACGCAAGGTCCGTGAGCGTGCGCTCAAGCTCCGGCCCGTCGTTGATCCCGGGACAGAGCACGATCTGGCAGTGGAAGCTCATGTTGTTGTCGGCGAAGCGGCGCAGGTGCTCCATGATGCGGTCTGCATGGATGTGATGCAGCATCCTCTTGCGCAGCTCGCCGTTGGTCGTGTGCACGGAGATGTAGAGCGGGCTGGCGTGGCGCTCGATGATGCGGTCCATCTCCCGGGCGGGGAGGTTGGTCAGCGTCACGAAGTTGCCCGCCATGAGCGAAAGCCGCCAGTCGTCGTCACGCACATACAGGCTCGGGCGCATGCCCGGCGGCATCTGCTCGATGAAGCAGAACATGCAGTGGTTGGCGCACGTCTTGGGACAGCTCATCAGCGAGGACTCGAGCGTGAGCCCCAGCGGCTCCTCCGTCAGCTTATGGATGTGCACGGTGCGCTCACGGCCCTGCTCGTCTGTGAGCAGCAGCTCCAGCGACGGGCGTGCCGTCAAAAACTGGTAATCCACCTGATCGAGCACCGGCGTGCGGCTGATGGAGACGAGCGTCTCACCCGCGCGAATGCCGCTGCGGGCGGCCAGTGAGCCGGGCGCCACGGCCACAATGCGCTGTGACATGCGAACAAAACACCTCTTCAGATCCCGCGGACAAGGCCCGCTCTCAAATTAACCCACCATATTATGAACGATCTTGCCGCCAAAGTCAAGCGGATTTGGAAAAGAGGAAAAGCGTCCCGTCGCTGCGGAACGCTTTGGGATGGGAAAATCAGGTCTCGTCCTCCGGCCTTTTGCCCATCAGGCCACCGGTCATCTCGCTGACATTGCGGCCGAGCTTGCGCGTCATGGCCTTGCCGCCGCCCGTCTGAGCCAGCAGGAAGATGACCGCGCCCACCACCACGGCGATGATCAGCCAGGCGATGCCGGAGACGGAGCCCTTCGTCTTTTCGGCGCTCTGCGTCTTTTGCGCGGAGGACGAGGCTCCTTCAGCGCTGGCGCTGCCCGTCTGCGGGCCGTAGAGCGCCGTGCTCACGACGTTGGCCATCAGGCCGGTCGATTCCAGCGCGCGCTCCTTGCTGATGGTGTGCGTGCCAAACTCGATGAGGATCGCGTTGGGCGAGAGGTCCTGATTGTAGTTGCCCTTGCCGATGAAGATGTCCTTGATCAGGCCGGGATACTGCTTGTCCGCCACGGCCTTGATCTCCTTGGCGAACTCGCGGTTGACCCCGCTGTTCTGGTTGCTGCGGCCCACGAGCAGGCGCACCTGCGAGGCATTCTCACCGTTGATGGTGCAGGTATATTCGCTCTGGTCGGGAATGCCGTCCCGGTGGATGTCGATGATGGCGTCCGGCTGCTTCTGCAACAGGCGCTCCGCCGTCTGACGGCTGCGGCGGTAGGCGCCGGAGTCGTGCGGCAAATGCGTCGATTCATCGAGGATGACATCGATGCCCTGCGCCTGCAGCGCGTCGCGGAACTCGCGGGCCACGTCGTAGATGCCGCCCTGACCGTTGATGCTCTGCGTGCCGTCGGAGGGCACATAGCTCTCGTCGCTGTGGGTGACGTACATCGCGATGAGCTTCCGGCTGTCTGTATCGCTGCCGGAGTTGCCGGCGGCGGGGACACTCATGTCCGCAAAGACGGCCTGTGCCTCGCCGGTGTCCAGCCAGGAGACGTCCGGCATGGTCTCCTCGCCGATGCGCTCAGCGATGGCGGAGCTGCCGGAGACCGTCGCGATGCGGTAGAGCGCGTTGTCCTGCGCGATATACTCATCGCCCTCGTGCAGCGCGCCGCAGAACGTGAACAGCTTCGCGCCCGCGGAATCGAGGACGACGTGCAGCTGCTCCGCGGCATCGTCGCCCTCCGCTTCCTCCGCGGAGACCGGCGCCGTGCAGGCTGCGTAGAGCATGACGGCCAGCGCCAGGGAGAGCAGCAGGCGAAGTCCCTTTTCCTTCATGCGTGCTGACCTCCTTCTGCGGCGTGCTGCTCGCGGCCGCGGGCGATACGCTCCATCAGCTCGCCGAACAGCTCGCACAGCAGCACGGCGGTGACGCCGGAGAGCACCACCGCGTCGAGCGCGCCCGCGCTGCCCAGATGCACGGTCTGGCTGATGCCATTGCGCCAGTTGACGACGCCGACCGCCGCGTCGGCGAGAATGACGCCGAGGATGCCCGCGACAAACGCGCTGCGGCGGGAGCGGCCGAGAATCCACGCGATCGCGCCGCCGCACAGCCCGTAGAGGATCATCGGGTCAAAGGGCATCGTGACCGGGTCGGCGGGGAAGAATACGCTGATGGCGTAGACGGCTGCCGCCGTGAGCACGGAGGCGACCAGGCACCGCCCGCGCTCCATGCCCGTGCCCGCATGGAAGAACAGATAGACGCACACCGCCAGCGGGACGATGGCGCCGCCCCAGTTGAGTGTGACCGCGCCCAGGTTCAGGTCGGGCAGCCAGCCGCCGATGAAGATCGCCGCGACGCAAAGGAGCGCCTGCTTGTCCGTGAGCGCCATGCGGTCGAGAACGCGCTGGAGCACGCCGAAGAGGATCAGCAGCGCGAGCACGACCAGAAGAATCATGCCAAGTGACATGGAAACGACCTCGCTTTCTTCGATGGAATGGATGCGCATAGCATGTCCGGCGGCGCGCCGGACGATGCATGCGGCAAAACATGGGGAATGCGCACACGTCCGCAGGCGGAAATGCGGGCAGAATAAGGAATTGCAAAAAACGGGAGGTTATGGTAATATATAGCGTTGTACGATCGCAAGGAGGGCTTGATCAATGGCGAAAACATACACGGCGGGCATGCTCAAGGTGCTCGAGGGGCTCGACGCCGTCCGGATGCGTCCGGGCATGTACATCGGCTCGACCGGCTCGCGCGGATTGCACCACCTGCTCTGGGAGATCGTGGACAATGCGATCGACGAGGTGGCCAACGGCTATGCCAGAAGCGTCCGTGTGGAGCTGCATAAGGACGGCAGCGCGAGCGTGGAGGATGACGGCCGCGGCATGCCTGTGGATATTCACCCGGAGCTGGGCATCACCGGCGTGGAGGTCATCTTCACCAAGCTGCACGCCGGCGGCAAGTTCGATCATGAGAGCTACAATTATTCCGGCGGCCTGCACGGCGTCGGCGCGTCCGTGGTCAATGCGCTCTCGAAGTGGCTGGTCGTCGATGTGAATACCGGCGGCGGTCACTACCGCATGCGCTTTGAGAGCAACTACGACGAAAAGGAAAAGAAGATCGCCTCCGGCCGCGCGGTCACGGGGCTTGAGCGCGTGGGCGCGACCCGCCGCCATGGCACGCGCGTCACGTTCCTGCCGGACGACACGGTCTTCGAGGAGACGCGCTTCAGCGCGGATACCGTGCGCCGCCGCCTGCGCGAGCTGGCCTACCTGAACAAGGGACTCGAAATCACGTTCGTTGATGAGCGCGAGAAGGACCCGGAAAAGCAGCAGACCGTCTTCCACTACGAGGGCGGACTGTCCGACTATGTGAAATACATCAACCGCGACAAGACGCCGCTGTATGAAAACGTGCTCATGCTCGAGGGCATGCAGGACGACGTGCGCATCTGCCTGGCGATTCAGCACACGGACGATTACGCGGAGAACATCTTCTCCTACGTCAACAACATCCCGACCGCCGAGGGCGGCACGCACGAGATGGGCTTCAAGGCGGGCTTCACCAGAGCGCTCAACGACTACGCGCGGCGCATCGGCGCACTCAAGGAGAAGGACAACAACCTGATGGGCGAGGATTACCGCGAGGGCATCACCGCCGTGCTGCTGACCTTCGTGCGCAATCCGCAGTTCGAGGGCCAGACCAAGGGCAAGCTGGGCAACACGGAGGTGCGTCCGGCGGTCGAGACGTTCGTCTATGCGCGGATGACCGAATACCTTGAAAACCTCAAGAATCAGGACGTGGCGCAGTCCATCGTGGAGAAGGCGATCAAGGCCTGCAAGGTCCGCGAGGCCGCGCGCAAGGCCAAGGAGGTCGCCCGCGCCAAGAGCCAGTTGGAGGCCGCGCCGCTGGTGGGCAAACTGTCCAGCTGCACGGGGCGCAGGGCGGAGGAGAACGAGATGTTCATCGTCGAGGGCGACTCTGCAGGCGGCTCCGCCAAGCAGGGCCGCGACCGGCGCTTCCAGGCGATCCTGCCCATTCGCGGCAAGCCCCTCAACGTCGAGAAGAAGCGCATCGACCAGGTGCTGGCCAACGAGGAGTTCCGCTCCATCATCAC
>CAMENN010000014.1 GCA_945928315.1 uncultured Clostridia bacterium
ATCAGCTTCTCCGGGAAGTGATACGGGCCGTAGTTGTTGGAGCAGCGGGAGATCGTCACCGGCAGGCCGTAGGTGCGGTGATACGCCAGCACCAGCAGGTCCGCGCCCGCCTTGGAGCTGGAATACGGGCTGGACGTGTGGATCGGCGTTTCCTCGGTGAAGAACAGGTCGGGGCGGTCGAGCGGCAGATCGCCGTAGACCTCGTCCGTCGACACCTGATGATAGCGCTGGATGCCGTACTTGCGGCAGGCGTCCATCAGCGTCGCCGTGCCCATGATGTTCGTCTGCAGGAAGATGCCCGGGTCCTCGATGGAGCGGTCCACGTGCGATTCCGCCGCGAAATTGACAACGATGTCCGGGTGCTCCTCCTCGAAGAGGCGGTTCACCGCCTCGCGGTCGCAGATGTCCGCCTTCACGAAGCGGAAGTTTGGGTTATCCATCACCGGGGCAAGCGTCGAGAGGTTGCCCGCGTAGGTCAGCTTGTCGAGGCAGACGATGCGGTCCTCCGGGTGCTTATCCAGCATGTGAAAGATGAAGTTGCTGCCGATGAATCCGGCGCCGCCGGTCACGATGATCGTCATATGTTCCTCCTCAGATTTCGCCGTAGACAAAGTTGCAGTCGCTGTCCGCGAGCAGCGGGGCGGTCGTGTCCTTCTGCGAGAGCAGGCTTTCCGTGACCTCGCCCCAGTCCACGCCGATCGCCGGGTCATTGAACCGGATGCCCCGGTCGCACTCGCAGCTGTACAGATCGTCGACCTTGTAGCAGAACTCCACGTCGTCCGTCAGCGTCTTGAAGCCGTGGCCGAAGCCGCGCGGAATGAACAGCATCCGCTTGTTCTCAGCGGAGAGCTCCACCGCCACCCACTGACGGTACGTCGGGCTGCCCCTGCGCAGATCGACCGCGACGTCCATCACCGCGCCGCGCGTCACGCGCACGAGCTTGGCCTGCGCATGCGGCGCATTCTGGAAGTGGATGCCGCGCAGCACGCCCTTCGTCGCGGTGAAGGACTGGTTGTCCTGCACGAACGTCGCCGTGATGCCGATGTCCGCGAACGCCTTCTGATTGTAAGTTTCCATGAAATAGCCGCGCTGGTCGCCGTACACGTCCGGCTCGACGATGCACACGTCCGGCAGCTTCGTGTCGATTCGCTTCATTTAATACCGCACCCTTCCCTCCGCCACGGCCTTGAGATGCTTGCCGTAGGGGCTCTTGCCGTAGCGCGCCGCGCTCTCCAGCAGCTTGTCCTTCGTGATCCAGCCGTTCTTGTAGGCGATCTCCTCCGGCGCGCTGATCTTGATGCCCTGTCGCTGCTCCACCACGCGCACGAAGTCCGCCGCATCGACGAGGCTGTCCATCGTGCCGGTGTCCAGCCACGCAAAGCCGCGGCCCAGCAGCTGCACGTCGAGCACTTTGTCTTCCAAATACATGGCGTTGAGCGTGGTGATCTCCAGCTCGCCGCGCGCACTCGGCTTCACCTGATGCGCCATGGCAGAGACACCCTTCGGGTAGAAGTACAGACCCGTCACGGCGTAATTGCTCTTGGGCTGCTGCGGCTTTTCCTCGATGGAGATCACGCGGCCGCTCTCGTCGAACTCGACCACGCCGAAGCGCTCCGGGTCGTTGACGTAGTAGCCAAACACCGTCGCGCGGGCGCTTTCCTCCGCATTGGCCACCGCCGCGCGCAGGATCTTTCCAAAGCCGTTGCCGTAGAAGATGTTGTCGCCCAGCACCATCGCGCAGGCGTCGTTTCCAATAAACTCCTCGCCCAGCAGGAACGCCTGCGCCAGACCGTCCGGCGAGGGCTGCACCTTATAGGAAAGGCTCACGCCGAACTGGCTGCCGTCGCCGAGCAGGTGCTCAAAGCGCGGCGTATCCTCCGGGGTCGAAATGATGAGAATCTCCCGGATGCCCGCGAGCATCAGCGTGGAGAGCGGATAGTAGATCATCGGCTTGTCATAGACCGGGAGCAGCTGCTTGCTCGTGACCATCGTCAGCGGGTACAGCCGCGTGCCGGCGCCGCCGGCGAGAATGATGCCCTTCATGGCGCGCCTCCTGCGTCCCCCTCTGCGGGAGGACAGAATATGTCACTTTCCATTATACACGTTTTCTGTGTTTTGGCAACCGGTTTGTGCCCTGTCCGGAATCCCGCCCGCGGACAGCCCTGTCTCCATCGCGAACCGGTCCATGAAGCGCTCCCCGGCGGGGAATCCCGAAGGATTCACACGGACGCTGCTATGCACACACTCCGCACGCATCGTCCGCATCTGCCTTGTGGCCTCCTGCCCATGCCCTGCTAAACTTTTAATCCAACTTTTACAGAAGTTTATCCGGCATTTTTGAATAAACTGCTTGACAACGCGTCCCCGATACTCTACAATATATCCAAGGTTTTGCCATAAATTTTCACACTGTATACAAATCTGTATCGGAACGCGCAAGCGTTTCCATAGAACGACATCCCAACAAGGAAAGGAAGGCTCACATCTATGAAGAAGCTCGTTGCCCTGCTGCTCGCCGTCCTCCTGCTGGTGCCCACGTTCGCGCTGGCCGCCACGGAGTACGACGTCACCGAACCCATCACCATCACCTGGTGGCACGCCCATGAGGATCAGCTCACCGAGTACCTCAACTACATGGTGGACAAGTTCAACGCCGAGAACGGCATGGGCATCACCGTCGAGCCCGTCTACATCGGCAGCTATGGCGAAATCAACACCCAGTTCATCGCCGCGGCAGCCGCCGGCACCGGCACCGTCCCCGCGCTGGTGACCTGCAACACCTCCTATCCGGCCAGCTACGGCAAGGACGGCCTGTGCGAGGTGCTCGATCCGTACATCGACGCGTTCGATTATGACATCGAGGACTTCGGCGAGGGCCTCATCGCCTCCACCAGCTACGACGGCGAGCAGATCGCCCTGCCGTACCTGATCTCCACGCAGGTCATGTACTACAACAAGACCGCGGCCGACGCCGAGGGCATCGAGATGCCCAAAACGCTCGACGAAATGGACGCGTTCCTTCAGAAGGCCACCCTCTTCAACGAGGACGGCAGCACCAAGCGCTACGGCACCGTCTTCGGCGGCTGGGACTACTGGTACTATGAGATGCTCTACAAGAACAACGGCGTAGAGACCGTCTGCGAGGACGGCACCACCGATGTCAACAGCGAGAAGAGCGTCGAAATCACCGCAAAGATCAAGGAGTGGATCGACAAGGGCTACGCGTACTATGCGTACGGCACCAACGCCTCCTCCAACATGCGCCAGCTCTTCTGGGACGGCGGCGCGTTCAGCGTGTTCCACACCTCCTCCCTGTATGACACCTATGTCACGCAGGTCGCCGCGTCCGAGAATCCGTTCGAGGTCGGCATGTGCTGGCTGCCGGGCGGCAACGACGGCGAGTCCTTCAAGTCCGAGGTTGGCGGCGCGGCCATCCTGATCCCGGCGGCGGCCTCCCAGGCGGAGAAGAACGCGGCCTGGCAGTTCCTCATGTTCATGACCAGCCCGGAGATCAACCTCTACTGGGCCGACAAGACCGGCTACTTCCCGACCCGCCAGAGCGTCAAGGACACCGAGGCGTACGCGGAGTACCTCTCCCGCAAGCCCGCGATGGAGTCCATCGTCTCCATGAGCGGCTGGATCAACCCGCGCAACCAGAACCCGGCGTACGACTCCTGCGCGACCCTCTGGCGCCATGCGCTGGCCCAGATCTTCAACGAGGGCGCTCCGATCCAGGAGACGCTCGACGCGCTGGCGGTCGAAATTCAGGAGACGCTGGACGACCAGTAATGCGCTTGACCTGAACGACTGACTTCGGCTCGTGAGGGCGGAGAAGCGGGGCTTCTCCGCCCTTTTGCCAGAAATGGGGATGAGAGATCGTGAAGAAACTTACGCCCGACAAACAATGGAAGGCCCAGCAGCGCCAGCTCGAGCAGCGGCACATTTCGCGCGCGCAGCGTGCCGTCGGCATCGTGCTCATCGTGCTGGGCGTGCTCATCGCCGCGATCGGCCTGTTCGGCTGGCTCGCCGGCGATCTGCAGTTCAGCCCGCTGCGCGCCCTGTCCGATCAGGTCTTCTCCGCGCGCGAGACCGCGCAGAGCACCGGCACCGGGGTGACCGGCTCGTTCGACCTGAACGGCGAGGACAGCGGCGTCCATGTATTCTACGCCGAATACACCGCCGGCGAGGAAGCCGGCACCATCTGCGCGCAGGACTTTGAGCCGGGCGAGAGCAAGAAGTCCCTCAAGGGCGAGGGCGGATTGCAGTTCCCCGGCACCAAGGACTACATGACCAACGTGGTCGACGAGGACGCGCCGGTGACGCTCGCCAATGGCATGGAGCTGACCCGGAGCGTCAAGCTCCCCGGCGAGGGCAACAGCAAGTACCGCAGCCTCAAGTTCACCGTGGAGAGCGCGGGCACGCTGACCGTCTACGCCGTCTCCTCGCTGGCGGACTCCGACCGCCGTCTGGTGCTCTACAGCGCCAAGAACGGCGCGGCGGTCGCCGAGGCGATGGCCCCTGCGGCGGACGGCTCCCCCGTCGCCGCGCTCACCTTCGCCTTTGACGAGGGCGGCACCTATTACCTCTCCACCAAGGGCGACATCCCGATCGCGCCGCTGAGCGCCATCATGAACATCGCCATCATCCTGCTGATCGTCGGCATCGTGCTCATCTTCAACGGCTTCATGATGCTGCGCCAGCGCTGGGAGAGCATGAAGGACCTGTTCTGCGTCGAGCCGGCGCTCATCTTCTTCCTGCTCTTCGTCTACTACCCGGTCATCGACATGGTGCGCATCTCCTTCACGGACATGGGCATTCTGACGACCGGCCGCCAGAACTTCGTGGGCTGGCAGAACTACAACTGGCTGTTCAACCAGTCCGGCGCGAAGTACTTCTGGGAGTCGCTGCGCATCACTGCGACCTATACCTTCTGGGAGGTCGCCATCACGCTGGTCGGCGGCATCCTGCTGGCGCTGCTGTTCAACCGCATGTCCCGCAGCTTCAACTTCATGCGCGCCATCGTGTTCATGCCCAAGTACATCGCGGTCTCCACGAGCGCCATCGTGTTCATGTGGATTCTCTACAGCCCGGCGGCCGCCGGCGCGAACCAGTCCGAGGGCATCCTCAACTACTTCCTCTCGCTCTTCGGCATCACGGGCCCGCACTGGCTGATCGATTCCTCCACCGCCCTGGCCGGCGTGCTGATTCTGACCGCGTGGCGCGTGGTCGGCTATGCCATGATGATCTACCTCTCCGCGATGCAGGGCATCCCGCAGGATTACTACGAGGCCGCCCGCATCGACGGCGCGGACGGCGTGCAGCAGTTCCGCTTCATCACCGTGCCGCTGCTGGCCCCGACGACGCTGTTCCTGCTCGTGACCACGTTCATCGCCTCCATGAAGGTCTTCCAGAGCGTGGACGTCATGACGGCCGGCGGTCCGGGCACGGCCACCAACGTGATGGTCATGTGGATCTACAACCTGACCTTCAGCGATTTCCGCACGGCGCGCGGCGCTGCGGTGTCGGTCGTGTTCTTCCTCATCCTGCTGGTGTGCACGATGGCCACGATGAAATACTCCAACAAGAACGTCAACTACGACTCGTAAGGGAGGCGATAGCATGCTGAGTATAAAGAAAAAAGTCGGTATCGGGCTGGTGCTCTGCGGCGTCGCGTCCCTGATCCTCGCCTTCCTGGGCATCCCGATGGGCTGGAGCGGCGCGGTCAGGCTCGCACTCGTCGTGCTGGGCGCCGCGCTGGTCATCGCCGCGCTGCCCCTCATGTGGGCGGACGGCATCCGCAACCTGCGCTCCTGGCCGAAGATCCATCACCTGCACCGCATGCGTCAGAGCGGCTTCTTTGACGTCCTGATGTTCTTCGCGGTGATCGCGCTGCTGCTGCTGGCGCTGGGCTGCTTCGGCATGATCTCCTACAACGCGACCTTCGCCAAACACGCGAAGCTCGCCGCGGGAGACGGCCCCGTGCCCGCAACGCTCGAGGAGGCCCGGCTGCTGCCCGGCTTCGTCGAGTACAGCTTCAAGCAGGACCTCAACCTCTTCTCCAACCACTATCACGCGCTGCTGTCCTTCGGCGGCATCCTCCTAGCGGTGGTGGCCATCGGCCTTCTGTACATGCGCTTCATCTCGCCGATCGTCGCCGCGGACGACTCGCTGCGCATCGCGCACGGCGTCTACCGCAAGGTCGGGCAGACCGCGCTCTCCGTGTTCATCACGCTGGTCATGCTCTTCCCGATCTACTGGATGGTCATCTCCTCCTTCAAGACGAGCACCGAGCTGCTCTCCTCCGTGCCGACGCTCTGGCCGAAGGAGTTCGTCTGGGAGAACTACCCGAACGTGCTCCAGCGCGCGCCGTTCATCCGCTACCTGATCAACACGCTCATCACGACCTGCTGCATCATGCTCACGCAGCTGACGCTGGGCGTGCTCGCGGCGTATGGCTTCTCCAAGGGCCACTTCCGCGGGCAGAACGCTCTGTTCATGCTCGTGCTGGGCGCGCTGATGGTCCCGATTCAGGTCACCTTCGTCCCGATCTATGTGATGATCGCGCGGCTCAACTCGATCGACACGTATCTGGGCATCGTCCTGCCGAATCTGGTCAGCGCCTACTTCATCTTCATGCTGCGCCAGAACTTCATGGCCGTGGATGACAGCTACATCGAGGCCGGCCGCATCGACGGCATGGGCCGCATCGGCACCATCGTCAACGTGCTCTGCCCGATGTGCAAGCCCACGCTCATCACGGTGAGCATCATCTCGTTCATCGACGGCTGGAACAGCTACTTCTGGCCGAAGATGGTCACCAAGACGGAGGCGAGCCGCACCATCGCCGTCGGCGTGCAGCAGCTCAAGAACACGTTTGCCGGCCAGGAGGTCTCCAACTACAACGAGATCATGGCGGGCGCAGTCATGGCGATCATCCCGATCGTGCTGCTCTTCCTCTTCCTGCAAAAGTACATCATGACGGGCATGAGCAAGGCCGCCATGAAGTGACGCTTCACCGGGGACCGCTTCGGCGGTCCCTTTCCTTCAGAAAGGAGCACAACCATGCGCATTCGTTTCAGCGCGCTGCTGACCGCGATGCTGCTCTGGCTTTCCGGCGGCGTCGCCCAGGAGGCCGCGCGCACCGCGGAGATCTTCGACCGCAGCGGCGACGCGGGCCAGCTGACCATCCGTTTCCTCTGGCTGGGCGAGCAGGTCGCCGACGACAAGCCCGGCGACTGCATGATTCTCACCTCGCCGGACGGTCAGGTGATGGTGCTCGACTGCGGCCATCCCCTCGCCTCGCAGTACGTCATCGACGCGCTCGACGCGATGGGCGTCACGCGGATCGACGCGCTTGTCATCTCGCACCCGCATATCGACCACCTGGGCGGCGTCCCGGCGCTCTATGCGCGCTACGAGATCGGCACGGTCTACTCGAGCGCGCTCGTCTACGAGAAATCGAGCTATTACCGCGCCTATGTCGAGGCGACGGCGAACACGCCGCATGTGTACCTGAAGGAGGGCGACTCGTTCCAGTTCGGCGACAGCGTCCGCGTGGATGTGTACAACCCGCCGGCGGAGATCACCTATCCGAAGGACTACCCGACCGGCGCGACGCAGTTCATCAACAACCAGTCGCTGGCGCTCAAATTCACCTATGGCGAATCGACCGCGATGCTGGCAGGCGACCTGTACGCCGCGGGCGAGCGGGAGGTGGTTTCGCGCTGGGGCGACGCGCTCGACTGCGACATCATGAAGGCGAACCACCACGGCGCGAGCACGTCCTCGACCTCGGTCTGGCGCAAGGCGGTTTCGCCGCAGATCACGTTCATCACGAGCGATACGATCGAGGACCTGTCGATTGCGAAGAAGTACACGAAGAACGGACAACAGATGTATCACACGCTCATCGACGGGTGCATCCGCGTGCAGACGCCGGGCGACGGCACCTACACCGTGCTCACGGAGAAGGACCGGACAACGACGCTGTTTGATTGATAATTCTCTTCAAGCCGCCGCGAAGCGAGGGAGGGTCAAGGGGACCGGAGCCTGCCGCGCCCAGTGGGCGAAACAGGCAGGCGGAGCGTCGGAAATCGCAAGGAGTGCCGCTTGCGGCACGATTATGCGAGTTTCCCGGACATAAGCCCCTTGCGGGGTCTGGGGCAGAGCCCCAGGCAGGGTTTTAGGGGCAAGGCCCCTAACGTCCCCCATCGCGAAGCGATCAAAGAAAGCGTAGTCAGGGAGCGAAGCGAGCCCTGACGGGTTATCCCCTCCCAGCCCATTTCGCCCGCACACAGCAAAGCCGCCGCACAGCTCCGGAGCTCCTCCGGAACGCCGTGCGGCGGCTGTTTCTATTGGATGATGATATGCAGATTGGCGCATACCACCGTTTTCCTGCGGTTTTCGCCGCGTCAAGTCACTTAGGCGCGGCTGAAAGCGTCGCCCTTGGCGACTATTCAGCCTGCGTTTTTTCGTGAATAGGGAAACGTTAGGGGCCTTGCCCCTAAAACCCCGCCTGGGGACCAGTCCCCAGACCCCATCCTCGCTTCGCGCCTGTTTGAAGCAGCTTTTTCCCTTTCCCTTTTTATTCCTTCCCATTCCAGCAGTAGGTGCAGAGCTTACAGGGCGACACACCCGTCGCCGCCATCATGTCATCGAGCCGCTGATACTCCAGCGACGTAAACTTGAGCTCCTTGCAGATCTCCTCCACCATCCGCCTGTACTGCGGCGTGTCCGGATCGGCGTACAGCGGCAGCTTCTCGTCCGCCTGCTCGCCCTCCAGCCGGCGAATCACCCGGCGCGCGATCAGGTCGTACTCCGAGGAGGAACGCGAGAAGTTCAGATACTTGCAGCCGTAGAGGATCGGCGGGCACGCCAGACGGATGTGAACCTCCTTCGCACCGCTGTGGTAGAGGAACTCCGTCGTCTCGCGCATCTGCGTACCGCGCACCAGCGAGTCGTCGATCATCACCAGCCGCTTGCCGTGAATCAGCGCGTCGATCGGGATGAGCTTCATGCGCGCGATCAGGTTGCGCTGGCTCTGCTTCTGCGGCATGAACGAGCGCGGCCACGTCGGCGTGTACTTGATGAACGGGCGCGAGAACGGAATGCCCGACTGGTTCGCATAGCCCACGGCATGCGCCGTGCCCGAATCCGGCACGCCCGCGACGGTGTCCGCCTGCGTGTGGTCCCGCCGGGCGAGCATCGCGCCGCAGTTGCAGCGCATCTGCTCGACGTTCATGCCCTCGTAGGAGGAGGACGGATAGCCGTAGTAGACCCACAGGAACGTGCAGATCTTCATCTCCTGCAGCGCGGGCAGGACGACCTCCGCGCCCTCCGGCGTGATGAAGTCCACCTCGCCCGGGCCCAGCTCACGGTACGGCTCGTAGCCCAGATTCAGATAGGCGGAGGACTCGAAGGACGCGCAGGTCGCGCCCTCCTTTTTGCCCAGGATCACCGGCGTGCGGCCCAGGCGGTCGCGCGCGGCATAGATGCCCGTCTGTGTGAGCACGAGCATCGACATGGAGCCGTCGATCCTGCTCTGCGCGTAGCGGATGCCCTCCGGGATGGAGTCCTTGCGGTTGATCAGCGCCGCGGTCAGCTCGGTCGGGTTGATGCTGCCGCCGCTCATCTCCAGAAAGTGCGTGGTGCCGGCGTCGAACGCTTCCCTGACAAGCGCCTCCATGTTGTTGATGCGGCCGACCGTCGTGATGGCGAAGTTCCCCAGATGGCTGCGCACGATCAGCGGCTGCGGCTCGGTATCGGAGATGCAGCCGATGCCCAGCGGACCCTTCATCTCGTCCACGTCGCGCTCGAATTTCGTGCGGAACGGCGCGTTCTCGATGTTGTGGATCGCGCGCTGGAAGCCGTCCTCGCCGCAGACGGCCATGCCGCCGCGCTTGGTGCCCAGATGGGAATGGTAATCCGTGCCGAAGAACAGGTCAAACACGCAATCCGTCTTGGAGGCCACGCCAAAGAAACCGCCCATAGTCTATCTCCCTCAATTGCAGGAGGCGCGGGTGTCGTCTGCGGCGCCATTGCCTCCGAATTTTCATCATATGCGAACATTATAGCACGACTTCCCGGCTTTCACCACATCCATTCCGAACTTTATTCATCCGGCCCCGAAAGAAATTTCCGGCCCGTTTTCGGTATTTCTGCCGCAAAACCGGCATTTTTCCGCTGTATACGCCCGAAACAACGAAAAAAGCCGCCCGAAGGCGGCAGGATGTTCAGCACGGAGCAAAAGCACAAAAACCGAACATTTTTCTGTAATCGGACGAAGTGGGTCGTGTTCCGGCAGGATATACCCGATTCTCTGAAATTATGGGCTGACGGTCCGGGAAACGGAATAGTCGCGCAAGCGGTCCTTTCCGTTTCCGGACGCTCCGCCTCGCTTTTTCGCCCACAGGGCGCGCTCGGCTCCGGTCCCAAGCCTGCCCGGGGCTTGCCCCAAACCTCGCCAGGGACCCGTCCACGGACCCTTCCCCGCTTCACGCTGTTTCAAGCAGCTTTATGCTGATTCCGTTTTCTTCCGCCCCGCGGTGTGGATTTTCCCGATGATGAACGAGGACAGCGTCACCGTCACCAGCGAGCAGGCGATGTTCTTCACCGGGATGTAGCTCAGCGAGAGCGCGAGCACGACCACGTCCGTGAACAGGTATGCGCGGGAGACGGGCCAGCCCGTCACCTTGGTGATGACCAGCGCCAGCGCATCGTCCCCGCCTGAAGCGCCCCCGGCGCGCACGACCAGCCCCACGCCCACGCCGACGAACAGCGCGCCGACGACCGCCGCCAGCAGCGGCCGGTCGCCCATGTAGGGCAGCACATAGCCCACGCGCTCATGCAGCGCATAGAAGCAGGCGAACCCGCCGGTCGCCGTCAGCGCACAGCGCAGGAACGACCGCCCCAGATATTTTATGCCCAGCAGGTAGCAGATCACATCCAGCACGGCCTCGGAGATCGCCGGTGTGATGCCAAACCAGTGCTGCAGAAGCAGCGTCATGCCCAGCACGCCGCCCTCGGTGATGCGGCTCTGGCTGTGCACGTTGAACAGGCCGAAGGACAGGATGGCCGCGCCGCAAAGCAGCATCGCCGTCCGCCCGGCCTCCCGTCTCACGGTGGGCGCGTCCCACCGCACAAAGCGTTTCATGGATGACCTTCCTTTCGCATTCCGCGCGTCGTCGCGCAGACAGATTATTGATTCTACCATATCCTTTGCAGCCTGTCAAATGTGGCAAGAAAGTGGGCTAATACTTTTCTCAGATAGAAGCGAGCTATAAGCGCGAAGCGAAGAAGGGGTCTGGGAACAGGTCCCCAGGCTAGGGGGTTGGGGGATGAAATCCCCCAACGTTTCCATATCGCGAAGCGATCAAAGAAAAAAGCAGTCAGGGAGCGAAGCGTTACCTGACGGTCGGTGATCGAATAGCTCGGTTTTATATGAGAGTAGCATGAGCCCGCCCCCACCTACGAACTGCCCGATCAAGTGCTGTTTCTTGGTGCTCGCCATACGACGCTTTGACGCAATTTCCTATACGGCAAAGAAAAGGAGTCGCGCAAGCAGCGGCTCCTCAGACTGTTGTGTTGTTCACGCCTCGACCAGATACACCCTCGCCTCGTAGGGGCGCAGCGTCTGCGCGTCCCCGTCCGGCACATAGTTGCACAGGAGCAGCCGCCCGCCGCAGTACGGCAGGATCTCCGGCGCATCGAACGTCTGCGCGCTGAACGAGCAGATCACATAGAGCCGCTGTCCCTGCCATCTGCGCTGATAGGCAAAAATCTGCGGGTGATTCGCAAGCAGCAGCGCATAGTCACCCTCCGTGATGATGGGAAGCTTCCTGCGCAGCGCGATCAGCCTGCGGTAGAAGCAGAGGACGCTGTCCGGGTCGTTCTCCTGCGCCTCAGCGTTGATCGTCTCGTAGTTGGGATTGACGCCGATCCACGGCGTGCCGGTGGTGAAGCCCGCGTTCGGCGCGGCGCTCCACTGCATCGGGGTGCGCGCGTTGTCGCGGCTGCGGCGGTGGATGCAGGCCAACATGTGCTCCGGGGAGACGCCCAGCTCGCCGGTCATCTCGTTCCAGGCGTTGAGCGTGTCGATGTCGCGGTAGTCCGAAATGTCCGGGAAGGCGACGTTGGTCATGCCCAGCTCCTCGCCCTGATAGACGTACGGCGTTCCCTGCATCATGTGCATCAGCACGCCGAGCATCTTCGCGGAGGCGCTGCGCAGCGCCTCGGTGGAGTCGTCGCCAAAGTGGGAGACCATGCGCGGCTGGTCGTGGTTGTTGAGGTAGAGGCTGTTCCAGCCCTTGCCGTGCAGCCCGGTCTGCCATTCGCTGAGCACGCGGCGCAGGCCGTCCAGCGGCACGCGCTTGAGCGTCCACTTGCCGTTTTCATCGTAATCGAGGTTCACATGCGCGAACTGGAACACCATGTTCAGCTCGTACTCGTCCGGCCCGGTGTAGCGCTGCGCCTGCTCCACACTGACGCCCGGCGTTTCGCCCACGGTCATCACGTCGTAGTGGCTGAGCACCTCGCGGTTCATCTCTTGGAGGAACTCGTGCACACGCGGGCCGTTCAGGCAGTACGGGCGGAAGTTGCCGTACAGGCGGTTCATCATCGGGCCGTCGGGCATCTCGGGCGTCTTGGAGATGTAGTTGATCACGTCCATGCGGAAGCCGTCGATGCCCTTGTCGAGCCAGAAGCGCATCAGGTCGTAGACCTCGCCGCGCACGGTCTCGTTCTCCCAGTTGAGGTCGGGCTGCTTTTTGGAGAACGTGTGCAGGTAGTACATGCCCGTCTCCTCGCAGCGCTCCCACGCGGAGCCGCGGAAGCTCGCGCCCCAGTTGTTCGGGGGATTGCCGTCCTTTCCCTCGCGCCAGATGTAGTAGTCGCGGTAGGGGCTCTCGGCGCTTTTGCGGCTCTCGATGAACCACGGATGCTCGTCCGAGGTGTGGTTGACCACCAGATCCATGACGATGCGCAAGCCCTTTTCGTGCGCCTCGGCGAGCAGGCGATCGAAGTCCTCCATCGTGCCGAACTCGTCCATGATGGCGCGGTAGTCGCTGATGTCGTAGCCATTGTCATCGTTGGGGGATTTGTAGATCGGGTTGAGCCAGATCACGTCCACGCCGAGGCGGCGGATGTAATCGAGCTTCGCGCGCACGCCGTTCAGATCGCCGATGCCGTCCCCGTTGCTGTCGTAAAACGAGCGCGGATAGACCTGATAGACCACCGCGCGCTGCCACCAAGTGTTCATTTCAAAACCTCCTGCCGCCAGATGTCCTGTGTCAGATTGAACGCGTCCAGCCGCCAGCGCGTCCCGAAGGAGAACACGGTGACGGAGCCGTTGGCCAGCCAGATCGCGCGGGGAGCGACATCCTGCCCGAGCACAAAGTCGAGCATCCGCTTGATCGTGCCCTCGTGGCAGAACACGGCGACGTGCCGCGCATCCGCCGTCTCCATTTCGCGCATGAACGCCGCCACGCGCGCGTACATCATCGCTCGGTTCTCCCCGCCCACGGGCGTGAAGTCCCGTTCCTGCACGCAGCGGTCGCACAGCTCGCCGTAGGCCTCCCGGCACTCCGTGACGAGCCTGTCCTGAAACGCGCCGACGTCGTTTTCCCGCAGCTGCGCCCGCTGCTCCGGCTCGCAGCCCGGCAGCGCGATGTGCGCCGTCTCCAGCGCGCGCTGCAGGTCGGAGGCGTAGACGCGGTCAAAGCGCAGCCCGGCGAGCAGCTCGCCCGCCCGCTGCGCATCCCGGCGTCCCGCCTCGGTGAGATGCACCTGCGACCAGCCGCTGAAGCGCCTGTCCCGGTTCGACTCGCTCTCCCCGTGGCGCACGGCGTATATCTTCATATGATGCCTCCGTCTGTCAGATGATCCCCGCCTCGGCCATCGTCAGCGGGATGCCGCGCGCGCGCAGCTTCGCCTGCAGCGCGCCCACGTCGAGCGTGCGCAGGTCGTCCGTCATCGCCGCAGCCAGGCCCGCCGCCTCGCCGGTGACGGCGCACGCCGGGATCACGCGGGTCAGGTCCCACATCGCGTCCGTCGTCGAGATGCAGCGCCCCGCGGCCAGCACGTTTTGCAGCTGCGCGCCGTACAGGCTGCGCAGCGGCACCGCGAACGCCGGGCCGCGCATCCGCCAGGAGCCGATCAGCCCGACGCTGTCCGGCAGATCGCGGTGATCGTCCGCCTTGGTCATGTCATAGAGGCCGCAGAGCCTGCGCGTCATGCGCATCTGCGGGATCACGGGGATGCTCGCCGCGTCGTAGCCGGGCGCCTTGGCGCGCTGGGCGAGCACATCGCGATAGATCTGCTTGTGCGCCAGCTCGGTGACCTCGCTCAGTTCCTGCGCGCTCACGCCCGCAAAGCGGCGGTCCACGAGCTGCTCGACCGTCTTGCCCTCCTTCTGCTCCTCCTCGGAGGCATCGCAGACGCCCATGATCTTCACGCCGCTGGTGCCGTCGCCGTTCGTGAAGCCATACCACGCCGCCAGCTGGTTGCCCTGCGGATAGAGCGCCGTGTCCGCCCCGGCCAGGCGCAGGATGTCCGCGTCGCCCGTCGCATCCACGAAGCTGTCCGCGCGGATGGCGAAGCGGCCGTCCTTGCCCTCGCAGATGACCGCGTCGGCCCATGCGTCCTCGCGGTGCACGCCGCAGGCCATGACGCCGTAGAGCAGGCGCACGCCGCTCTCGCGCAGCAGGCGCTCGCAGGCGATCGCGTAGAGCCAGGGATTGAAGTCGATCCTGTAGCGCAGGCCCTTGGCACGCTCCTGCGCGCTGTGCGGGGAGAGCCACAGGTCAAGCTCCTCGCGCGAGGGGCGCAGCAGCATGTCCGGCAGCGCCAGGCGCAGCAGCTCCTCGGCGATGCCGCAGCTGGCCTGATGGCCCATGCCGTCATCCAGCGGCAGATAGATGTTCACCATGCCCGCGGTCGCCAGGCCTCCGAGCATGTATTCCCGCTCCAGCAGCATGACGTCCGCACCGGCGCGCGCAACGGACAGCGCCGCGCTGATGCCAGCAATGCCGCCGCCCGCCACCAGCACGTCGCAGGTATGGCGCACGGGCGTATGCAGTTCCTCCAGAATGGTCATAATCGCACTCTCCTTCAGGCCCACTCCGGGCAGGGCCAGTCGCTCAGGTAGGTTTCAAGCAGCCCGCACTCGTCGAGCGTCTTCATCAGCGTATAGCGGCTGCGGTAATCCTTGCCGCACCACATGGACATCGCCAGCAGGTCCTCCGGCACATGCTCCTCCTGCGGGGTCATCTCCGCATTCATCGTGCGCATCACATCCAGCAGCACGTCCACCTGCGGCATCTGCGCGATGGCCGCGCGGAGCTCCCCCGCGCGCTCCTTCACGCGCCGCACGCGGCGCAGCTGCTCCCCCTCGTCGAGGAAGTCCTCCGGATACTCGCGCATAATCTGCGCGCCGCCCTCCTCGCCAAAGCTGCGGACCATCCAGTCCTCGCGCTGTGCGCGCGTCAGGCGGCGGAACAGCGCCCGCTTCTCGTCCAGCTGCTCGAGCGGCTCCGCGGCAAAGCGCGCGTAGAACGGCCAGACCAGCAGCGTCGCCACGCCGACGGACGCGCCATGCATCGGCGGCGTCAGGCCGCGGCGGATCATCATCATCTCCCAGTACTGCGCGATGTTGTGCTCCACGGAGGCGACGGCGCGCGTGTTGCCGATGATCGTGATCGTCACGCCCGCCAGCAGCAGCGCCTCGATGAGCGCGCGCATGCCCCGCTTCGTGCGCGCGGCGATCTCCTGCGCGTTGTTCACGACCATGTCAAGCGCCTGATCGAGCATCTCCACGCATGCCGGGCAGCAGGGCTCGTCGTTGATGATGCTGCCCAGCTGCCAGTCCACCTTGGCGATGTACTTGCCCAGCACGTCGCCCACGCCGCTGGCCACCATGGGCATCGGCGCGGTCGCCAGTACATCGAGGTCGCAGACGATGATCTCCGGGCAGACCGCCGGGCGCTGGATCTTGACGCCGCGGTGCAGAAGCGGCGCGACGACGGAGGTATAGCCGTCCATCGAGGGCGCGGTACCCACCGCCACGAACGGCAGCCCCGTGCGCTCCGCGTTGATGCGCGTGGTGTCCGTCACGCTGCCGCTGCCCACGCTGATGAGGAACTGCGTCTCTCGCGTGATGGAGAGCAGCACCTCGCCGCAGGCCAGGTTGTCCGGCAGCAGGTGGCCCTCCCGGTGCATGACGCAGGGCACGACGGTATAGCCCGCGGCCGTGAGTGCGCGGTGCACCTGCTCCCCGGCGACGCGGTAGGTCGTATCGTCCGCCACAAGCACGCAGCGCGTGCCCAGTCCCCTGCGCGCGATGAACTCCGGCACATGGCAAAGCAGGTTCTCGCCGACGTAGATGTCCTTGTCCACGGGGTGATGCGCACAGCCGCAGCTGCATACGGGCTCCTCAAAGACGAGCCTTCCGTCCGGCTCCGCATGATACTTCATGTCGCTTCCTCCTCTGTCTGTTCCCGTTTGAGCTGCTGGCGCATGGCGGCGGGCGTCACGTTCGTCATCCGCTTGAACGCCTTGTAGAAGCTGTTAACCGAGTTGTAGCCGCACTGCGCGGCGATCTGCGCGATGGGCTGGTCGGTGTCCCGCAGCAGGGACAGCGCCAGCGCGTAGCGGCGGCTCTCCACGTATTCAAAGAAGGAGCAGCCCTTCTCCTGGCGGATCGCCTTCTGAAGCGTCGGCTCGGAGATGGCGAAGCGGTCGGCCACCATGGACACGCTCAGCGCGCTGTCAGCGATGTGCTCGTCGATGAAGCGCAGCACGGACGCCGAAAAAGCCGTCCGGCTCCGGGCCAGCACCGGGGAGAGCAGCCCGCAGATGCGCGTGCAGCTCTCGCTCAGCTGGCCGAAGAGCAGCTCCGGGTCGATCTCGCCGTGGTAGTCCGGAATCTCCACCGAGCCGAGCAGCTCCAGCCGCTCCAGCTTGATGCGCAGCAGGATACCGCGCAGGTTGTAGTAGACCTGCTTGACGATCAGCTCGTCCGGCGCGCCGGAGCGCATCAGCCGCTCGCGCACCGTGTCGATCAGCGAGAGCGCGCCCTCGCACTCCGCGCGGGTGAGCAGGCCGTAGAGCTGGGACATCTCCGTGTAATCGAGCGGGAACTCCGACGGCTGGTTCGGGAAGTGCTCCCGCCGCCAGACGTCCACCAGCCCGCTGGGCTCCTCCTGGCGCGCCAGCGCAATGACGCTCTTGGCGTCCTGATACAGCGCGTGGAGCTGCGCGCAGGAGGTACCCTCCCCGCTCAGCGCAATCAGCAGGTTCAGGTCGAACTTCTCCAGCGCGCTGCGGCGCAGGGCACACAGCGCATCCGCCTGATGGCCCGGCGCGGCGCTGTCCAGCACGATTACGGCGTAGCGCCGCCCGAAGTAGACATACGGCGCGGGCGACAGGAGCGCGCCCGCCAGCCCCAGCAGCGACACCTGCATGCGCGGCAGGGCCTCCAGGTCCCCGCCCCGGATGGCGATGACCGCGAGCCTGTAGGCCGCCGGGAAGGACGGAAAGCACCGGTTAAACTCCTCCACCGCGCGCGAGGACGCCGCAGGAAAGGGCGTCTCGCGCAGCAGCCGCTCAAAGCAGTGCGCCTGCACGCTCATCTGCTGCGCGGCCAGCGCCTGCCTGTATTCATCCACGGAGGAGGCCAGGCTCGTCACCGTGTTGCCGATCAGCTCAAAGCTGCTCGCGCCCGTCCCCCCGTCCCGGTTGACGCGGTGCGCCAGCGCGGCCAGCTGCTCCACCGGACGGCTCGCCCGCGACGCGAAGAACGCCGAGAGGATCACGCCGACCAGAATCAAAAGTCCAAAGCAGAGATAGAGCAGGTTGCGCGCCGGCTTCATCATATCGTTGAACAGGCGGCCGGAGAGGCGCAGCGTCGCCCGCAGGCCGGAGGCGGAGGCGGCGGCGGTCAGCGTATGCACGTTCTTCGCGTCCTCGTCGAGCGCGCCGAAGCGCATGAGCTCCCCGCCCGTGGCGCGGCACAGCACAAGCCCCACGTCCTCCGCCGCGAGCTCAGGCATCAGCAGGGAGGCGATCGTGGGGCAGGAAATGGCGGCGTAAAACGCGCCCGTCGGGTTGCTGGAGGCGATCTGGGACATGTTGCACAGCCAGATGACCGCCTGCGTCGTCTCCCCGCCGCTCTCGCCGTAGCGGTAGACCTCCATCTGCGGCAGGAAGGCGGAGACGTTGCCTGGCTTGCCGAAGGTCTGCAAAAACTCCGCCTGATCCATGTCGCCAAAGCGCAGGAAGCGGCCGTAATAATCGTCCGTGGGCAAATAGCAGCGCTCCCGGGTGAGGATGACGCCGTTTTTGAGGATGAGGCCGTAGGCCGTCACATAGGGCTGGGCCAGACAAAGTCGGCTGAACTCCGCGTGCAGCTGACCGAGCTGATAATAATCGGAAGGCGTCATCTGCGATGCGTCCACCTGTGCGAAAGTACGGTAGTCGCTCTCCTGCCCGATGGAGAACGCGATGCCGCTCAGCGAGCTGATCTGCTGGTCGAGCCGGGCCATGCCGCTCTCGAGCATCGCCTGCGTCAGGGAGAGCTGGCGCGCCTCAAACAGGTTGTTGACCTGCAGATACAGCGGAATGAGCAGCACAAGGAGGCAGGCAAGGAACGCCAGATAGCCCCGAAGAAAGTGCAGCACCGTCTTGCGCGCCACGCCGCCCGCCTCCTCTCAACCAAATTGCCGGATTCCATGCCCAATTTCCAGTCAATTATACCAGTTTACCCCCCGTTTGTTCAACATGGAATCCTCAAAACCGTCACTTTTTCTGTTTTTTCCATCCCCGTTCAGGGTTTTCCAATCCGGAACAGGGTCATTTTTCCGATCTTCCACATTGCCAGAAAACCGGAAAGCGTGTTAAATAGAGGCAGACGATCCGCCGCGGCGCAGTTACGGCCGGGCGGAAGCAACGGCACCCGTCACCCCACGACACCCCCCGGAGGGAAAGAAAGGAAGGAACCCGCATGAAGAAATGGACGCTCATCCTGACGCTCGTCCTGTGCCTGGCCCTGACGGCCGGCGCGTTCGCTGAGGAGCGCGCACACCTGACCGTCGGCATCGCCGAGATGCCGCAGGTCATCGACTTTGAGACCAACCGCATGACCCAGCTGCTCGAGGAGGAGGCGAACGTCGACCTCGACTTCGTGACCTACGTCGGCAGCGAAATGATCGAGAAGCTGAACGTTGAAATCCTCGCCGGCGGCGACAACCTGCCCGACGTCATCATGTTCGGCAGCGGCCACCGGCCGACCAACACCGCCGTCTTCAACTGGGCGCTCAACGACGCCATCATCCCGCTGACCGAGTACGTCTATGACCCGGTCGCCTCCGCGCACCTGAACGCCTCCATCGAGACGGCGAACCTCGCGGTCGACCTGCGCAAGATGATCACCATGCCGGACGGCGAGATCTACTACCTGCCCGGCTACTACGCCTCCATGCAGAATGAATACCGCTTCAAGAACTGGATCTATCAGCCCTGGCTGGACAAGCTGGGCCTGCCGGCCCCGACGGACGCGGAGAGCCTTTACAACGTGCTCAAGGCGTTCAAGGAGCAGGACCCCAACGGCAACGGCAAGGCCGATGAGATTCCGCTGATGGCCTACGCCGGCGGCGGCGCCGACTTCGTGATGCGCTCGCTGCTGAGCATGTTCTGCGACGTGGGCAACACCGACTTCTACGCAGTCAAGGACGGTCAGATCTATGCCTCCTTCGCCACGGAGGAATACCGCGAGGGCCTGCGCTACGTGAAGAAGCTCGTTGAGGAGGGCCTGCTCAGCCCGCTGACCTTCACGCAGGACGAGTCCCAGTGGAAGGCGCTTCTGGCGCAGGAGCCGACCGTCATCGGCATGAGCATCAACGCCTCCGTCGCCGCGAAGATGCCCGCCACCGATCCGCGCCGCGCGGAGTACGTGGGTATCGCGCCGTTTGCGCAGGCTGACGGCACCGTGCTCACCCCCATCACCCCGACCAGCGCTTACCCCTGCTTCGTCATCACCCGCAACTGCAAGGACCCGGAGGCGGCCTACCGCCTGGGCGACCTGATGTGCTCCGAAAAGTTCACCGTCATGAACCGCTGGGGCGAGGAGGGCGTTGACTGGGTGCGCCCGGGCGACGACGCCATCTGCCTCTACGCGGACATGGGCTTTGAGCCGTACCTCAAGGAGACGGGCAACATCACCTGGGATTCCCCGCAGAACCAGAACTGGTACAACAACGGCCCGGCCGTGCGCGGCTTCTCCGTGGCCAACGGCCTGTGCTGGAACGGCGACCCGCTCAACAGCGAATACCTGATCGCGAAGATCATGCCGGAATACTACGGCCGCGGCCCGGCGGAATACCTGACCACGCTGATCTACACCGATGAGGAGAACGACGTGATGGCCGAGCCGGACGCCACGATCATCAGCTACCGCAAGCAGGCGATGGCGCAGTTCGTCACCGGCGCGCTGGACCTTGACAAGGACTGGGACGCCTATCTTCAGGAGCTTCAGAACAACGGCCTTGAGGACGTGCTCACCGTCATGCAGGCTGCGTTTGACCGCACCAAATAAACACCCGGTCCGACCGCCGGAGGGGGAGCACTCCTCCTCCGGCGCTTTCGTCCAATGCTGACTGTATCGGAGGTTCTCACATGCACAGCAAACGGCATACCCTCTCACGGCGGATCGCCCGGCACTGGCAGCTGTATTTGTTTTTGCTGCTGCCGCTCATCTATCTGCTCATCTTCCACTACTACCCCATGACCGGCGTGCAGATCGCCTTCAAGAAGTACTCCGCCAGGCTGGGCATCTGGGGCAGCCCGTGGGTCGGCCTCAAGAACATCCAGAAGTTCTTCAACTCCGTCCGCTTCACCACCATTGTGGGCAACACCCTGCGCCTGTCGCTCTACAGCCTCATCGCCGGCTTCCCCCTGCCGGTGATCTTCGCGCTGATGCTGGGCGTCATGCGCAACGAGCGCTACAAGAAGGTCGTGCAGACGATCACCTACATGCCGCACTTCATCTCCGTCGTCGTACTGGTGAGCATGATCCTGCAGATCTTCAACCCGATTCTGGGCATCTACGGCAAGGCCTACAGCGCGCTGTTCGGCACGGCCGCGCCCGATCTGCTCGGCTCGCCCGCCGCGCTGCCGCACATCTACGTCTGGTCGGGCATCTGGCAGAGCTTCGGCTGGGATTCCATCATCTATGTGGCGGCGCTGGCTGCCGTCTCCCCGGAGCTGCACGAGGCCGCGCAGATCGACGGCGCCAGCCGCTTCCAGCGCGTGCTGCACGTCGATTTGCCCGCCATCCTGCCCACGGCGACCATCATGCTCATCCTGCGCACCGGCAAGGTGATGAGTATCGGCTTTGAAAAGATCTTCCTGCTGCAAAACGACCTGAACCTGACCACCAGCGAGGTCATTTCCACCTACGTCTACAAGGTCAGCCTGAAGGCCAGCGTGCCGGACTTCTCCTACTCCACCGCCATCGATCTGTTCAACTCGGTCATCAATCTGTTCCTGATCTGCACGGTCAACTTCATCTCCGGGCGCATCAGCGAAACGTCGCTTTGGTAAAGGAGGTCACGGCATGATCGCTTCTGTCAAACACAGGAAGGGTGGGGAGCGGATAAGCAACCGCGACCGCCTGTTCTACCTGCTCATCAACCTGTTCGTGGGCCTGCTGACGCTGATGGTGCTCTATCCGCTGATCTACATCGTCTCCTCGTCCTTCTCCTCGCCCGCCGCCGTGTCCGCGGGCAAGGTGACCCTCTGGCCGGTGGATTTCAGCCTGCGCGGCTATCAGGCCGTCTTCGAGTACAAATCGGTGTTCATCGGCTACCGCAACACGATCTTCTACACCGTCGTCGGCACGCTCATCAACGTCGCCATGACGATGCTCGCTGCCTATGCCCTCGCGCGCAAAACGCTGCCCGGGCGCGGCTTCTTCACGTTCCTGTTCACCTTCACCATGATGTTCAACGGCGGCCTGATCCCCAACTACATCCTGATGAAGGACCTGCACATCATCAACACCGTCTGGGCGATCCTGCTACCCGGCGCAATCTCCGCCTACAACCTGGTCGTCACCCGGACGTTCATCCAGAACACCATCCCGGACGACCTGCTGGAGGCCGCGCAGATCGACGGCTGCAGCGACACGCAGTTCTTCTTCCAGTTCGTGCTGCCGCTGTCGAAGGCCGTCATGGCGGTCATCACGCTCTACTACGCGGTGACGCACTGGAACGCCTACTTCAAGGCGTTCATCTACCTGAACGACCGCAGCCTCTACCCGCTGCAGATCTATCTGCGCGAGATCCTCATCATGAACTCCATGGACACCGAGTCCATCATGGACCCGGACCAGATGGAGGCGATGCAGGGCATGGCCGATCTGCTCAAGTACTCCCTGATCGTCGTGTCCACCGCGCCGATTCTGTGCATCTACCCGTTCCTGCAGCGCTACTTCATCAAGGGCGTGATGATCGGTTCGCTCAAGGGATAAGCGCCGTACAGCCCCGTTCTTCCCTTCGCGGGAAGAACATTTTTATTTTGCATCCTCTTTACATAATGCCCAATTTATGTTATGATTTGTGGTAGGGAATTGTCTAGTTCTCCCCATTGAGCCGCACCCATCGCCGGCGTGCATCCGGCGACGAAATATGTAAAAGGAGGATTCACCACCATGAAAAAACTGCTTGCCCTGATCCTGTGCGCCGCGCTGACGCTCGGCGTCGCCGCAACTTCCCTGGCTGTCAATGAGGACGTGGAAGGCAAGGTCATGATCTACACGTCCATGTACCAGTTCGTCATCGACATGATGGACGAGGCGCTGGCCAAGGAGTTCCCGAATCTGGACGTTGAATTCTTCTACGGCGGCACCGGCTCCCTGCAGACCAAGCTCGCCGGCGAGATGGAAACCGGCACCCTCGGCTGCGACATGATGCTCGTCGCCGAGCCCGCCTACTCCCTGGAGCTCAAGGAGGGCGGCTGGCTGGAGCCCATGGAGGCCGACGGCAGCAAACTGCGCTTTGAGTACGACGAGGAGGGCTACTGGTATCCCGTCCGCGTCTGCAACATGGTGCTCGCCTACAACCCGGAGAAGTACTCCGCTGACGAGCTCCCGAACAGCTTCTATGACTTCGCCAACGACGAGTCCGTCAAGGGCATGATCTCCATGGGCAACCCGCTGACCAGCGGCACCACCATGGCGGCCGTCGCCGCGCTGAGCGACAAGTACGGCTATGACTACTTCAAGGCGCTGGGCAACAACGGCGTGATGATCGAGTCCGGCTCCACCGCGCTGGCCAAGCTGCAGACCGGCGAGTGCAAGCTCGTCATGATCCTCGAGGAGTCCGTGCTCAAGGTCCGCAAGGAAGAGGGCAGCCAGCTGGCCTGCATCTACCCGACCGACGGCAACATCATGATCCCGTCCACCGTCATGACCGTGGCGGAGGACCGCAGCGCGAACATGAACATCGAAGCCTGCCAGGCCATCACCGACTGGCTGCTGAGCGAGGACGGCCAGCAGTACATCCTCGAGGGCTACATGCACAGCGTGTTCGCCGGCATGAAGGACGTCCCGTATGACTCCATCGACACCGACGGCCTCATCGCGACCGACATGGGCGTCGACTGGGTCCGCTGCTACACCCAGCGCGAGGAAATCCGCACCCAGTTCCAGGAGAGCGTAACCATCCCGGAAAAGAAGTAAACCACTGACACGAAGCCGCCCCGCGGCGGCTTCTCTTTTCCCCCGGACGGCCCGACAACCGAAAACGACGGGCGCCGTGCGCTAAGGGCGCACGGCGCTTTCCTGATCCCGTTTTGTAAAGGAGTGCTGGCAGGATGAAGAACAAATCGCGGCCACAGGCGCAGCTCGGCGACAACCGGGAGCCCGCGATCGTCAAGACCGCGCTGGCGATTGCGCTGCTCGTGGGCGTGCTGATGATCGCAGCTGGCGTGATGGGCATGAACGCGTTCACCGCCTCCGGCTTTGACTCGGAGGACGGCTTTTCGCACCTGTATCACATGAAGCGCGCACTGGATACCCACTATGACACGGCCATCGCGCCCGCGCTTGATAGCCTGAGCGGCGAGGAGCGCGCGCAGACCGAAGACAAGCTGGACGCCATGCTCCTCGCCTGCTGGGCGGAACTGATGGGCGACGAGGAGGCCGCCAGAGCCGATCTCGACGCGTTTGTCGCCTCCCTACCGGAAAAGGAGCAGGACAGCGCCACCATGAAGCTCTTCGACGTCGCGTTCGCCGTGGACGGTCCCAAGGTGTCCTCCAAGATCAAAAAGCAGCTCTCCGCCATGGACGACAGCGAGCGCACCGCCTTCCGCCGCACGCTGCTGCTCGCCCTCACCGATGAGAGTATCGGGCTGCCCGATGCCGCCGCAGCCGCCACGGAGGGCAAGGAGGGCGCCGAGCGCGAGCGCATCCTGCTGCAGCTGTTCCTCATCAGCGGCAGCGCCGTCAGCGAATCCGTGCCCACGGACCTGGCCAACAGCCTCAAGAAGGCCGTGCGCAAGGACACCGCGCGCATCGAGGCCTACAAGAAGGCCGTCGCGGGCAGCGTGGGCTTCGCCTTGCAGTTCATCGTCTCCCACAGCCGCACCATCTGCATGCTGGGCATCCTGCTGGTCATCGACGTGGCGCTGCTGTTCTTCCTGCTGGGCGCGGACCACAGCTGGCACTTTGACATGAAGTGGATCATCATCCTGCTGATCATCGACTTCATGCTCCTGTTCCAGATGCTCCCGCTGATCTACCTGGTCGTCAAGGCGTTCTTCCCGAACGGCTCCTTCACGCTGGAGACGTTCACGCGCCTGTACACCTACCCGATGAACTGGAGCGCGCTCAAGAACACGCTCATCGCCGCCTCCGCGACGATGGTGCTGGGCACGCTGCTCGCCTTCCCGCTGGCCTGGCTGGTGGGCCGCACCAACCTCTACGGCCGCAAGTTCTTCCGCAGCCTGTTCGTGCTCACCTACATGGTGCCGCCGTACGTCGGCGCGATGGCCTGGCTGCGCCTGCTCAACCCGAACGTGGGCGATATGAACGTGTTCCTGCGCACCCTCTTCGGCATGGCGCCGGACGCGACCGGCCCGATCAACATCTACTCGCTGGGCGGCCTCATCTGGGTGCTGACCACGTTCTACTACCCCTACGCCTTCATCACGATCTCCCGCGCGATGGAGAAGATGGACCCGACGCTCGAGGAGGCCAGCCGCATCTCCGGCGCCTCCCCGCTCAAGACGCTCTTCACCGTCACGCTGCCGATGATGACGCCCTCGCTGATCGCGGGCGCGCTGCTGGTCTTCGTCTGCGCGGCCAGCTGCTACGGCATCCCCTCGATCATCGGCGCACCGGGCAAGGTGCACACCGTCACCACCCGCATCATCGAATATTATGGTCTGGGCACGCAGGGCCTCAACGACGCGACCGGCCTGGCCGTGTTCCTGATGGTCATCGCCATCATCGTGCTCTACGTCTCGGACGTGGTCATGGCGAAGAAGCAGTACATCACGGTCAGCGGCAAATCGACCCGCCCGAACACCGTCGATCTGCGCGGCTGGCGCGTTCCGCTGACGGTGATGGTCAGCCTCTTCGCGGTGATCGTCATCCTCATCCCGTTCGCCACCATCCTGACCACCTCCTTCAAGGTGGACGTGGGCAAGAGCCTGCGCGACCCCGGCAACTTCACCTTCGGCCAGTGGACGCTGATCTTCTCGCGCCAGGAGACGCTTGATTGCCTCAAGAACAGCCTCATCTTCGGCGCAGTCACGGCCACGGTGGGCATCGTCATCGCCTGCGTGATGAGCTACCTGCTCCAGCGCACGCACATCCGCGGCCGCAAGCTTCCGGACTTCATGATCACGCTGGGCAGCGGCACGCCGTCCGTGGTCATCGCGCTGGGCCTCATCATGACGATGAAGGGCGACTTCGGCGTGAACATCTACAACACCGCGTACATCATGATCGTCGCCTACCTCATCAAGTACCTGATGATGGGCATGCGCACGGTCGTCTCCGCGATGAGCCAGATCCACGTCTCGCTCGAGGAGTGCTCGCAGGTCTCCGGCGCGAGCTGGCTGCGCACGATGTTCAAAATCACCGGCCCGCTCATCTTCCCCTCGATCGCCGCGGGCTGGTTCCTCATCTTCATCCCGTCCTTCTATGAGCTGTCCATGACGACGCTGCTCTACTCCAACACCACCAAGACCATCGGCTTCCAGCTCTATGAGTACTGGACGTTCACCTCGCAGCCGCAGGCGTGCGCGATGGCCTTCGGCATCCTGATCATCGTCGTGGCGCTCAACTTTGTGCTCAACAAGCTCACCAAGGGCGAATTCTCCATCTGACCGCATTGAAGGAGTGTAAAAACGTATGGCAAGCGTAACCATTCAGAACGTCACCAAGGCGTTTGGCAATTCGGTCGTGCTGGACAAGTTCAACGCGACGTTTGAAAACGGGGAATTCGTCACCCTGCTGGGCCCCTCCGGCTGCGGCAAGACCACGATGCTGCGCATCATCGCCGGCTTCGAAAAGCCGACCTCCGGCAGCGTGCTCTTCGACGACCGCGTCGTCTCCAGCGGCAAGGTCTTTCTCCAGCCGGAAAAGCGCGACATCGGCATGGTCTTCCAGTCCTATGCCGTCTGGCCGCACATGACGGTCTTTGACAACGTCGCCTACCCGCTGACCATCAAGAAGCAGGACAAGGCGACCATCCGCAAGAAGGTGGAGCGCGTGCTCTCCGCCGTGCACCTGATTCAGTACGCCGACCGCATCCCCAGCCAGCTCTCCGGCGGCCAGCAGCAGCGCGTGGCGCTCGCCCGCGCGCTGGTGGCAGAGCCGGCGCTGCTGCTGCTGGATGAGCCGCTCTCCAACCTCGACGCCAAGCTGCGCGAGAGCATGCGCTTTGAGATCAAGGAGATCCAGAAGGAATACGGCATCACGGTCGTCTACGTCACGCACGATCAGACCGAAGCCATGGCGATGAGCGACCGCATCGTGGTCATCAACCGCGGCGTGATCCAGCAGATCGGCTCTCCACGCGAGATCTACACCGCCCCGGCGAACCCGTTCGTCGCGGACTTCGTGGGCAAGATCGAGTTCCTGGAGGGTGAAGTGCGGGATGGCGCTATCGAGCTGACCGGCTGCGGGCAGCGCCTGCCCTACAAGGGCCCGCTGACCGGCAGCGTGATCGTGGGCATCCGTCCGGAGCAGGTGCAGTATGCCGCCGCGGGCGAGGGCGAGCTGACCGGCATGGTGCGCACGCATTTCTATCTGGGCGATGTGGACGACTGCCGCGTCGATCTGGGTGAGGGCAAGGAGCTGCGCGTCATCGCCGACCCGTACATGAGCATGGGCGTCGCGGCGGGCAAGCAGGTCACACTGAAGGTCCGCAGCTTCCACGTCTTCCCGAAGGACGAGGCGGGCGATTTCCGCAAGATTCTGACCTGATCCGATGCTCAGAAAGAAGCGGGGTCAAGGGGCATTGCCCCTTGACCCCGCTTCGCGCTTAGGAAAGCAATTCTGAATGAAATCCGTACCATTCACCGTCAGGGTTTGCTTCGTCCCCCGTCCACTTCCTCTCCGGCCGCTTCGCGCCGACGGGCAGCACACCCCGCCGTGCCCCCATCTCCCGGGCGCGGTCAGTCCGCCGATTCGCTCAGCGCGATCAGCTCGTCCAGGATCGCCAGCGTCTCCTTGGCCGGGACCACGCAGCTGGTCAGCAGCCGCTTGAGGTAGTATTCCCTGAAGCTCTCGCAGAACTCCGGCTGCGTGATGAGCGCCTCGGCGTGCTCCCCGTCCAGCCTGTAATCGGTGTGCGACTTGGTCAGCAGCACGCCCCTTCCCTCGTACAGGCCGATCTCCTCCTGAACGGGCGTCAGGTCCTTTTTGAAGAAATAGACGGTGAAATACGGGTTGTCCGCCGTCTGCGCGCGCAGGCCGCGCAGAATCTGCACGCGCTCCTCCCGCGTATAGGGCCGGATGGCGAAAAAGTGGTCCGACTGCCGGCCCGTCAGCGCAAACCGGCGCATCGACTCATAGGTGAAGATCGTGTGCGTCGGCTTGTGCTTGCCGAAGAAGTTCTGCCAGCGGCGCAGCTGCACGTCGTAGAACGCGCGGACCAGCGCCTCGCGCTCCTCCGCCTCACCGAAGCCGATCGCCGCAAAGCCGTCCCTGACCGGTCCCAGCAGGATGTCCGGATGGATGAAATTGATCGGCACGTCGCACTTGATGTCGTAGAGGGTGATGTCCTCCTCGATCGCCCGGTACTGCTCCGTGTATTGCAGGTAGTCCAGTGGGCTGGCCGGCTGCACGAACATGTTCTTGATGGGCTTCGCATGCTGCGCGTGCTTCGTGAAGAGATGCCAGAGGAAGCCAAACGCCGCCTCATCCCCGTATTCGCAGCAGGAGAGCGTCCCGCTGTCCGGCATAACCGCATGCACGAAATGGCTGCCTCCGCCGTCGTCCTCATAGACAGCCAGCAGCATGTCGCAGTTGTACAGGCTCCGCTGCGCGCCGTCCTCCAGCATGTACGCCTGATAGCCCGGCGCATAGACGACCGGCTGAATCGTGGCGATCGCCCGGACGAGGGCTGTGCCCGTCGCATCAATATAGTGCGTGATCTGCACATCCTGCGCGTGCGCTCTGGCGATTTCCCGGGCCAGCGCGCTGAACAGCACCGTCTCGCAGCAGCCCACAATCAGCATCTGCACGTGCTTTCCGGCGAGGACCCGGCCCAGACACGTCTCCAGGCTCTCCTCCGCCTCCGCGCCGTCCACCCAGCGGGCCACGCGGATGGCGGTTTCCTGCGCCTGCCGCGGCATGACCAGCTCGTCCATCGCGCGGTTGATGCAAAAGCGCTCCGCCCCGATCCGGGAGATTTCCAGCCCCTCCTCCAGATCACTCCACTCTCCGCCGGTCAGCGGCAGTGCCTTTTCCCGGCGCATCCGCTCGATGAAATCGTGCTGCTTCTCGTAACTGACCTCGCCATTGAGTATGCGGAATACGCTGTTTCTGCTGTTGAACGCCATCCTGCGCGACAGCTCAGAGGCTGAAACGCCATAGCGTGCGAGGATCTCCCTGAGGCGCTCCGCCAGCGTGCGAACCGGTTCCATGCTCCGACCTCCCGAATGCGCTTGATCAGCTCTATTTTATCCGTTCGGGCGCCGGTTTTCAATAGCCGTTCCGACAAAAAAACATCCGTTTCACGTCCATCGGCAATCCTGCTCCTTTCGCATGCCTTTCGGTCCTTGTGAAAACAGCAGCGGATGTCTCCGGTTCATCGGGCTAATTCAGTTGATCGCGCCGGTCAAATTTTCGTTTCATTATCCAGCATCCGCAGGTTTTCCAACCCTCACGCGCTCTTCTCGATCCTCAGCCTGTCCGCGACGAGCGCGATGAACTCGCCATTGGTCGGCTTGTCGTCCAGGCTGCACACGTTCTTGCCGAACGCCTCATCCAGCGCCTCGATGCGCCCGCGGTTCCAGGCGACCTCGATGGCGTGGCGGATGGCGCGCTCGACCTTGCTCGACGTCGTGTTGAACCGCTTGGCGATGCCCGGATACAGCTCCTTCGTGATGCGGCCCATCAGGTCGGGGTTGTCGATGACCATGCGCACGGCCTCGCGCAGATACTGATAGCCCTTGATGTGCGCGGGAATGCCGACCGTCAGGAACAGGTTGGCGATGCGCTCCTCCAGGCTCTGCGCCCCGGCGTCCTGCGCCTCGCCCTGCAGGTGCATGCACAGCTGGTCCGCCTTGCGGTCGTCGCCGGCGGCCTCGTAGACGCGCTGCGCCAGCATCGTGAAGTCAAAGGGCTTGACCATGTAGTAATGCACGCCCAGATTGATCGCCCGCGCGATGAAATCGTCCCGGCCCAGCGCCGTCAGCGCGATGACGCCCGGCTTGTGCTGCAGGTTCATCGCCTGAAGCCGTTCGAGCACCGCGTAGCCGTCCACCTGCGGCATGATCATGTCACAGATGAGCACGTCCGGCTCCTGCTCCCCGATGAACTGCAGGGCTTCGGCGCCGTTCGCGGCCGTGCCCGTCACCTCTATGCCGTCCTGCTGTGCCAGATACTGCGCAATCATGTCCCTGAGCTGTAGGTTGTCCTCCGCCACGACGACGCGAATCGTCTCCATATGCATCCCTCCTGCGCATCCAGATACGCTCCATTCTGATACTTCTATCCATATAGATTATAACACAAGTGCGGCGGTCTTGGAAACCCCTCCGGCCGTCACAATTTTCGACACAATGGATATATACGCGAAAACGGGCAAAAGAAGAACCGGAAGGGCGAAATCCCTGCCGGTTCTTTTTGGAAAAATGCAACTCAGGGCGTTCAGACGCTCATCGCGCGGATGTACGGCACAAGCAGCCCCATGATGCGGTCGGCGGAGGCCGGCGCATAGCGCGGGGACTGCGCCATCGTGACGAAGTCGAAGCCGCCGTCCCGGAACGCGCGATAGTCGTCGATCACGGTGAAGGGAATCTCCGGCTCCGGGCCGTTCACGCCCTCCATCAGCCGGGCAATGTCGCTGGTCAGGCGGATGGCCCCCGGCCCGGCGAGCAGCCGCTGCGGCACGTCCTGCCGGGAGCGCGGATTGCGCACATACGTCAGGCGGCTCACCCAGCGGAAGGCCAGCGCAAAGAGCAGGTAGTTCGCCTCGTCGAGCTTGATGCCCGCGCGGTAATTGGCGATCGCCGCGCGGGTCTCCGGCGCGCGGGTGAGCACCGCCTTGAGCACGAAGTCCGGGCCGGGCGGGCCAAACGCGAGGTCGGAATGGGTGTCCACGTGCACGACCTCAAAGGGCGCGCTCAGCGTACCGTCCGAAAGACGCGCCGCCCAGAAGTCAAGCGCCTTGTCGTGCGTGTCGAAGATCGCGCCGGGGACGGGATGCGCGCGGCTCAGCCCGCACTGCTCCTCCAGAAAGCGGATGACCTCCGCGTCGTCATACGGCTGCGCGCAGCGCTCCGGCGGACGCTCCCCCAGCGGCGCGAGCGGGCAGGCGTCCGTCAGAAAGAAGTCCATGTCCAGGTCGAGTACCTTCATCGTGCATCCTCCGCAGGTTGATGCCTCCATTGTAGCACGGCACGGCGTACCGGCGCAACGGGTTTGCGGCGGTGAAAGCAAAGCGCCGCTCTGGGAAAGTCGTGCGCGGCCATGCGGGATAAAACAATCCGCGTGGCAACTCCCCGTCAGGGTTCGCTTCGCGATGGGAAACGTTGGGACCGGAGCCTGCCGCCCGCAGTGCGGGAAACGGGCAGGCGGAGCGTCGGAAATCGCAAGGAGTGCCGCTTTCGGCACGACTATGCGAGTTCCCCGGCCCCCTAAAACCCCAGCCCGGGGGACCAGACCCCGGACCCCTTCCCCGCTTTGCGCCTATAGCTCTCTTTTTCAGGATAGCATCAGGGCACCATGTTCAGCTCCTCCTCGGAGAGATTGTAGCCCACGAAGCCCTCCGGCACCGCGCCGACAATGATGCTCTCCGCCGCCAGCATGTTGACCGTCACCTCCGTCGTCTGCGCGCCGGTGGGGATCACGATGCGGATGTTCGCGGTGAGCGTCAGATAGACCTTGTGGCGCGTCTGGTTGATGCCGCAGGCCTCAAACTCCGTGCGGAAATCCGTCGTCACCGAGCCGACGGGCACGATGGACACCGGTATTCCCGGGCCGCTGCCCGCCAGCAGCGTCAACCCCAGCGCCGCGCCCAGCGGCACCGTCACGCGCTCGCTGCTCATCTGCTCGAGCATGCGCTGCGCCGCCGCGCCCGCGCGGTCCGCCAGCTGATTCATGCGCATCGTGTTCGCCGAGAGCAGCGCGACCTGTCCTTTTTCATCCATGCGCACGTTCATCAGATCGTCGTAGGCCACGCCGTCGCCCAGCGCCTCCGCCACCGCCGAGGAGAGCACCTTCGTCGCCATCGCCGAGGAGCGCGCCTGCGCCAGCGCGAACACCAGCGGCCTAAAGTTGCGCTCCACCAGCAGCAGCGCGGCGATCAGCAGCAGCAGGGCCAGCAGAAGCAGCCGCAGCCTGCGCCGCCTGCGGATCCGGCGGGAAATTTTCTTCATCTCCGATGCAGTCATTCCGATCCCTCCTGCGTCTTATATTCAGAGGGGCTGTCCGTTCATGCGCCCGATTGGGGGATGCGCAACGGCTGAAGATATGCTATAATACGACTATACTGCCCTCAAAGGAGGATGTCCATGGCAAAGCCCCACGGCGATGAGCGCCGCAATCCGTCACGCAAGAAGAACGCACCGCTCTCCCCCGCCCAGGAGGAGGCGCTCGATAGGACCACCCAGCTGCCCCCCGCCGCGCCGAAGCCGTCCGCGCCCCCGCGCAAGACGCATCCGCGCACGCGCTCCATCTTCAAGCCGCGCACCAAGGCGCCCAATTTCGTGCTGAGCGTCGCCATCTCGACCCTGCGCCTGCTGGCCATCGTGCTGGTCTGCGCGGGGCTGGCCGGTCTGGGCGCGCTCATCGGCATCGCCAAGGCGTATGTGGATACCGCGCCCACGCTCGACCTCGCCGCGCTGAATGCGCAGGACAAGACCTCGTTCATCTACGACAGCGAGGGCAACCTCATCACCGACTACAAGGGCACCGAGGACCGCATCATGGTCTCCATCGAGGAGATCCCCAGGACGCTGCAAAACGCCTTTGTCGCCGTGGAGGATGCGCGCTTTTACGAGCACAACGGCGTGGACGTCAAGCGCATCGTCGGCGCGTTCGTCTCCAACGTCGTCTCCGGCACCTCGCAGGGCGGCTCCACGATCACCCAGCAGCTCATCAAGAACACCATGCTCTCCGACGAGTACTCCTACAAGCGCAAGCTGCAGGAGGCCTATCTGGCCATGGAGCTGGAAACGCGCTACACCAAGGACCAGATTCTGGAGAGCTATCTCAACACGATCTTCCTGGGCGGCAACTACTACGGCGTCAAGGTCGCAGCCTACGGCTACTTCGGCAAGGAGCTGGGCGAGCTGACCCTGCGCGAATGCGCGATGCTCGCCGGCATGACCCGCAGCCCGAACTACTACAACCCCCGCCGCAACTTCTACACCCGCAACACCGAGGGCAGCAGCACCGCGGACATCACCAACAACCGCACCGACTACGTCCTGCGCCAGATGCTGGAAAACGGCATGATCTCCACGCAGGAATACCAGGCCGCGCTCGATCCCGCGACGGCAACCGTGCTGGAAACCTCCCCGGCCTCCAGCGACATCTACCCCTACACGCACTACGTCGAGTACGCCATCTCCGACGTGGTGGACACGTTCCTCGACCTGAACGGCCTCGAGGACACCTCCGCCAACCGCTATGCGATGGAGAACGAGCTGCGCACCGGCGGATACAGCGTCTACCTGTGCATCGACACGGAGATTCAGACCATCGTGGAGGACACGCTGGCGACGTGGAACGACTATCCCCGCCTGCGCGACCCGTCCGACAAGGTCTATCAGGCCCGCAACGCGGACGGCACCTACACCGAGATCGAGCAGCCGCAGGCCGCCGCGTGCGTCTATGACTACCGCACGGGCGAGCTCAAGGCGATCGTCGGCGGGCGCTACAAGCCCACCGCGCGCAAGACGCTCAACCGCGCCAGCGACATGAAGATGCCCGTCGGCTCCTCCATCAAGCCGCTGACGGTCTACGCCCCGGCCATCGATCTGGGTGCCTCGCCCGCCTCCATCACCTACAACATGCCGGTGCCCATCTCCGGCTGGAAGGACAGCAGCGGCAGCGATTCCTGGCCCAAGAACTACGGCGGCGGCAGCTACAAGGGACCGGAGAGCTTCCGCACCGCGCTCATCAACTCGCACAACACCGCCGCCGCGCAGATCCTGATGACGTACGTCGGCGTCGATCGCGCGGTCGAATACCTGCACCTGCTGGGCGTGCCGGACGAGAACATCAACGCCGACCCGTTCGGCCTGGCGCTCGGCTCCTCCGGCATCACGCCGGTGCAGATGGCCGTGGCCTTCGGCACCATCGCCAACAAGGGCGTCTATCAGCAGCCGCTCTCCTTCTCGAAGATCCTCGACAGCAGCGGCAGCGTCGTCGTGGACATGCATCAGCAGCAGGAGCGCCACCAGGTGTTCAAGGCCTCGACGGCCTACCTCGTCGTGGATATGCTCAAGGCCGCCGTGCAGAGCGGCACCGCCACCAAGGCGAAGATCTCCTCGCAGGTCGTCGCTGGCAAGACGGGCACCAACTCGGACAGCAAGGGCGTGTTCTTCGCCGGCATGACCGGCTGGTACTCCGCCTCCGTCTGGATCGGCCACGACAACTACAAGGCGCTCAGCTCCAAGGCGACGGGCGGCAACGCCGCCGCGCCGCTGTGGCAGTCCTTCATGGAGAAGATCCACAAGGCGAAGAACCTCTCCTCCCGCGAGATCATCGACGGCACGCCCGCGGACTACGGCCTCGTGCGCGTGACCACCTGCGGCGTGAGCGGCCAGCTCGCCACGGACGCCTGCTACAGCGACGTGAACGGCTACAAGACCATCACCGACTACTGGTATGAGGGCAGCGTGCCCACGTCCTACTGCTCCATGCACAAGTCCGTCTCCGTCTGCACGGACAGCAATCTGCTGGCGACGGAATACTGCCCGGGCTACAGCGTGGAGACGAAGGGCATCGTGCTCATCCCGCGCGGGCATCCGCTCTACGACTACATCGACAGCTACGGCAGCACGATCCGGCAGTATCTGGGCGAGTTTGCGACGCTCAAGAGCACGTCGGACATCGCCAGCCACATCTGCCCGATTCACGACGCCTACACGGTGCAGCAGTCGCAGGACGACCTGACCGCGATCGTGAACGACGCCTACAGTCTGACGCTGACGGCGTATCAGCTGGTCGGCTCCGCGCCAAACATCAGCAACGATACCCGGCGGCAGATCAACACGGCGATCAGCGCGGTGCAGGCGCTGCTTTCCTCCAGCCCGACGGACTACACCGCCCTGCAAAGCGCCGCGGACAACCTGCGCAGCCAGCTGCAGGCGGCGGGGCTGATGTAACCGCCCGACAGCATGAAGTCAAAAAACGGCCCGGGGGCCTCGCTCCCGGGCCGTTCCGTTTGGGTCATGCTTTCTGCCGTTCGCGCCCGCGCGTCACGGCGTACCGCCTTTCAGCAGCCTGGACAGGGCTGTCTGGGAATCCTCCGACAGCGCGCCCGGAACAGGCAGCCCCTTCGGACGGCGTGGCCTCCGTGCCCGGATACGCGATCCGGTCGGGCAGCTGCGGCCCGGACGCCCCGGGCATCGGGGCTGTCCCCTGCTCCGTCTCCGGCAGATCGCCGTCAGCCACAGCGGGCTGCTCCGTTTCGTCCGCAGCGGCTCCGCCCTCCGGCACAGGCGTATCCTGCGCTTCGGGCCGCTTCGTTTCCTCTGCCGCCGTCCCGCGCTCCGGTGCGGTCACGCCGCTGTCCGGCGTTCCGGGCTCTGTCGTCCCCGCTGCGCCCGGCTCACCACCTGCAGGCCCTTCCCCGCCCGCTTCGCCGTCCTCCTGCTCGCCGCCGGACGGAATGCCCGCCGCTTCATCCTTCATCCGGTCAAGCAGCTCCTGCAGGGCCGCGAACTGTTCCGTGGTCAGCCGCCGGATGGCGTCCAGCTGCTCCTCCGGCGTCATCCCGAACCAGATTTCCGCCAGCGCCGCGGGATCGGTTATCTCCGGAACCGGCGTCCGATCCGCCTCCGGGGCATCGGTCGTCTCCGGCTCCTCCTCCGATGTGCTCTCCTGCAGCCCGGGCATCTGCCCGCCTGCACCGTCATTCTCCGTCTCCCCAAAGGCTCCGTCGGGCGTCGCAGCCGGCTGCGGTGTCTCCTTCTGCGGTGCGGGCGTCTGCTGTGCGTCCGTCCCACCGTCGGACGGTGCGGGCGTGGCCTCGCCGGATGCCGTGCCGCCCGGCCATCCAGCAGACTCCACAGCGCGACAAACTGCGCGCTGGTCATGCTGCCCAGCACGTCGGCCTGCTCCTGCTGCGTGAGCGTGTGCCAGATGCCCGCCGGGTACACGGGATCGGCCATGTCGGGCGCATCCGTCTCCCCGGGCAGCGCCTCGTCGGGCGAGGGAGAGGGCGTCGTGCCGTCGAGCAGCGCCCACAGCGTCGCATATGCCTCGGAGGACAGGCCGGCGAGCGCCATGAGCTGCTCGTCGGTCGTCAGCGACGGCCAGACGGCGGCCAGCGCCGCGGGATCGGTCAGGCCCTGCACCTTTTCCTGCCCCTGCAGTGCGGAGAGCAGGCGCTCCACCTGCGGCTGCGTCAGGCGCCCGGCCAGCGCCATGGCGCGCTCCTCGCCGAGGCTCCGGAAGAGCTCCGCGCCCTGCTCGAGGTCCTCCATGTCCGCCTTGAGCTCCGTGGTGTCGATGCTGCCCACGTCCATGGACATCGGCACGCCATTGATCGAAATCGGGTCCATGGCAAACTGCACCGCGTCCATGGTGATGGTCAGGTCGGCCTCGCTGCCGGGCACGACGGTGAAGGAGACCTGCTTCTTGCTGCCCACGCTGGCGACGATGCCGTTTGCCGCTTCGATCGATTCGCAGTTCTTCTCGTCGAACGCCGCGGTGATCGAGAGCGCGTAGTGGTCGAAGTAATCGCCCGTACACTCCGTGTTCCGGTGGACGCGCAGGGTGATCTCCACCGGAGCGCCCGGCCAGGTTCGCGGGAGGGGGGGGGTGATGGGCGTGCCATTCAGGCGGTACTCAACGCTGATGAGCCAGGGCAGCTCGGCACGGGAGAGCACGCCCGCGTAATAGAAGACGCCCGCGCTGGCCTGCACGCTGATCTCGTCGCCGGAGACGCGCAGGGGCGCGGTGCTCGTCAGGTTGGTCACCTGCTGATAGACGCCGTAGTCGGTGAGCTGCTGCGCGCTGCCCACCTCAAAGCGGTTGACGACGGAGTAAGCCGCGTTGCCGCCGTCCGCGTCGTAGGTCGCGTAGACGATTTCGTTCTTGGTCACCTGTGCGCTTGCCAGTGCCGGTGCAGCCGTCAGGGTGAGCATCACAAAGACAAGCGCAAGCGCGAGGACTTCTTTTTTCATCGGGATGATTCTCCTTTCCCTGCTTCGTTCTGCCTGCAGCGGCGCCATGCAGGCTCCTCCTGCGGCGGCTTCGCCGCGCTTCTGCGCCTGCGGGGTTCGGCTGTTTCGGCCTCCGGCTGCGGCGCCTCAGGCTGCGGCCCGGGCGCGGCCTTTCGCCGCCGTTTCTCCGGCTGCGCGGCGGGCAGCAGCTCCTGCGGGCCTTTCGCTGGGCAGAAGTCCGCGTGCAGTGTCGTCAGGCGGATCGGCCCGTCCAGCATATAGAGCATGCCCGGCAGCACGAAGATGACGATGCCCAGCGAGAAGAGCGTGCCCCGGCCCAGGAAATTGCCCAGCTGCGAGAGGATGCCGTGCGAGGAGAACCCGCCCAGCAGGCAGCCCACGACGGTGAGCACGCTGCCGGAGCTGAGGATGGACACGGTGCACGTCTCGATCATGTCCGCCAGCGCGTCCCGCTTGCCCATTGTCCTGCGGCACTGCGTGTAGTGCTCGGCGAAGAGGATGGCGTAATCGACCGTCGCGCCCAGCTGCACGGAGGTGATGATCAGATACGAGATGTAGAAGACCGTGCTGCCGTAGAGGCATGGGCATGCCGTGTTGAGTCAGATCGCCGCCTCGATGTCCAGAACGAGGATGACGGGCAGCAGCAGCGATTTCATCGAGAGGAGCAGCACGTGGAACACCGCGCCGATGGAGACGGCGTTCACCTTGCCCATGTCCGCGGTGATCGTGTCCATCAGGTCGTAGGTGCTCACGCCCTCGCCGGCGAGCAGCCAGCTGTCCGGGTAGCACAGCTGCGCCAGCGCGCGGATTCGTTCCACCAGTGCGGATGTCTCATCGCCCTCAAAGTCGGCGTCCACCGAGACGACCATGCGGCTGCAGTGGTCGGAGAGCAGCTGCTCCCTGTCGCTGTCCTCCAGATAGGAGACGGGAATCTGCGCCCCGGCGGTATCGACGTAGGAGATCACGTCCGTGACCTCAGGCAGCTCGTGCAGGGCGTCGGAGAGCGTCCTTTCCAGCGCGAGGTTCCCCCGCGGGACGAGCAGCACATAGGTGTCCCGCTTGCCGAACGCGTCCTCGATGCGTTCAATGTCCCTGCCCAGCTGCGTATCCAGCCCGAAGATTTTGGAGGAGCCGAAGTAGTAGCTGTTGCTGTTCGAGGCAACGCGCGCCGCCGGGACGATCAGGATGAAGACGAGCGTCATCGGGATCATCACCTTGAGCATTCTCCGCATATTTCATCAGATTGTCCTTATCTTCTTTCGGAAGGCGAACACATAGCGTTGTAATGTCATTCATGTGTTTCACTCCTTTCACGACTATGTGAAAAAGCG
>CAMENN010000015.1 GCA_945928315.1 uncultured Clostridia bacterium
ATGGGGTTCAAGAGGCCGCGAGTTCGAATCTCGCCACTCCGACCAGAAAAAGTCCCAGGTTTTGTTGAAAAACCTGGGACTTTTTGCATGCTTGCCAATTCTCCCGGACACTCGATTGCAGGCGATTCGCAGACGATAGAACCGGTTTCATTCCTTCTGTGCGGTCCGCTTCTGCCTCGGATTCCTTCATTTTCCGCCGGAGCCGTCCTCCTGTTTCCTGCGCTCAGAGCCGCTCGCCAAACCTGTCCGCCCCCTCCTGCCAGGACGTCAGAAACTGCTGCACATGCCAGCCGTCTGCGGCAGCGTGATGACAGGTGATGGACAGCGGCATCATCAGCCGCCCCTCCCGTTCCTCAAACCGGCCCGCCTCCACGGAGGGAAAGTAGTAGGGCTTGCTCATGTCCGTGTGGACGGCAAAGTGGCGAAAGCTGATCCATGGCACGCAGGAAACCGTATAGGCATTCTCCGGCGGCAGCCTGTCTGCCTGCGCGAGCACGCCATGCTGCCCGCCATAGTGGCGCTGATTGTCGAGATACGCCGCATGAAAGCGCCGGAAATCCTCGTCATAAGGCATCCACATCAGCGAAAACGTGTGGTCGTCCTCGTGAAACGTCGCGTAGAGTGGGGTGAGCATGTCATAGTATCCCAGCTTCCCCTCCCGCTCAGCCAGCCGGAATTCCGTCTGCTCGCAGAGGCACCTCGTCGTCAGCCACAGATAGGCCGGGAAAAAGCGCAGCCCGGCCGCCTTGAGCGCTGCGCGCATCGCCGTCACATCCATGTCCACGGTGAGCGAGTAGCCGGTCGGCGCCATCTTCGCAAAGTAGGTGAACACCTGCGCGCGCGGCCATGTGCGCAGGTCGATCGGAGTAAACGTCATGGTCATCCTTCCTTTCCGGCGCAGCCTGCGCCTGCCTCCATCATAACAGCACACGCGGAAAAATCAACCGACGCTCCGTAGAGCGGCATTTCAGGCAGAAAGTCCGGCTTTTTCGTCATTTTTTCAGTAATTTCTTAAAAAAGCTTCTCCGTGGTCTTGCAAAACCACCCGTCATCTGCTACAATGTCGAAGATTTGGGCAAAACTACATAGGACCTACAGGAGGAAAAGCGATGAACAACAAAAGCAACCGTCTGGCAATCAAGATGCTGATTTCGATGGTCGCCGGCATTGCCGTCGGGCTCATTTTCATGGTCATCCGTGAAAAGCTGGGCGCGTCTTCCGCGGCCTGGCAGACGATCAACAACTGGCTCTTCCAGGACATCACCGCACAGGGCGCCGAAAAGGCCGTCGGCCTGTTCTACATCGGCGGTCAGCTCTTCGTCAAATCCCTGCAGCTGGTCATCGTGCCGATGGTGTTTTCCTCCATCGTGCTGGCCATCAGCACCATCCGCGACGCCTCGACGCTGGGGCGCGTTTCCGCCAAGACCTTCGGCTGGTTCCTGCTGACCACCACGGTTGCGCTGGTGCTCGCCGGCTCCGTGGCGCTCACCTGCTTCAACAAAGGTCTGTTCAATACCACGATCGAGGGGCTGTCCGCCGTGACCGGCTCCACCGGCTCCAACCCGCTCAACGTGATCCTCAACATTGTCCCCAGCAACATTGCCGCGTCCTTCTCCGTCAACAACGCCGTGCTCTCGCTGATCTTCCTGGCGATCGTCATCGGCCTGAGCCTCAACAAAAAGGGCTACGGCGAGGAGTCGGTGATCAACCGCCTGTGCAAGGAGCTCAGCGATGTCGTCGTCGTCTTCCTGAACTTCGTCGTGGACAAGTTTGGCCCTGTCGCCGTCTTCATGCTGCTCACCCGCACGTTCGCGACCTACGGCATCGACTACCTGAAGCCGGCCGCCGCCTACGTCGTGCTGACCGTGGCGCTGCTGCTCATCTACCTGTTCATCGGCTATCCGCTCTACATCGCGATCGCCGCGAAGCTCAACCCCTTCACGTTCATCCGCAAGATCTTCAAGGTGGTCGTCTTCGGCTTCTCCACCAGCTCCAGTGCCGCGACGCTGCCGCTGAACACGGAGACGAACGTCTCGGACCTGGGCGTGGACAAGCAGATCGCCTCCTTCGTCCTGCCGCTGGGCATGACCATCAACATGGACGGCACCGCCATCATGCAGGTCGTCGCCGCGCTGTTCCTGGCGGGCGTGGGCGGCTATGAGGTCGGCGTCGTCAACCTGATCGTCATCATGGTGCTCGCGCTGATCGCCTCCGTCGGCACCCCGGCCGCCCCGGGTGCTGGCGCGGTGATCCTCTTCACCATCCTCTCCGGCATGGGCTTCACCGGCGAAGCGGCCATGACGGGCTACGCGCTGATTCTGGCGATCAACCGCCCGATCGAGATGCTGGTGACCAGCCTCAACTGCGTGGGCGACTCCGTCGCCACCATCGCCATCGCCAAGAGCGAGGGCAAGCTCGACGAGCGCATCTACAACAGCTGATGACCTTCCGGTCCCCTGCGCAGCCCAACTCAGGGGGACCGCTGGCAGAGCCCGTCCCCGCTTCCGAGCCGCTGATCAGTGATGCCTTATCGTGCTCGCTGTACGGCGCATGAACACTGTTGCCTGCAGCTGTACAAATCCACAGCCTGCCGCCCGGCACAGAAGCCTCTGTGCCGGGCGGTTTTTGTGCGGACAAAAAGAAGCCCTGCCCCGGAATTCCGGGACAGGGAACGGATACCGCGCCGCAGAGTCGCCCTTACCGGCCCGTGATGCGGTTCCAGAGATCGCCGAAGTCGTCTGCCAGCTCGTCAAAGCCGGTCGCCTTGCCCAGGCGCTCGCCGAAGCTCTTGATCTGGCCGTAGAGCGTCTCGTCGTTGGTGATCTCCACGCGGGTGAGGGACCTGTCGACCTCCTGCACCTTTTCGGTGATCATCTGCTTCATCCGGTCGTCAAGGCCCGCGTTGTACTGATCCTCAAACTCCACGCCGATGAGCACGCGGTCGTCATAGACGATGACCTCCGCGTCGTCGATCTCGCTGATGCGCTCAACGGCATCGCTGATGCGCTCAGCCAGCTGGCCGGCCTGCGCGGGCGTCATGCTCGTCTGCGCCATCGGGGATTCGGACGGCGAGACCGTCGCCATGGGGCTGTTCGTCGCGGTCATCGTGGCCATCGGCTGGGTGGTCATGGGCGCCGTCGTCGGGTTTATGGTGTTGGCGGTGCCGGCAGCGCAGCCCGTCAAGGTCGTTCCCACTGCGATCATGCACAGCAGGGCGAGAATCCTTTTTTTCACTTGATTCGCCTCCTCGCCGCTATTGTGCGCACGGGGCGGGCGATCTATCAGCGTTTTTTCAGGAAAATTCTGTCAGGCGTCGTAGAACGTGCAACCGCCGATGAACTCGCGCAGGATGGACGTGGGCGGAATCTCGCTCTCGTCGTCGCAATCGACGAAATAGTTGAGGAACTTGACCAGCCGACGCGCGCGCACATACCACGGGCTGTCCGGCGTGATCGAGCAGAGCATCGGGTAGGCGTACTTCTTGAGCACGGCGATCTCGTAGAGCAGCGAGGAGTTGAACATCACGTCCGCACGCTCCTGGAACGGGAAGATGTACTTCTCCTCGCCCGCGCGCACGCTGTCCCACATCTGCATCGTCTTCTCGACGCTCGTGGAGCGGGAGCGGAAGTCGCGCACCATGCGCCGCAGCAGGCGCATGTCCGTCGTGCGGATGCGGTTGTGGCAGTCGAGGTTGAGCTGCGTGAGCGCGCTGACGTACACGCGGAACTTGAGCTCGGAAGGGATGTCGGCGCTCAGCGCATCATTGAGGCCGTGAATGCCCTCGACGATGAGCACCTGGTCCTCCGAGACGCGCGTACGCACGCCCTGCTCCTCGCGCTTGCCGGTGATGAACGAATAGCGCGGCAGCTCCACCTCGCGCCCGGCGAGCAGATCGACGAGCTGCTCGTTGAACAGCGGCACGTCGATGGACTCCAGGCACTCGAGGTCGGGCTTGCCGTCCTCTCCCAGCGGCACGCGGCTGCGGTCGATGTAATAGTCGTCCAGCGAGATGGCCAGCGGGCGCTTGCCGCTCACGCGCAGCTGGATGCTCAGCCGGTTGGCGAACGTCGTCTTGCCGCTGGAGGACGGACCGGCCACGAACACCACGCGCGCGCCATGGGCGACGATGCGCTCGGCGATCTGCGCGATGGCGCGGTCCTGCAGCGCCTCATTGACGCGGATGAACGTGCGCGCCTCCCCGCGGGCGATGATGTCGTTGAGGTCGGCGGCCGTCTCGCATTGCAGGATGCGCGAGCACTCCGCAGCCTCGGCATAGGTGCGCATGAGCTGCGGGCGCTCCACGAACGGCGCGGGCGGACCGGAGAGGTCGTAATCCGGCAGCATCAGCACCATGCCCGGGTAGTAAAAGCGCAGCGCGAAGCTGGCGATTTCGCCGGTGGATTTCGCCATGTCGCCGTAGAAGTATTCGCTGAAGCCGTCGCAGGTGTAGACGTCGAAGTAGTCAAACGGCCGGTAGCGCAGCAGGCGGACGGTGTCCTCCTGTCCCTTCTCGGCAAAGTAGCGCTTTGCCTCCTCGCGCGTCCAGCGCGCCCTGGTGATCGGCAGGTTCTGCTCCGAAATCTCGTGCATGCGCTGCTCGATGGCGCGCACCCGGGCGGCGGTGAGGCTTGCCCCCTTCACCGTCATGTAGATGCCCCGGCCGATGCTGTGCTCAAAGCGCACGGTGGCGCCCGGCAGCACATCGCGCAGGGCCAGCAGCAGAATCAGCCGAGCGCTGCGCTCATAGATTCTGCGGTCCTCTTCATTTCTGCCGTCCATAATGGCCTCCTTTCGCCGAAGATGGGCGAGAGTCACAGGATGCACCGAAGCGGGCGGGAGTTCACCCCGTCCGCCCGGATATGGGTTTGTCGATCCGATCATACCACGCTCAAACAGAGCCAAGCCGTGCGGCAACAACCCGTCAGGTAACGCTTCGCTCCCTGACTGCTCTTTCTTTGATCGCTTCGCGATAGGGTTACGCTGGGCTGCCGCCCAGACCTGCCTGAGGGACATCGTCCCTCAGACTCCCTTCTTCGCTTCGCGCCTATTATCGTATCACTGCCATGAAAGCGCCCTCTCCGCGGCGCTCTTTCCCGCGAGCGCCCCTGTGGAAAACGCGATCTGCAGATTGAAGCCGCCGGTGTGCGCGTCCACGTCCAGCACCTCCCCGGCAAAGTACAGCCCCTCCGTTTTGCGGCTCATCATCGTGCCCGGGGTGATCTCGGTCACGTCCACGCCGCCGCGGGTCACGATCGCCTCCTCGATGGGGCGCGTGCCCGTCACGCGGAGCGGCAGCGCTTTCAGCATATGCCCGATCGTCTGCCGCTGCTCGCGGGTGATCTGGCTGACCGGCGCGTCGGCGGAAAGGCCGCACAGCGTCGCAAACACCGGTCCCATGCGCGCGGGCATCAGCTCCACGAACACCGAGGACAGCTGCTTGCGCGCGTTCTGCGCAAACTCGCGCTGGAGCCGCAGATCGACCTGCTCGTCCGTGAGCGCGGGCTTCATGTCGAGCGTCACAGCGGCCTGCGAGAAGTCCTCCGGCAGGTGGCTGCTCAGCGAGAGGATCAGCGGGCCGCTCACGCCGAAGTGCGTGAAGAGCATCTCGCCCAGCTCGTCGAAGATCTTCTTTTTGCCCACGCGCGCGCTGACGCGCACATTTTTGAGCGAGAGCCCCTGCAGGAGCGTCGGCCACTTCTCCTCCATCGTCAGCCCGACGAGCGAGGCGCGCAGCGGCGTGACGGTGTGCCCGTTGTCCCGGGCGAAGCGGTAGCCATCGCCCGTGGATCCGGTCGAGGGGTAGCTGACGCCGCCCGTCGCCACGATGACGCAGGGCGAAAGGAGCGTTCCCCCCTGCGCCAGGCGAACGGCGAGCAGGCCGTCCTCCCCGCGCGCGACGCGGGCAACCTCCGTATTCAGGCACACCTGTACGCCGGCGTCCTTCATGCCGCGGGCGAGCGCGCGCGTCACATCGCTGGCCTTGTCGCTGACAGGGAAAACGCGGCCGCCGCGCTCCACCTTGGTGGGCATGCCGAGCATGTCGAGCGTCGCTGTCGTGTCCTCATGCGTGAACTGGCGCAACGCGGCATTGAGAAACCGCGGATTGCGCGGCACGCTGGCGAAGAACTCGTCGAGCTCCGCGACATTGGTCACGTTGCAGCGGCCCTTGCCGGTGATGTAGAGCTTCTTGCCCAGCTTCTCGTTCTTTTCAAGGAGCGTGACGGACGCTCCGGCCCACGCAGCCTGCAGCGCGGCCATCATGCCCGCCGCGCCGCCGCCGATGACGATGACGTCACACGCGGTCCTTGCCGACATAGACCCTGTACTCATCCCAGATTCCTTCCATCAGGCGGAAATGCTCGCTGAGCTCGTCCTTGCGGCGCAGCGCCAGCGCGACGATCAGCGCATTGATGACCGACAGCGGCGCGGCCATCGAATCGACAAACGAGGCCATGTCCGTGCGCGCGGTCAGGCAGACGGTGCTCGTCGCGTAGATCGGGGACATCGGGCCGTCGGTCAGGCCGACGACCTGCGCGCCGCGCGCCCGGGCGAAGTTCATCGCCTCCAGCGTGCGGGTGGAATAGCGCGGGAAGCTGATGCCGAAGAGCAGGTCGCTCTCGTTGATGCGGCTGATCTGCTCGAAGACGTCGCCGCTCGCCTCGGAGACGGTGCGCACGTTGTCAAAGATGAAGTTGAGGTAATAGGCCAGGAACTGCGCAATCGGCGCCGCAGAGCGCAGGCCCATCACATAGATGTTGCGCGCGCCGATGAGCTTGTCCACCACCTCGTCGAAGGCGGCGGTGTCGATCTCCTCTGTCGTCGTGCGGATGTTCTGCATGTCCTCGTGCAGCACGGTGCGCAGCACCTCGCTCTGGTCGATGTCGCTCGACATCTCAAAGCGCTGTACGGAGGTCAGCCAGTGGCGAACGAGCTCCTGAAGCGCCTTCTGCAGCTGCGGATAGCCCTCATAGCCCATCGCCGAGGCGAAGCGGACAACGGTCGATTCGCTGACGCCGACCTTCTCGCCCAGCTTGGAGGCCGTCATGAAGACCGCCTTGTCATAGTGCTCCACGATATATTCCGCGATCTTGCGGTGGCCCTTGCTCAGGCGTTTGCCGGATTGGTTCAGTCTGCGCATCATGTCCTGCATATCTTGCATACAAGTCTCCTCCTTGCGCCGTCCTGCGCGCATTCTCTGCAAGTATTCTACCAAAGCACGCAAAAAAATGCAAGAAGTTTTTCAACTCCCTGCAAAGTTTTTGTGTTTTTCCGCCTATCAGATGAGCCCGGTCAGTCCGTCGGTCGCCTCGGCATGCGTCATGTCGTAATGCAGCACGGTCATCGTCGCGTAGCCCTGCTCCAGCAGCTCGTAATCCCGGCTCTGCCTGCGGCCCGGCGCGATGCAGCCGGTGAGCGTGTAGGTGGTCTCGCCCGCCGCGTTCACGCCCTTTGTGTACGTCTCGTCGTAGTGCAGCTGCTCCATCGGCGCAGCGACCAGGCCCTTCGCCTCGTCGCACGTCGGATAGTTGACGTTGAGCACGCTGCACGGCGGCAGCGGATGCGCCAGCATTGCGCCAAACGCCGTGACGGCCGTCGCGGCCGCCTTGTCGTAGGTGTCCTCGCGCGCGGACCCGAGCGAGATCGCCAGCGCGGGCAGGCCGCTCAGCGCGCCCTCCATCGCCGCGCCGACCGTGCCGGAATACAGCACGTCGGACCCGGCGTTGTAGCCGTGGTTCACGCCGGAGATCACCGCCTCCGCCTCCGGGCACAGGCAGGCGAGCCCCAGCTTCACGCAGTCGGCCGGCGTGCCGCCGATGGCATAGGCCTGCTTTGCGCCCTCCACCTGCACCTCGCGCACAACCAGCGGCCGCGCGATCGTCAGCGACTGGCTCGCCGCGGAGCGCTGCCCGTCCGGCGCGCAGACGGTCACCTCATGCCCCGCTGCGGCAAACGCGCGCACCAGCGCGGCAATGCCCGGCGCGAACACGCCGTCGTCGTTGGAAATCAATACCTTCATGCTTTACTCCTCATAGTCCCGGAACAGGAACGCCGTCATCACGCCGTCCTGGCTCTCAAACTCGATGCGCACGTCGTAGGGCAGCACGTTGCGGAACACCATGTCCTTGCTGTCGCTGACCGTTGCGTCAAACCCGGCGGGCAGGTAGCTCACCCCGCCCTGCGAATGCCAGTGCATATCCTCGATCACCGCGGGGACGCGCAGCACGATGTTGTAGATCGTGCTGCACACCTGGCAGACGCCGCCGCCGTAGCCCATGGCGCTCTCACCGGAGAGGATGGGCGCGGAGCGGTAGCCGTTCTCCTTCGTATAGGGCCCGCAGACCGCGTTGAAGGAGAAGCTCTCCCCCGCCTTCACGCGGATACCCGTCAGCCGCTCGCTCGCCAGCGCGATGTTGTAGAGCCGCCCGGCGTTGCCCTCCTTGCTCAGGCTCGTCGTGTAGAACGTGGTGAAGGCGTAGATCAGGTCGCCCGGCTGCGCCTCGTCCCAGGGGACAAAGTCGTAGAGCTTCAGCCTGTCCGTGCTCACGCTCACGTTGTCCGGCTCGCGCCTGTACGGGAAATACGCCCGGCCGTCGCGGATCTCCTCGATGGAGAGCCAGGAGCCCGCCGTCACCTTGACGGCATACTGATAGCCCTCCGGCAGGAAGCTCGTATCCTGCAGCACGCAGGCCACAGCGACATGTGCGGACGTCCCGGGCATCGGCCCGTCGAACGGGTTTTTGCGCTGCACGAGCTCCACATACTTGGTCAGCACATAGCCCTGTCCGTCGCCGTAGGCGATACGCGTCCAGGTGCGCCCCTTGTTGAAGACATCCACCGCCGTGCCGGCCTCGATGACGCCGAGCACCGCGGAATCCTCCGTCGCCCAGCGCTGCACGTTCATTCTCTTGCCGATGACGCCGGTGTATGCTGCCGTTTCCTCCGCTTCCTCCTCGGCGAGCACCGGAAGCGCCGTCATCATCACTGCCAGCAGCATCGCCAGCAGGGCCGCAATCCGCCGCGCCATCAGCTCGCCCTGTACACGCGCACGGTCAGCACGCCGCCGACCGCCTGCAGCGCAAAGCGGACGTCATAGGGCAGCGTGTTGCGCAGGCGCAGGTCGATATTGCCCGCACCGACCGCGGCGTCCATGTCCAGCGGCACATAGGAGATGCCGTAGGCGGAGTGCACCTGCTGCTTGATGACCTCGATGGGAATCTGCAAAATCGCGTCGTAAAGCGTGGTGGACACCTGACAGATGCCGCCGCCGTAGCCCAGCTTCTTGTCCGACACGTAGTTGACGATCGGGCCGAGCTCATAGCCGTTGCCCTTGGTGTAGGGCGCGCAGAAGTCGTTGAAGTAGAACTTTTCGCCCGCGGGCACCACCACGTCGTTGAGGCGCGTGACGCCCTCCATGATGTTGTGCAGCCGGCCGATCTGCGCGTCGGTCGTCTGCTCGGGCTCGTAATAGGTGGAGAACACGGCGATCAGATCGCCCATCTGCGCCTCGTCCCAGGGCTTGACCGCCTCCAGCTCCAGGCCGCCGGTCGCGTGAATCCGTCCGGTCGTGCGGTCATAGGGCAGGGTGACGGACATGGCGCCGTCCAGCGCGCTGACGGCCATGACCGCGCCCGCGGGCACCGTGCGAAGCAGCGTGCCGGTGCCGTCCTCGTAGATTTCGGTCTCCTGCTTCGCCGTCGCGGCGTAGGGATACCAGGTCACGCCGGGGATGTACGGCCCGTAGGGATCGTAGCGCTTGTAGTAGCGCAGGTGATCGGCGCGCACATATCCGGTGACGCTGCCCTGCTGCACATAGGCCCATTCGCCTTCGATGGACATGATGTCCACAGAATCGCCTTCATAGACCGTACCCAGCAGGCGCGAATCGGCCGACGCCTCCCTGCGGATGGAGAGGTTGACGTCCGCTGTGGCGCTGTAGACCGCCTTGAACGGCTCCGGCTCGCGGAATTCCTCGGGGATCTCGATGCCCTCATGCGCGGGCGTCAGGCCGCTCACAGCGCTGGAGAGCACATAGCCCTCCACGCCCTGCTTGACGACCCGGTGCCACTCCTTGCCCAGCTCCAGAATGTACACGGTCTCCCCGGCCTCGAGCGTCTGCATGCGCAGCGCGGAGCGGCTCTGCTCGCTGCGGACGGTGAGCTCCTTGTCCGCCACGCCCAGATACTGCGCGTCCGCCGCGTCGTTGTAGCCCTCTGCGTTCGCGAGATCCACGACGTTTTTGGACAGCACATAGCCCTGAACGCCGTCCTTTTCGATGAGCGTCCATTCGCTGCCGTACTCGATGACACTGATCAGCTCATTTGCTTCAACGCTCCCCAGCTTTTTGGCGGAGGTTGACTTCTTCTCTCGTATGGTCATATCCTTGGTGACCGTCGCGGTGTACTGCACCTGTGCCAGGGCGGTCATCCCGGCCGCCGCCAGCCAAAGAAGCAGCAGCAAACAAATGATTCTTTTCATGTGTCCATCCTCAATCCTTGTGCGTCAGGCGACAGAAAGGGACTGCGCGGCCAGGCGCGCACCCGGCGCATCGACCGCAGCAGTCCCCTCATGTTCAAGAGATCGGGCGCAGGACGTCACTCGTCCTCGCCGTCGTCGTCCCCCTCCGCGTTGTCATCCTCGTCAAAGGAATCCTCATCGTCAAAGATGCTGCGATGGCAGTTGGGGCACAGATGCTTATCCTCCATGTCGAACGCTTCCTCGTCGAAGAAGACCACGGTGCCGCAGTGCGGGCACTCGTACTCGATCAGGCCGTCGCCGTCCTCATCGTCGTCGTCTTCCCCGTCGTCCTCGTCCTCCTCGTCCTCATCGTCGTCCTCGTCCTCGGAGAAGAGCGCCTCCTCCAGATCGCTGACGTCGCTGTCGATCTCCTCGACATACTGCTGAAGCTCGTCAAGCTGCGCACAGGTATCCTCATGCTCGGAGGCGAAGGCCTCCATCGCGTCGATCATGGCCAGCAGCAGCTTGCCCTGATCGCTTCCCGCGTCCAGGCGCATGCCCTCGGCCAGGCCCTTTAAATAGGCCACCTTTTCACCCATCTTGCTCATCGTGGGGCCGCCTTTCTGCCGCTTACGCGCGGGACATGTAGGAGCCGTCGCGGGTATCCACGCGGATCTTGTCGCCGATGTTGATGAACAGCGGCACCGCGATCTGGTAGCCGGTCTCCAGGGTCGCCGGCTTGGTGGTGTTGCTGGTGGTGTCGCCCTTGAAGCCCGGCTCGGTCTCGGTGACCTCGAGCACGACGAAGTTCGGCGCCTCCACGGAGAACGCCTTGCCCTTGAAGAAGCGCACGGTGGCCATGGTCTCTTCCTTCATGAAGCGGATGGCGTCCTCGACCTGATCGAGCGTCAGCGGGATCTGCTCGAAGGTCTCCTGATCCATGAAGTAGTAGAACTCACCGTCATTGTAGACGTACTGCATTTCCTTGGTCTCGATGGTCGCGCGCGGCTGCTTGTCGGTCGGGTTGAAGGAGCGCTCGACGACGGCGCCGGTCATGACGTTCTTGAGCTTGGTGCGCACGAAAGCCGCGCCCTTGCCCGGCTTGACGTGCTGGAAGTCGACGATCGTCCAGACGCCGCCCTCCCACTCGATGGTCACGCCCTTGCGGAAATCACCTGCTGTAATCATGTAAGAATCCCTCCATAGTATGGTTTCAGTATTGGAGACTGCAAGGCATCGTCCGCGTACGGGCCATGCCGTATCAGCGATGTGCACTCATAGAACAATATTAGCACGTCTCGGCCGAAAGATCAAGTATTTTCGTCGTGTTCAGGGCTTCTTCCTGTTTTTCTGTTCATTTTGGACAGGCATCTTGGCCGGTTCCGGGTCCGCCGCGCCGCTCTCGAACGCGTGCTTGAGCCGTTCCATCGCCTTCTTCTCGATGCGAGAGATATAGGACCGCGAGACGCCCAGCTGCCGGGCGATCTCCTGCTGGGGATGCATCCGGCCGTCGAGCAGGCCATAGCGCAGCTCCAGCACGGTGCGCTCGCGCCCATGCAGCTGCGTCTGCACCAGGCGGCGCACGCTCTGCAGGCTGACGCGCCGCTCGACGGCCTCATGCACCGCCCCCTCGTCCGTGCCCAGCACGTCGCTGAGCGTCATCTCGTTGCCCTCGCTGTCCACGCCGATGGGCTCGTGCAGCGAGACGTCGCCCCGCCGCTTCTGGCTCGCGCGCAGGCACATGAGGATCTCGTTCTCGATGCACCGCGCGCAGTAGGTGCTCAGCTGCGTGCCCGTGCCGGGCTTATAGGTATTGACGCCCTTGATCAGGCCGACCGTGCCGATGGAGATCAGGTCGTCCGCATCGCAGCCCGGCACGGTGTATTTGCGGGCGATGTGTGCGCAGAGCCGCAGGTTGTGCTCGATGAGCGCCGCGCGCGCGCCGGCATCGCCCTGCGCCATACGCTCGAGCATCTGCGCCTCCTCCTCCCGTGAGAGCGGCTGCGGAAACGCATTGCCCCTCGCCATATAGCCCAGCGCAAAGAGCGCATCCTTCAGGAAAAACAAGACAAGCTGCTCAATCATGCGATCACCCCGGACAGTCTATGCGTGAGACAGCGGGCAGGTGACTGCGGAGAAATCCGGAGAAAAGCGCCGCAGCGTCGGCAGGGTTTTCCCCAGAAGGCAAAGCAATTCACAGCATACCCGAAGTCTGCGGTCAGCATGTATCGCCCGATATGGACGGGTTTTGACAACCCCGGAGCATTCATCGCTATGCTCGCCAACGGCAGTGACCGAACCGTCCGCGTTGACAGGGCAGCATGAAGAAAAGCTGAACGACGGGCTTCTTCATGTGTGTCTGTAATTCACGCACCCGCAAAAGGTAAGCGCGTTGCTCAGATGAGCTGATTTCAATCCACGCACCCCGTGCGGGGTGCGACGCGTCAAACGGCTGGCGCGTAGGCCGCAACCCCATATTTCAATCCACGCACCCCGTGCGGGGTGCGACGCACAGTCCGTCGGCCCGTAATCCCGCTCCCACATTTCAATCCACGCACCCCGTGCGGGGTGCGACGCCCATCTGCCAGTGCCGCCCCGCGCTGTCCGTATTTCAATCCACGCACCCCGTGCGGGGTGCGACCAACTACGGCATGTGCGACGGCTTCTACGCCCAGAATTTCAATCCACGCACCCCGTGCGGGGTGCGACGATGAGTACGACCACCAGCGCAACGTGACGATCCGGATTTCAATCCACGCACCCCGTGCGGGGTGCGACCAATGTCGGCGCTGGCCTGGATCGCGTTTTTGCCATTTCAATCCACGCACCCCGTGCGGGGTGCGACCCGGCGAGATGAGGCGAAATTCCGCGAGAAGATGATTTCAATCCACGCACCCCGTGCGGGGTGCGACATCGCCGTTTTCATTCGTCTGTACTTTAGTGCGGATTTCAATCCACGCACCCCGTGCGGGGTGCGACTACATGCCCAACCTGACGGCACCGGGCGCGGTATTTCAATCCACGCACCCCGTGCGGGGTGCGACACGATCCGGGCATATGCCGCCATCCGCTACACGGCATTTCAATCCACGCACCCCGTGCGGGGTGCGACCTGACGATCCTACTGTCTGGATACTTTTACAGCCATATTTCAATCCACGCACCCCGTGCGGGGTGCGACCCTCCGCGCCGGTAGCGGCGCGAATATCGGCAAGAATTTCAATCCACGCACCCCGTGCGGGGTGCGACGACGAGCCGCGCAGCCGGATCATGACGCCGCGTATATTTCAATCCACGCACCCCGTGCGGGGTGCGACCTTGCAGGGCATACATGCAACTGGTCAAGCCTTATTTCAATCCACGCACCCCGTGCGGGGTGCGACGGCATTGCCGGGGCTGTATCCTCTGCCGTCAAATTTCAATCCACGCACCCCGTGCGGGGTGCGACTTCCGTTCTGGGTAAATACCTCCACCCAATCGTATTTCAATCCACGCACCCCGTGCGGGGTGCGACGAGGAGCACGCGAGCGAATACAAGACCATCGCGATTTCAATCCACGCACCCCGTGCGGGGTGCGACATCGCGCGCGCCGGGCACAATAGAAGAGATTGAAATTTCAATCCACGCACCCCGTGCGGGGTGCGACGCGCAGCCGGGAGGAAGGCCCGCGCACCCCAAAATTTCAATCCACGCACCCCGTGCGGGGTGCGACGCGCAGCACATGCCCATCGAGGGCAAGCCGGAAATATTTCAATCCACGCACCCCGTGCGGGGTGCGACTCCGTCTGCTCCACGTCGCTCTGGTGCGCGGTATTTCAATCCACGCACCCCGTGCGGGGTGCGACTCCATCCGGTCGATGTCTTCGCCCGTGATGGCAATTTCAATCCACGCACCCCGTGCGGGGTGCGACAGAACAGCACAGCGCGGTGATGATACAGCTCGTTATTTCAATCCACGCACCCCGTGCGGGGTGCGACTCGGGGTGGCTCCCCCGTAATTGTGGAACTGTATATTTCAATCCACGCACCCCGTGCGGGGTGCGACGATTTAATATGTAAGCTGTACAAAGACAAAACTATTTCAATCCACGCACCCCGTGCGGGGTGCGACAGAAGGCAACAAAATTAGCCCGATTGCATCTATGATTTCAATCCACGCACCCCGTGCGGGGTGCGACGATCAATTATGTTGATCTTCCGGCGGTGGATGATATTTCAATCCACGCACCCCGTGCGGGGTGCGACGCGATTATTAACCCACCCATCCCGAATAAGTAAAATTTCAATCCACGCACCCCGTGCGGGGTGCGACCACAAATGCAGCTGAACAGCAGAATGTTGCAGCAATTTCAATCCACGCACCCCGTGCGGGGTGCGACGAGGAATGGACGGACGAGAGCCAAGGAATCTCAATTTCAATCCACGCACCCCGTGCGGGGTGCGACTAATTATCTTCGCGCACGCCTGTTGATGGACTGATTTCAATCCACGCACCCCGTGCGGGGTGCGACAGGTTTCCGCGCACAGCGCCAGCTTATCCGCATAATTTCAATCCACGCACCCCGTGCGGGGTGCGACTTGGTTGTGATTTGGTTACAATGATATTATACCTATTTCAATCCACGCACCCCGTGCGGGGTGCGACCAGTGAGGACGGCAATTCGGGAGTACATCCACTATTTCAATCCACGCACCCCGTGCGGGGTGCGACCGAATACATCATCTACGACATCAATACGCTGCTGATTTCAATCCACGCACCCCGTGCGGGGTGCGACGCCCGAGCTGCTCCATCAGCTCCTTTTCCCTGGTATTTCAATCCACGCACCCCGTGCGGGGTGCGACATGAGCCGTAGTCCACACGCCCCATGCGTACGTCAATTTCAATCCACGCACCCCGTGCGGGGTGCGACAGGGGCTTGCCGCTGAGCTGGCAGCAATTTGAGGAGATTTCAATCCACGCACCCCGTGCGGGGTGCGACAGCGAAAGAGCGCAGAAAATCCATCGGACTACTGTCTCTCTTTCACAAAACTTCTCTACCTTCCGGCGTTCTCGCGCAGAATCCGCAAACGGCAGGCCGCGCAGAACGCCATTTTTCGGTGCGAAGCACCCGGGGAATCCATGTGCACTTCGGGTTCGCACCTCAGATCATGAGCACGCCTTCGGGCTCGTAGGACGCGTGGGCACCTACATGCTCCACCCTGGAGGCATAGTGATTCCCAAGCTCGTAAAACCGCAGGCTGTCCTTTTTCTCGTCGATCAAGGCCGTCAGCTCGGCCTTGAGAAGCTTGTACTGCGCCGCATCCAGCAGGCACTCGAACACGGAGTTCTGCACACGCTGTCCGTGCGCAACACACTTTTTGGCGACCTGGCGAAGGCGGCGTCTGCCGTCAGCGTCCACCGTATTGACGTCATATGTGATCAGAACCAGCATGCGCTCACCTCTATTTCCACAGGAACGGCGGATAGTCGTCCAGATCGCCGCGCAGCGTCCGGGCCAGCAGCAGCGCCTGAACATGGGGCACCAGCCCCCAGACCATCCTTTCCTTCAGGTAGGGATGGGTCAGCTCCTCGCGCTTTCGGCTCTGCCATGCGGACAGCACCACCTTGCGCCCGTTGTCATTCAGCAGAACCGCGCCGCTTTCCTGCCGCGTGAAGTGCTCCCGCCGGATGACCCTGGTGTTGATCAGCGTCAGCACGAGGCGGTCCGCCATCACCGGCCGAAGCTCCTCCATCAGGTCCAGCGCCAGGGAAACCCTTCCCGGCCTGTCCCTGTGGAGGAAGCCGACATATGCATCCAGCCCGACAGCTTCCAGCGCTGCCGCGCAGTCGTTGCCCAACAACGTGTAGACAAAGGAGAGCAGCGCGTTCACGCGGTCCATCGGCGGCCGTCGGCTGCGCCCGTCGTAATGGAAATCCTCCTTCTGATTGAGAATCAGGCCGTCGAACCTGCTGAAATAGACGGCGGAGTTCTGCCCCTCGATGCCGCGCAGCGCGTCGAGGTCGGTCTGGTCGAGGATGCCCTCCAGCGACTGCGCCAGCTGCTGTGAGGCCGCCTTCATGCCCCCGGCGTCCACGCGCATCCCGTGATCGCGGACCGCCCGCTCGAGCACCCACCGGCTGTTGTACGTCTTGCCGAACACCATGCATCGGGCGTCCCTGCAGCTCTTTTTCGGGTCGTCGGAGACGCGGTACTGCTCCTTGCGCAGGAGCACATTGCCCCGCTCTTCCCCGCATACGCGCGCCAGAAAGCGTCCGTTCGGCGTCATGAAGCACAGTCCAACGCCCCGCTGTGCGCAGGCGCCCATCAGCGCGGGACTGGCCCCCTTGTAGGAGAAGGAGACGATGCCCTCCAGCATCACCAGTGGGAACTGCCCCTTCCTCTCCTCCCCGGCGAGTACGACGACATTCTCGTTTTCCAGCGCCAGATACACGTCCTCCGAGGTAACGAACAGCGTGTTAAGCAGCTTCCTCATGGCGTCTCCTCCTGCACATGCGCGCGAAGATAGGCGCTCGCCGCGGGCACCCGGTCCATGCCCGGCAGGCAGATCTCCTTGAGAGAGCAGGCGGAGCAGCCCTTGTGCCGCTTGACACGGGGCGTGTGCCCGCGTTCGTCCAGCTGATGCATCTCCCCCAGCATCTGCTCCGCCTGCGCACGCAGCTCCGGCGAAAAGGTCACGCGCGTGCGCCGCCGCGGCTCGCCGTAAAACAGGCTGCCCTCGTCAATCCGGCACAGCAGCATCTCCTCCAGACACATCGCCTGCGCACAGAGCTGAAGCTCGTCCGCCTGATGCTCCTTCGGCGCGCCCTTCTTGTACTCCACGGGATGGACCTGATAGCGTCCCTCCCGCCCGGCGAGCGCGATGCCGTCCGGCGACCGCGTGAACTCGACCACGTCGCAGATGCCGGAGATGCCCAGCCGCTCCGACTGCACGCGCATGCCGCGGACGATGATCGTATCGCCGCGCACCTCGGTCTGCTCCTCGTCGTGCGCGCGCCGGTGGAACACCTGTCCCTCGGCGGTATGCAGGTTTTCCTGCCACTGCTGCTCCACATGAATCAGCGCCCACTGCCTGCGGCAATAGGCAAAATGCTGAAGGCCAGAAAGCATCAGGATGCCGCGCTCCGACATCAGATCATCCGCGTGCAGGTCACGCCCTCCGGGATCGACGCCTCATCGACAGTCACCTCATAATCTTGATAGCGCCGGGGCACATCGACGGTCTTCTTCACCTGCACCGCATCGAACAGCTTGTACGCCGGCGCATCGCCGAGCTCACCGCTGTGCCTGAAGACGATCAGCTCGCGCACGGCCATCTTGCCGCGGGCGGCGGACCGGTCCTCGTCGAACATGTGGATGATCGCCTGCCACAGCAGCGCCAGATCGTCCTCGCTGAAGCCCGTCGTCTTGCGCGCCAGGTTCGCGGAGACGAAGCCCTCCGCGCGGTACAGGCCGTAGGGGACGATGTACTTGCGGCCCATCTCCGTGCCCTTGCGCTCGGCATCCGCCTCCGTGGTGATCGCCACGCGGGTGATCGTCACCTCCTGCGGCACGATGGGGTCCACGCTGCGCGCAAAGCCCAGCTGAACCGGCCCGCGCACCTGTCCGCAATTCAGCGCAGCCTTCACAAACGTGGTCATCACCGCGCCGAACGTGCGGATGTCGTAGAAGTTGCGGCACATGAAGTCGCGGATCTTCCGGTCGAGATCCGGGTCGTCCTTCTTTGCCTTCTTGACGTCCGTCACGCCCAGGTACTCATATGCCCTGGCGTCACTGCGGTTGAGCGGCACGCTGTCCCTGATGTAGATGCCGTAGCCCGGCTCGCCCTCCCGGACGATCTCCACATAGTTGCGGATCTTGCGCTTGAGGCACACGTCCGTCACCAGTCCGAGGCCCGTCTCCGGGTCGATGCGCGGCATGTTGCCCGCATCCGGATCGCCGTTGGGGTTGCCGTTTTCCACGTCAAAGAGAATCACGAAGTCATACCGGTTCCTGATCGCCTCAGCCATTGTCCCTGTCCTCCTTCTTTTCGTAACGCTTCTGTCTCTGATGGTAATAGCCAAGCTGGAAAACCCCCTGATCCGAGAGCCCCAGCCGGTCAGGATACGCCTCGTCGAGCATGCCCATGAGCTCCTGCAGCTGCCTGTTCATGTGAACGGCCAGGCCGCCGTCCAGCTTTTTGAGATGTGCCTGTGCCAGACGAATCAGCACAGGGAACACCACGGCGGGCGTGCAGCAGGCCGAATTGAAATACCTGTCGCGGATCGTCGTATTGATGCCGGGGTTTGCCGCCTCCTGAATGCCCTCCAGCACGGCGAACATCCGCCCCAGCACATAGGGGGCATACCGGGTTTCCTCATTGAGCTTCACTTGTGCCACCTCCAACACATTCTCCCTGTTTTTTCCTTCAGGTGTATTTCTGAGCAGGCAGGCCTTGATGATCGCCGCCTTGCCGCGCGTCACCTCGTGCTCTGCGCGGATGCGCAGCTGCACCTGCTGGTACAGCGTCGCGGGGTACATGCCGCCGGTCAGGATGGCGGTCACCACGTCGCCCGCCAAATGCGGCGAAGCCTCCTTGCTGCTCGCATTGGGATTGACCGTCTCCCGGAGCATCGCGAAGACGGGGATCGTCTCCCAGGGATCGTTCTTTGGACGGACGATCTCCATTCGCTGGTGATGCGCGGTCATGCGTGCAGAAAACGCCCCGAAGCTGTCCTGCAGGAAGAAGCGCACAGAGAGGCGCGCCGAATTGGGCGCAAGGCCGAGGATATAGAACCTGTTCTCCGGCTGGAGCGGGACGTCTTCCCAGCTCACGCTCCGGCCCTCCGCCAGCGCGCGCATGACGCCCAGCAGATCCCTGTCCTGCACACGCTGATCGTTGCCCAGCATGGCCGAGAACAGATCGGCATACGCCTCCTCAGCATCCTCCGCCCAGAAGACGATCGTGGTATCGCCCAGATGCATCCTGTGATCCCTGTCCGAAAGCAGCCGATTGAGCGCAGCGCCATAGGCGAACGCCGCATACTTGCCCACCGGCGCGTTCAGCCCCTGCCCGCCGTCATGCGCATAGGATTCAAACGCGGGCGCATTGAACGAGACGAGCGATGCCCCCATTGCCTGCGCATCCTGCACGCCCTTGATCGAGGGGTGCAGCCGGGCGACCTCAGAAGGCTCGCCGGTCACCAGACAGCGCATGACCTGCGAACCCTCTGCCGGTGCCTCATAGGCCCTCTGCCAGGCGGCACGGATGTCCGGGACATCCTGTGCAGAGGTCATCCCCACCTGAAAGATCAGATTGGCCGCTGCCAGCTCACCGAGCAGCGGCGCAACCAGCGGGTGCTCGGCTGCCTTTGCCGGGTTCCACGTTTCAAAAAAGCGCAGGATGGCCGCAGCGACAGGATCCGCAACGCCGTCAAGCACCGCGCGGTGCTTCTGCGCACAGGCTTCAAAACAGGCCAGCGCGCGTTCCGGCTTGCCCTTGCTGTCCACGCCCAGCATGTACGTTGCGTTGTCGCACAGGAAATTGGACGCAACGCCGCTGGAACGCTTCACCTGCTCCGGCACCTGCATCGTCCGCGGCGTCAGGACGGACTTCTTCCCGCTTTTCACCTCCTCGCGGAGGTCCTCAATCGCCCGCAGCTCGCCGCTTTCGCTGAGCCGGAGCGCAAAGGACACCCTGACGCTCTGCCACCCGGGCGCCTCGAGCCTCCCCTTTGCCGCCAGCTGTTCATAGTGGCGCACCAGCGCCTGCAGGATCATCGAACCACCTCACAATCGCGCAGGTCGATCACACCGTTTGTCATCTGCGCCCGGAAGAACATCGGCGTGATGTTCTCCGGGTCGCTGTAATCCATGTCGTAAAGCATCCAGCCCAGGTCGCGCGTTTCCGGGATTGCGGGGATTTCGCCGCCTTCCCACAGACCGAAGTGCGCCGTGCACTCCCGCGTGCCCAGATAGGGCTGGCTGTAGCACGCGCCCTTCCGGAGTCTGCGCGTGACGATGTCCTGGAACTTGCCCGGATTGTCGCTGGCGTTCGCCCTGTCCGTCATGTCAAAGTGCGCCTCGATCACATAGTGCACATCCCTGAGCATCATCGCCGCGCGCTGCTGAATGTCCTCCGACGCCGCGATATACAGCGGCTCCTGTCCGCCGGTCATCGCCGTGCGCACGGAGGACGAGAGGATTTTGCTCTTCACCTCGTTTCGCCTGAAGTTGGTGAACGTGATGGGCGAGAGCACGTAGATCCTGTCGATCCTCCATGCCAAACCCGGGTGGAAATACACCGATTCCACCATTCCCCGCGCCGCGCTGGGCGTGGGCACGTCGTAGGAGACGCGCTCCACCTTCATCTCCGGCCGTGTAAAGCACGCGTAGTCCCCCCAGACCTCCATCCTGATGGACAAATCCTGCACGCTCCTTTCTGCATTCTGTTCATACTCATCTCAAACAGAACCGAGATGTTCGATAACCGACCGTCAGGTAACGCTTCGCTCCCTGACTACTTTTTTCTTTGATCGCTTTGCGATGGGAACGATGGGGGATTTCATCCCCCAAACCCCTAGCCTGGGACCGGAGCCTGCCGCCGCCTGTGGCGGATGAAGGCAGGCGGAGTGTCGGAAATCGCAAGGAGTGCCGTTTACGGCACGACTATGCGAGTTTCCCGGGTCCCCAGACCCCTTCTTCGCTTCGCGCTTATAGCTCGCTTTTATCTGAGAATAGTATCAAGCATCCGTCAAAGCCGCACATCCCGTGCAGCGGTTCACACAAAGATCTCCATGCCCGGCGTATCGCACAGGCAAAGTCCCTTCTCCGGATCATAGCTGCCCGCATCCGCGAGAATCAGGAAGCCGTCGGCCGTCTGCTGCACCCTGCCCGCACCCATCAGCTTCTGTGCGTCCTCGCGGTAGACATTCACGCTGTCCTGCTGCAGTCTGCGAATCGTTCTCCCGGTATAGCTTCCGTCGCACAGCGCGCCGATGAGCGCGCCGTTGTCCGGCGTCGGGATATACACAGGCACCGTGTCCGTCTCGATCAGCCTGAAGTGCTCCGCTGCCGTCCGGAAATTGAATGCCTCGCAGTCCGGGAGAATCCCCTTTCGGTCGATGAACTCACCCTTTGACCGGATCAGGTACCGGGAATACAGCTCAATCGCGCGCAGGCTGTCCATCTCGCTCTCCTCCTCGAGTGCATAGCGCATCGCCTGGAGGGGCTTGACGAACTGCTGCGGCATCCTTCCCTGCGTGCCGAACACGTGGACGACGCTCTGCGCCCGGCTGCGCCTGCCCTCGCGGTTGCACCGCCCCGCCGCCTGCAGGATGCTGTCGAGCCCAGCCTCCTCGCGCCAGACCGCCGGGAAGTCCACATCGACGCCCGCCTCGATCAGGCTGGTCGAAACCACGCGGCATGTCAGCCCGCGCGCCAGACGATCGCGGACCGTGCGGATGACCGCCTTGCGATCGCCGGGCGTCATCAGCGTGGACAGGTGAAAGCGCCCCTCCCGGGGCAGGCCGTCCCAGAGGGCCTGCGCGCGCTTTTTCGTATTGACGACGCAGAGGACCTGCTTTTCCTGTGCCAGCGCCTGCAGAAGCGCGTCCTCGTCCATCACGCCCTCCTGCCGGTAGGTGACGCGCCGGAAGAACTCATAGAGCGCCTGCGGCTGCTCCATGATCTCCGTGATGCGCAGCTCGGGCGCACAGTCGCGGAACAGATCGTCCAGCGCGGGCTGCGTCGCCGTGCAGAGCACCGCCGTGGCGCCGTAATGGCGAACCAGCTCCGCGATGGCGTAGACGCAGGGCCGGAGGTAATCCAGCGGCATCATCTGCGCCTCATCCAGCACGATCACGCTGTTCGCGATGCTGTGCAGCTTCCGGCATTTGCTCGTCGAGGCCGCGTAGAGCGACTCGAAGAACTGCACCGCCGTCGTCACGACGACCGGCGCGTCCCAGTTTTCCGTCGCCAGGCGCTTGCGGATCGCCTGCCGGGCGGCGGCGTCATCCAGATCGCCCTCCTCATATTCGACGCCCGAGTGATGCTCGAGCACGTTGTCCTCGCCCAGGATCTCCGCAAACTTGGCCGCGTTCTGCTCGATGATGCTCGTGTACGGCACGACATAGATCACGCGGTCGCAGCCATGCTCCGCCGCATGCCGGAGCGCGAACGCCAGCGAGGAAACCGTCTTGCCGCCGCCCGTGGGCACCGTCAGCGTGTACAGCCCCTTCGGCCCTTCGCCCATCTGCCGGCACCGGTTCAGGATGTTGCAGCGCCTTGCATTGAGCTCTGACTTCGCCGGAAACCACGGGGCAACGTAGGCGTCAAGCTTTTCCAGCAGGGTGCTCATGCTCTCCCCGCATGGCTGCCGCGGTCCCCGCATGAATGCCTCCGTGTCGAGGAAGTCCGCGTCCACCAGGCACGAAAACAGCATGCGCGTATAGAAGCTTCCCGCCAGTGCATCCATGCCGATCCATCCCGGCGCCGCCGCGGACGGGTCCGGCCGAATCTCTCTCTTCCACGCCGAATAGTCCTGCGGCCTGTATTTGAGCTTTCCCTGCAGCGTGCCGTCCGCGGGCGTGCTCCCCCGTCCGCCCGGATCGCTCAGCCCGCCGTGATGGCCCGCAATGGCGAACGCCGCATACAGATCCCGGAGATCCCGCGCGGCAATGGCCCCGGCGGAGGTGTGGTTCACCTTCGGCACATGCTCGGGGTCCGCCATCCTGCGCTGCACGTCCGGAGCGTACTTGCCGATGTCGTGCAAAAGGCCCGTCCTTCCGGCATGCCCGCCCGCGCCGAACGCCTGCGCAAACTGCTCCGCCCGCTGCGCCACGCCCGTCAGGTGATCCCGCAGCGGCTGGATTTCTCCGTCCTCCCGCCTGTGTCCGATATACATCGCTCCTGCTCCTTTGCTGTGTCGACGCCGTCCCGTTCCATGGCATTTTAGAATGTACCCTATCGGATATATGATACCTCATTCGTCAGAAGATGTCAATATCGCTCAATATATCCCACGAAATTTGCGACATGTATTACACATTTATTGTGAATCCAGCGCGCTGCGCCGCATATGCAAAAGGAGCGCACGCCGCTGCCGCTCTCATCCTCGCCGTAGAAGAACACGTTGCCCTCGGCGTCCACCGCCTCCAGCGTGTCGGTGGCCTCGCCGTAGACCTGATGGACATCCGTCAGGTTGTCAAAGCCGAAGCAGGTCCGGGCCTGCGTGCCGCTCGGGCCGCCGCTCATGACGGAGTAGGCGTAGACGCTGGCGATGGCATACTCATGGGAGAACACGGCCTTCGGCGCGTACATCCTGCGCGGTCACGCCGCACGCATCAAAGGCCACCGGCCACTGCGCGGTGAACACGTCCGGATACGCGTCGCAGATCACCGGGATCTCATCCGCGCTGGTGAAGGCCGGCCCGGTCACCAGGATCAGGGAGCCGCCCTGCTCGGAGAACGTGCCGTCGAAGGAGATGAGGCTGTAGTCAGTCGTGCCGCTTTCCCACTCGCCGCTGAGCGCGCCCAGATCATACTGGAACAGATAGTCATAGTAGCCATCGCCCTCGCCCAGGGTGATGGTCACATTGCTGTCGTCGATCAGGCTGTCGTCGATCTCGCCGTCCATCGCCAGCACGGGCTTCACAGTGTCACGAGACATCTCCAGCGGCGGCATGGTGCCCTCAAACTTGCCCTCGACGGTGACCAGCGGACGCACGGCCTGACCGGCCAGCTCCGCAGTGTCCACATACTGACCATGGTTCTCGCCGCAGACCCAGATGGTCTCCTTGCCGGTGGGATAGACGTACAGGTCATAGGTGCCGGACTCGGTGAAGGCAGCGATTCTGGATGCGTCGATGATGACCCCGCAGGCCACCGCGCCCTATTCCTCCTCGCCCTCGACCGCAACAGCCCAATCTCCCAATAATTAAACCGGATTTCGTGAGGATTATTGCACAATGCGGGATCATCGATTGGACATCTGCATGGTTCACACAGATTCTGGATGGAATTCAACCTTTTGCGTCCGGGAAACACTTGTGACAGAATAAAGAAAAACGCATTTCCGGCAGTTTCCCGGAAATACGCTTTTTTCTCATTCATGCAGCTCCAGCGGCAGCCCGTCCGGATCGAAGAAGAAGGTCATCCGCCTGCCCGTGAAGCCGTCCACCCGGACAGGCTCACAGGCGATGCCCTTTTCCGCCAGCTCGCGGACCGCCTCCTCCACGTCCTCCACCCGGAAGGCGAGATGCCGCAGCCCGCACGCCTCCGGACGGTTCACCCGCGCGGGCGGGTCCGGCTCCGCGAAGATCTCCAGCTCGATGCCGTTTCCCGCGTCGAGATCGAGCTTCCAGTCCCTGCGCTCCGGCCGGTAGTTGTCCCGGATGACCGGGAATCCCAGCTTGCCCGCGTAGAAATCAAGCGCCGCCGCGTGGTCCGACACGATGATGGCGACGTGGTGAATCTGCCTCAAATCCATGGTTTTTTCTCCTTCCGCGGTCCTCATCCCGCTCATTCGCCGTTCATCTGCAGCACGGCCCGGACCGTCCGGAGCATGATCCGCCAGTCCGTGGCGAAGCCGCGCTCCCGGACGTAGCGGATGTCCAGCTCCATCCATTCCGCGAAGCTCAGCGCGTTGCGGTCGGGCTGAATCTGCCAGTAGCAGGTCAGCCCCGGCTGCACATACAGCCGCTGCCGTTCGTATGCGGTGTACTGGGCCACCTCCCGCGGGAGGGCGGGACGCGGTCCCACGATGCTCATGTCGCCCGCGAGCACGTTGATCAGCTGGGGCAGCTCGTCGATGCACGTCCTGCGGATGAACCGGCCCACGCGCGTGATGCGCGGGTCCTCCCGGATCTTGAACACCGGGCCGTCCATCTCGTTGTAGGCCAGCAGCTCGGGAATCCTCTCCTCTGCACCGGGCACCATGGAGCGGAATTTCAGGAACGGAAAGGGCTTTCCGCCGCATCCGATGCGCTCCTGCACAAACACCGGGCTCGCCCCGGGACTGTCGATCCAGATTGCGGCCGCCACGAGCAGCATGAGGGGCCAGAGCACGGCGAGCGCCAGAAGCGACAGGGCGATGTCCCACGCCCTGCGCAGAATCCCGTACATCCTCCTCGGCCGCGCAAACTGCTCAAGGTCGATCATCGGGCATCCGCCCCGCTCCTCCCCGGACAGCGCCCGTTCAGGCTGCACCTGCATGGCATTCTCCTTTGTCGATGATGTCCGTCCGCACCCGCTGAAGGCTGGCGCGCCGCTCAGTCCCTGTCGCCAAACCAGCTGTCCGTCCCGCCGAACAGCCCCGGACGGCTCTCTGCCCTTTTGGGCATGTTCCCGCCTCCCGTCTGAAAAGGATCTTCTGATTGTATTGTACTCATTCCGGGCGGCGGAATCAAGCCCTGAACGCGCAAAAAGCGCTGGCATGCCGCCTGCGGCATCAGAAAGCAAAAAGCAGCGTCCCGCCGGATCGTCTCCGGGGAACGCTGCCCTTTGGCTGTGTTATTCGCTCAGCGCATCGGCCATGATGCCGTCGATGTAGTCGTACAGATCCTGCACGTCGATCTCGGCGGGGCTGTGCGGCTGATCCCAGCTGACCTCAATGACAGAATCCTCAATCTCGTCCGCCGCGTAGGTCAGCAGCGCGTTGTGCATCAGCCAGGCCGCCGGCAGGCCGTGATCGCCGTCCGCGGAGCCGATGTGGAAGCGCCAGTGCGGCGCGAGCGTGCTCGCCCAGTACGCGTCGTCATGGAGCACGTAGTTCGCCGGGCTCATGATCTCCAGCAGCCTGGTGGCCTCGTCGTCCACATCCGCCGCGTAGGCATCCGCCAGACGGACGATGTAGTCATACTCCTCCGCGGTGAAGGCGTCGGAGTCCCTGTACTCCTCGACCATCTCGCCGAGCAGATCGCGCACGAGCACGCTGAAGTGCTTGCGGTTGCCGTCCGCATCCACAAACGCGCTGCCCTCATTGCTCGCCTTGTTGTAGGAGTCGAGGCTCGGGCACATCTTGTTGCGGCTGATGAAGTTGCCCATGAACACGTCGTAGTCGGTGATCGTCGCCGTCACGCCGTCCTCGGCCAGCTCAAGCCACGCATCCGCGCCGTAGTCGTCATAGAGATGCTGCACATACGCGGCGGCATCCGGATACTTCTCCTTGTCGGGCTTGGTCAGCTCATCATAGCGGGTGAGCCACTGGGTCAGGCCGTCGGAATAGAGCTGCACCAGGCCGGTGAAATACGCACCGTTGCGGCCGTCATCGCCCAGGTCGAAGCCCCAGCTCTGCACATAGTCCACATACCAGTCATAGAGCTTGGCCGCGAGCTCATCCTCGTGCGCGCCGCCGAGCACATTGTCACCGAAGGGATGGAAGTTGCCGCGGCCCACGGTGATCTGGTCGCTGATGTCGTTGCCGTACATATCCACGGCCATCGCGTTGAACAGGAAGTACTCCTGATTGCCCGCCTGGAACCACTCATACGCCGCATCCGCGGAGTCGAGATTCGTGATCGGGCAATAGCCCAGCACGATGAAGATGTCATCGGTCGCGTCCGCCGCGCCGATGTCGGCCAGATAGCCGTCATAGATCGCGGAGTTGCCGGAGGCGCCCAGCATCACGCCGACCGCACCGCCGGAGCTGTAGCCGTAGGAGACGATGCGCTCCGCGTCGCCCGGGAGCACGTCGTTGTTGGCCTTCAGGTAGCGGATGCCCGCCTTAAGGTCCACCATGATCAGCGGAAGCTGGCCGATGTAGTGGCCCTCGGCGTCCACGGTATCCTTGCCGCGCGCGCCGACGCTCACCTGCACATAGCCCTCCTGCATGTAGGCGATGGTCACGTCCTGCACGGCGCTGGAGGAATAGCCGCCGCTGGTGTTGGTGTAGAGGATGGGCGCGGTGTCCGCCGTGTAGACGACGCCGTTGCTGCTGGTGACGCTGCCCTCGGCGCTCTTCACGACCTTGCCGTCAGCTTCCTGCATATACGCCTCGGGCGCGTAGATCGCCATGTGCTCCACGGTGGGGTCCACCGGGGAAGCGCAGTAGACGACGTCCAGCATATAATAGGAAACACCGGTGGCTTCATCCGTGACGAGCGCCCACTGATCGGCATAGTCCTCTGCGTTCAGGCTGTACGCGCCGTCCTCAGCAACAACCGGCACGGCGGCCTTGTGAATCGGTTCGGGCGTGGCAGCAGGCGCGGCGCCAAAGCCGCCGCTTTCCGCGAGGGAGACGCCGCACAGCAGGCTCAGCGCGAGCGCGGCTGCGAGGGAAGCCTTCATGATCTTCTTCATGGGATTTCCTTTCTTTCCATTCAGAGGGAGGGCCTGCCGCCGCTTTTCACAGCGGCGGCAGGTGTGGAGGCAGCCGGTCGAATCAGGTCCTTTCGACGACGGGCTGCTCGAAGCGGTTGAGCGGCACGGTCGTGGCGGCGCGGTAGGCGGTCTGCGCATAGCCGTACATGTCGTTGACGATGGTCAGCGAGCGGCCATAGCAGTTGACGAAGCACTGTCCGCAGCTCTGGCAGTTCTCGGGGAAGGCGATGACGGACTTGCGGTTCGCCTCATCGAAGCGGAAAACGTCCATCGGGCAGACCTTCACGCACTGACGGCAGCCGATGCACCTGTTGAGATCATATCTTGCAACGCTCATCGTGATAAGCTCCTTTCCGTGTGATCACTTGCCCCAGCCGCTGCTGGCCTCCTCAGCCGGCAGGCCGAGCGTCTCGAGCTCGTTCGGGAAGTAATAGGTGTAGCGGGTCTTGTAGTCCGCGGTGAGGTCGCCCTTCCAGGAGTCCTTCACCGGCACACGCGCCACATCCACGCCGCCCTCGGCGTTCTTCTGCAGCGTGATGATGCACAGGAAGTTCTCGTCGTCGCGGTACGGATAGTCGGTGCGGTAATGCACGCCGCGGGTCTCCTTGCGCTCGAGGCTGGCGCGCAGGGACAGCTCGGCGTTGAGGATCTTATGGCGCATTTCCAGGCACAGGCGCACGTCGTGATAGTTGGCCGCCTGCAGCTTGGGCATGACCTTGTCGCGCAGGACCTCCACCTGGGTGAGCGCGGCCCTCAGCGTCTCCTCGCTCTTGGTGATGTAGACCCAGTACGGGGACATGATGTTGACCAGCTGATCGCGCGCCCAGTTCGGATCGAAGCCGGAGGTGACGGACAGCGGCGCCTGAATGGTCGCAGTCTCCTCATCGATGCGCTCCTGAGAGATCGGGGTCAGCTCCGCGCCCGCGGCATAGGCCGCAGCGGCAGCGCCGGCACGATTACCCTGGATGGAGACGAAGTTAGAGGTGAAGCCCACGCCGCAGGGATACGCAGAGCCGGTCGGGCCGCAGGCGTTCATGCCGTCGCCGGCCACCCACAGGCCTTCGATGCTCGTCTTGCCCTCGAGGTCATCGAGGCCGCAGAACACGCCGTTGGTCAGGTGCGCGCCGAAGCCGACCGCAGCGCCGTAGATGTCGCCCTTGAACATCGTGTCGTTGTTCTTGCCGGTACGCACCTCGTTCGGGTTATCGGACTCGGAGCCGCCGCGGCGGGTGATGCTCTGGGTGGACATGTCCTCCATGGAGGAGCCGTCGTTGAGGGCGAGGCCGTTCATCGCCTTGGTGACGCGGTCGAGCACCATGACCTTCGCCTTGCTGGTGGCGTAGGAGATTGCGGTCTCCGGCGTGATGTCGCCGCCGCAGAGCCAGCAGTTGTCCAGGTACGTCCAGTTGTTGTTGAGGAACGCGTTGCCCGGCGCCCAGGAGAGCGTCATGTGGAAGTCGTCAAACTCCTTGCCGGCGATGGGCAGGCCCAGGTTGTAGGCGATGTACTCGCCGTCGAACGTGTCGCCGCCGGTCGGGAAGCCGGTCGGCTTGTAGCAGCCGCCGCCCATGCACATGATGACAGCCTTCGCGCTGCAGGTGATGATCGCGCCGCTGGGCACATGGAAGCCCACCGCGCCGCAGACCCTGTTGTTCTCCACGATGACGTTGGTCACCATGGTGTAGTCGGCGTATTCGATGTTCTTCGCCTTGAGCACGGCCTCGAACTTGGTGCGGCGGTCATGCTCGGCATACGCCTCGCGGTAGCCCGCGAAGTCGTTCTTCTCGTAGTAGCCGGTCTCGGTCGCACGGTCATACTGATCGAGGATGCCCCAGTCGCGCAGGCGCTCATAGGTGCCCTTCGACTCCTTGAGCCAGACCTCGTACCAGTCCATGTTGCCGATGTACTCGCTGCCGTGGTTGATGCAGGTGCGCAGCGCGTCGAGATCATCGCCCATCTCCGGGTCCGCCCAGCGATGGGAGCTCGGCCACGGGCTCAGGCCGGAGTAGCCCGGATGGCCCTTATCGATCATGACGACCTTCTGGCCGGCGTCCGCAGCCGCAGCCGCAGCATTCAGGCCCGCAAAGCCGCCGCCGATGACCAGCACGTCGCAGGTGTATTTCGTCTTTTCAGGCGCAGCCGCCTCGGGGATGGGCAGCTCGCTCGTCACGCGCTGCGCCGCCTGCTCCGGCGTCTCGTTTTCCGCGCAGGCAGGAAGCACCATGCCCATAGCCGGCAGGGCGCTCAGGCCCACGCCCAGCATGCTCGCCTTCAGGAACGAACGGCGGGACATGCCCTCGGCGTCTTTCTTCATGTTGTTGCTCATGATACACTCTCCCTTGCTTGTATTCTCCCGCAGCGGGTGCGGAAGGACTTGTGAAAAGTATATCATTTTGCCGGAGGGCTGGGTATGCCGCCCGCTCAACTGGCGCGGCGGTGCGACCAAATGGCATTCCCCTCCCGTCCGCATGCCATTTGGTCGGAAAAAACTGCCATTCAGTCGGTGCCGGCGCGAAAATGCGGGTTGCTCCGGGATTGCAGAAAATGCTATAATGATTGCAAAAGCGGGCACAGGCGGGAGGACGGGCATGATTCGGGTTGCGATTGCGGAGGACATGGAATTCGAGCGGGAGGCGCTGCTGCGGCACCTGCGCCGCTACGAGCAGGAGCGCGGGGAAGCGTTTTCCTGCACGGTCTTTGAAAACGGCGAGGAGCTGCTGCGCGGCTACGGCGAGGGCTTTGACCTCCTGCTGCTGGACGTGGCGATGCCCCGCGTGGACGGGCTGACCGCCGCGCGCCGCATCCGGCGGCAGGACGAGAAGGTCGTCATCCTTTTCATCACCTCCATGGTGCAGTACGCCGTGCAGGGCTACAGCGTGGACGCGCTCGACTTTCTCGTCAAGCCCGTGGGCTACACGGGCCTGCGGCTGCGGCTGGACCGCGCGCTCGCGCGCATCGCCCAGAGCCGTCCCCGGTGCATTCAGGTGCGCAGCGCCAGCGGGCTGTGCTCCGTGCCGGTGAGCGGCATCCGGTATGTGGAGACGTGCAGCCACCGCATCATCATCCACACCGGGGACGCGGAGCTGCTCACGGACATGACGATGAAGCAGATCGAATCGGAGCTCGCCCGGCAGCCGTTCTTCCGCTGCCACACCTCCTATCTGGTCAATTTCCGCTATGTGGACAGGATTCAGGGCAATGACATCGACGTGGACGGCCATCGCCTCTCCATCAGCCGCTACCGCCGCCGGGAGCTGATGGACGCCTGGACGGCCTATCTGGGGGCAAACGCATGAGCGGGCTGATGAATCTGGGCCTTCCGCCCTTCATGATGACGGTCGGGCAGGCCGTTTGCGCCATCTTCTTTCTGCTGCGCGGCGAACGGACGCGCCATGTCGGTCCGGCCCGCCGCGCGGGTCTGTCGCTCGCGCTGATTGCCGCGAACACGATCATCCAGACCGCCCTGCGCATGATGATCGCCGAGCACGAGCACGCGGCGATGGTTCCCTATCTGCTCGTTTCCCTGGTGGTGTATACGCTCTTTGCGCAGCTGTTCTCCGGCCTGCCGGTCAAGACCAGCCTCTTCGCCGGGCTGATCTTCCTGACGGCGGACAACAGCGCCTGGTCGCTGATCAACAGCGTGTCGCGGATGATCTTCAGCCGCAACTTCCTGTACACCGGCGGCCTTGGCGGGCGTCTGCTCGCCGTTCTGGCGCTCTGGGCGGTAGAAATGGCCATTCTGGAGCTGGTGCGCCGCAATCTGCCGCCGCTGCACAGCGTGTTCCTCTCCCGGCGCACGCTGCTGCTCATCGCGCTGGCCGCCGTGCCGTTTCTGACGATCCGATGGTTTTCCAGCCAGCTCCCCGCGGAAAACGCCAAGACCTTTCAGTTCTGCATCACGCTGTGCTTCCTGTGGCAGCTCGTGCTGCTCGTCGGCTCGGTGGCCCGGGAATCGACGGAGCGCGAGCAGCGCGCCGAGCAGGAGATGCAGCGCGTGCTGCAGGCCCAGCAGCAGCAGTTCGACTTCAAGCTGCAAAGCATCGAGGCGGTCAACCGCAAATATCACGACATGAAGAACCTGCTGCTCTACCTGGAAAAGGGCCAGCGCGACGCGCCGGAGCTGCGCTCGCTCATGCAGGAGATGGCCCCGTTTGAGACGCTCGTCTCTACGGGCAACGAGGCCGTGGACATCATCCTGACCGAGAAGCTGACCCTGTGCCAGCAGGAGGGCATCTGCTGCGTGCCCTATGTGGACGGGCGCATGCTCGACTTCGTCGGTCCGCTGGACATCTGCACGATCTTCGGCAACGCGCTGGACAACGCCATCGAGAGCTGCCGCAGGATCGACGATCCGGAGGGCCGCCACATCAGCGTCAAGACCAACCGGCGCGGCGGCTGCACGGTGCTCGTCTTCCGCAACACGTTCGCCGAGGCACCCGTGCTTCAGGACGGCATGCCCGTGAGCACCAAGCAGGACAGGGAAAACCACGGCTTCGGCCTCAAGAGCATCCGCTTCATCGTCGGCAAATACGACGGGCAGCTGCACTGCCAGGCGGAGGGGCGGGAGTTCGTGCTGACGCTGCTGCTCCCCGTGCCCGAAAGCGAATCGGAGCGCGCATAACTTGCCGCCCCGATTCGCCCGCGCCCCCTTGAATCCGCGGACAGAATTTGGTACAATGTATGGTGCAGTTTTTTTGAAAAAATCATCAACCCACAAAGGATGAGCCCCGATGTCACTGTTCACGCTCGCCGCATACGGCATGCTCTGCGCCGCCGTTTATCACATTCTGCCCCGCCGGGTGCGCTGGCTCGTGCTGCTGGCGGCCAGCTATGGCTTTTATGCCTCCCGTAGCCTGTCCTCCCTGCCCTTCATCCTGGTGACGACGCTGTCCACCTGGCTCGGCGCGCTGCGCATTGACCGCCTCGCCGCCGACGCAAAGGCGCGCATCAAGGCGGAAAAGGCGACGCTCTCTTCCGAGGAAAAAAAGCAGCTCAAGGCCAGGGCCCGCTCGCGGGAGCGCGTCTGGCTGTACGCCGTACTGGTGCTCAACTTCGCCCTGCTCGCCGTGCTCAAGTATACGGATGACGTGCTGAGCCTCGCCGGGCGCTCTGCGCTGGGGCTTCTGCTCCCGCTGGGCATCTCCTTCTATACCTTCCAGTCGATGGGCTACCTCATCGACGTGTACAACGGCAAATACGCCGCCGAGCGCAGCCTGCCCAGGTTTGCACTGTTTGTGTCGTTCTTCCCGCAGCTGATCCAGGGCCCGATCGGCCGCTATGACCAACTCGGTCCGCAGCTGCGCGAGCCGCACGACTTCGACTACGACAGCATGGTGCGCGGCCTCATGCTGATGCTCTGGGGCCTGTTCAAGAAGCTGGTCATCGCCGACCGCGCCATGGGGCTGGTGGACACCGTCTTCTCCGCCCCCGCGGGCGAATACGGCGGCGCAGCCTCCGTGGTCGCGGTGCTCTTCTACGCCGTGCAGCAGTATTGCGACTTCTCCGGCGGCATCGATCTGGTCACCGGCATCGCGCAGCTCTTCGGCATCCGGCTCGCGCCCAACTTCAAGCGCCCGTATTTCTCCGTCTCGCTGGCGGACTTCTGGCGGCGCTGGCACATCAGCCTGGGCGCGTGGATGCGCGACTACGTCTTTTATCCCTTCGCGCTGACCCGGCCGGTCACCCGGCTGTCGAAGGCCGCGAAGAGCCGCTACGGCGCCGGCTTTGCGCGCGCGCTCCCGGCGGCGCTGGGCAACATCCTCGTGTTCCTGCTGGTGGGCCTGTGGCACGGCGCGACGAGCAACTACATCCTCTGGGGCCTGTACAACGGCGTCATCCTCGCGTTCTCCGCGCTGATGGAGCCGGTCTACAAGCGCATGAACGCCCGCCTGCCGCGGCTGACTGCGTCGAAGGGCTTTCACATCTTTCGCGTGCTGCGCACGTTCGTCATCGTCAACATCGGCTGGTTCTTCGACCGCTGCGCCCGCGGCAGCGACGCACTGCGCATGATGAGCGCCGTGCTGACCGACTGGCGGGGCGCGCAGCTGGCGCATCTGTCCTCGCTGGGCGTTTCTGCCGTCGATCTGCGCGTGCTCGCCCTGGCGGTGCTGCTGCTCTTCTTCGTCTCCCTGGCGCAGGAGCGCGGCGTGCAGGTGCGCGAGAAGGTCTGCGCGCTCTGGCTGCCGCTGCGCTGGCTCGTGCTCATCGGCGGCGTGATGGTCGTGCTGCTGTGCGGCGTTTGGGGCTCCGGCTTCAACGAGGCCGCATTCATCTACTATCAGTTCTGAGGCCCTGAAGATGAAAAAGCAAACCCTCTTCCGGCTGGTCAAGGCCGTCTGCTTCTGCGCGCTGCTTGCGCTGTGCATCAGCACGGCGACGCGCATCACGCAGCGCAAGGCCAGCATCAGCCGCATGGCTCCGCTGCTGGAGAACCCCACAGCCTACGATGTGCTTTTCGTCGGCAACAGCCACATGGTCAACAGCGTCTATCCGATGGAGCTGTGGCGCGAATACGGCATCGCCTCCTACAACGCCGCCAGCCACGGCAACTCGATGCCCATGACCTACTGGACGACGATGATCCTCTTCAACAACTACGCGGTGCCGAAGCTGCTGGTCATCGACGTCAAGGACGTCGGCTCGGACAGCAAGCTCATCGGCAGCAGCGCGGACGCGCACATGGCGCTCGACTGCTTCCCGCTGAGCCTGACGAAGCTGCGCGCCATCCAGGACCTGATGGGCGATCCGTACACCACGGACGAGTCCGGCAACCGCTACGCCGACCTGCGGGAGGAATACGTCTTCACGCTGGGCAAGTACCACAGCCGCTGGAACGACCTGAACGAGAACGACTTCCATCCCTCGCACACCCGTCAGAAGGGCGCAGAGATGGCCGTCGGCGTGGCCAGGCCGCGCGATTACGACATCACGGACAGCAGCGGGGACGAATACGGCATCGGCTTTGTCTACCTGCGTCGGCTCATCGAGGATTGCCAGCGCCGGGGCGTCGAGGTGCTGCTGACGCACCTGCCCTACCCCGCCACCGACGAGGAGCAGGTCACCGCGAACACGGTGCGCTACATCGCCGACGCGTACGGGGTCGATTACATCGACTTCGTGTCGCTCGATCAGGTCGTCGATTACCAGACGGACTGCTTCGACTACAACTCCCACCAGAATTTCTCCGGCGCGCAGAAGATCACGGACTATCTGGGCCGCTACCTGCGCGACCACTACGACCTTCCCGACCACAGCGGCGACGCCGCCTGGGCGGCTGACTACGACGCCTTCTATGAGGAAAAGCTAGCGCAGCTGGACGGGCAGAGCGACCTCAAGAGCGCGCTCTCGCTGCTGCACGACGACACGGTCAGCGCCGTCATCGAGCTGAGCGAGGATTCCAGCGTCTATGACGACGAGACGTTGATGCGCCTGCTGCAGAATACGGCGCGCGAGCACATCTACGAGGAGGACGCCTATGCCAAGTGGTCCGACGCCCTCTACCCGCTGGACGGCCTGGAGGACGCCGCCGCGCAGGGCGAGGCCTGCCTACTGGTGCTCGACCGCGGCAGCGGCGAGGTGACGCAGGCGGTCGGCGGCAGCGCGCAGGTGACGACCTCCTTCGGTGTGCTCGACGCACACAGGGAGGACGGCAAACTCAGCCTGTCGATCAAGCGCGGCGGCCGCGAGACCTACCGCCAGAAGGACGATTCCCGGCACGACGTGCGCATGCTCATCGTGGACGGGCGCACCGGCGAGGTCGCCGCTTCGCTGGCCTATGACCTGTAAATGCGCCGGATGCCGCGCACAATCCGCTGTACCACAGCCAACCGACGAAAGGGAACCTGACGATGAAGACGCTGATTCTGGATTACCTGGAGGAAACCGCCGCGCGCCTGCCGGACAAGACGGCCTTCGCCGACCCGGACACCTCCGTGACGTTTGCGGAGCTCGAGCACGGCGCGCGCGCCGTCGCCTCCGCGCTGCTGACCCATGTGCAGCCGCGCACGGTGCTCGGCTTTTACATGGACAAGACCGTCTCCGCGCTCGTGGGCTTCATGGGCGCGGTGTACGCGGGCTGCGCCTATGCGCCCCTGAACCTGCGCCACCCCGCCGCCCGCATCCTGAGCATTCTGGGCACGCTCGATGCCCCGGTCGTCATCACCGACCGCGCGCACCTTGCGCAGCTCGAGGCGATGCAGCCCGGGCGCACGCTCCTGTGCGTGGAGGATCTGCTCGCGCATGAGATCGACGACGCCGCTCTCGCCGCCGTGCGCCGCGGCATGATCGACGTCGATCCGCTGTACGTCAACTTCACCTCCGGCTCGACCGGCACGCCCAAGGGCGTGGTCGTCTGCCACCGCAGCGTGATCGATTTCATCACCTGCTTCACGGAGATCTTCTCCATCACCGACCGCGACGTGCTCGCCAACCAGGCCCCGTTCGACTTCGACGTCTGCGTCAAGGACATCTACAGCGGCCTGTTCACAGGCGCCACCGTGCAGATCATCCCCACCGCGTACTTCACCCAGCCGACCAAGCTGATGGATTTTCTGTGCGACCGCGGCGCGACCATGCTCATCTGGGCGGTGAGCGCGCTGTGCTTCGTCACGACGATGAACGCGCTCGACTACCGCAAGCCCGACACGCTGCGCGCCATCCTCTTCTCCGGCGAGGTCATGCCCATCAAGCACCTGCACAAGCTGCAAAAGTACCTGCCGGACGTCCTGTACGTCAACCTCTACGGTCCGACAGAGATCACCTGCAACTGCACCTATTACATCGTGGACCGCGCTTTCGAGGTCGGCCAGACGCTGCCCATCGGTATCCCCTTTCCCAACGAGCGCATCCTGCTGCTGCGCGAGGACAACACGCCCGCCGCGCCGGGGGAGGTCGGCGAGCTGTGCGTGAGCGGCACCGCCGTCGCCATGGGCTACTACAAGGACCCGGAGCGCACCGCCGCCGCCTTCACGCAGAACCCGCTCAATCCCGCCAGCCTGGAGACGATCTACCGCACAGGCGACCTGGTGCGCCTCACGGAAAGCGGCGAGATGGTCTACGTCTCCCGCAAGGACTTCCAGATCAAGCACATGGGCCACCGCATCGA
>CAMENN010000016.1 GCA_945928315.1 uncultured Clostridia bacterium
GGCTCCGGTCCCAGGCTAGGGGTTTGGGGGACTGGAGCCGAGCGCGCCCTGTGGGACCGAAGCCGAGCGCGCCCAGAGGGCGAAGAAGCGAGGCGGAGCGTCGGGAACTGCAAGGAGCACCGCCTGCGGTGCGACTATGCAGGCTCCCCGGATCGATGAAGCGAGGCGGAACGTCGGAAACGGAAAGGAGCGCTTGCGCGACTATTCCGTTTCCCGGCCTGAAATCCCCCATCGTCCCCATACGAAGCCAAAACGAAAGCCGCAGCGGAGCGAAGCGACTATTGCGGCTGCGCCAACGTCGCTTGAAGCCGCCGCTTATCCACACAAGCCCCTTGGAAATGCACAAAAAACGCTCATCTCCCCCATTCTGTGGGAGACGAGCGTTTTTCTTCGCCTTTTGGCAGAAATGCCCTTATTCCTCCTCGATATGCTCGAGGCCCTGATCGATGATCGTGCGCACATGGCCGTCCGCCAGCGAGTAGAAGATCGACTTCCCCTCGCGCCGGCTCTTGACCAGCTTGTTCTGCTTGAGAATCCGCAGCTGATGCGACACCGCGCTCTGCGTCATGCCCAGCGCCGCCGCCAGATCGCACACGCACACCTCCGCCTCAAAGAGCACAAACAGAATCCGGATGCGCGTGGAATCGCCGAACACCTTGAACAGCTCCGACAGGTCGTAAAGCGCCTCTTCCTCGGGCATCTTTTCGCGCACCAGCGCCAGCAGCTCCTCATGGACCTCCGTCGCCTCGCAGCACTCGTACTCGATTTTCTTCATGACCGTTCCCTTCTCACACCCTCGGCGTGCGCATCGCGCGGATCGCGTTGAGCACCGCGATGACCATCACGCCCACGTCGGCGAAGATCGCCGCCCACATGCCCGCGATGCCCAGCGCGCCCAGCACAAGGCAGACCGCCTTCACGCCGATGGCAAACACGATGTTCTGGTAGACGATGCGCAGGCACTTCTTCGCAATCGCGATGGCCGCGGCAATCTTGCGCGGATCGTCGTCCATGAGCACGACGTCCGCCGCCTCAATCGCCGCATCGGAGCCGAGCGCGCCCATCGCGATGCCCACGTCCGCGCGGGAGAGCACCGGCGCGTCGTTGATGCCGTCGCCGACAAACGCCACCATCTCGCCCCTGCTCTTGCCCGCGAGGATCTCCTCCACGCGGGTCACCTTGTCCGCCGGAAGCAGCCCGCTGTGCACCTCGTCGATGCCAAGCTCCGCCACCACCTGCTGCGCGACCGCGTCGCGGTCGCCGGTCAGCATCACCGTGCGCGTCACGCCCACGCGGTGCAGCGCCGCAATCGCGTCCTTCGCGCCGGGCTTGACCTGGTCGGCGATCAGGATGCAGCCGGCATACGCGCCGTCCACGGCGACATGCACGACCGTGCCCACGCCCTCGCAGGGCTTGGCCTCAACGCCCATGCGCGCCATCAGCCGTTCGTTGCCCGCGGCGACCAGACGCCCATCGACCTTTGCCGTCACGCCGTGGCCGCTGATCTCCTCCACGTCGCAGACGCGCGCGGCGTCGATCGCCTGCCCATACGCCTTTTTGAGGCTCTGGCTGATCGGATGGGACGAATAGCTCTCCGCCAGCGCGGCCAGCTCGATCAGCTGTGCCTCGCTCATTCCCTCCGGGTAGACGCCGCTGACGGCGAACACGCCGCGCGTCATGGTGCCGGTCTTGTCAAAGACGACGGTCTTCGTCCGGGAGAGCGCCTCGAGGAAGTTGGAGCCCTTGACCAGCACGCCGTCGCGGCTCGCGCCGCCGATGCCCGCAAAGAAGCTCAGCGGGATCGAGACGACCAGCGCGCACGGACAGCTGATGACCAGGAACGTCAGCGCGCGCAGCACCCACTCGCCAAGCTGCGCCTCCATGCCCATGGCCAGCCGCACGACGGGCGGCAGGACCGCCAGCGCCACCGCGCCATAGCACACGGCCGGTGTGTACACGCGGGCAAACCTGGTGATGAAGTTCTCCGGCGCGGACTTGCGGGAGCTGGCGTTCTCCACCAGCTCGAGGATCTTCGACACGGTGGATTCGCCGAACTCGCGCGTGGTGCGGATGCGCAGCAGGCCGCTCATGTTCACGCAGCCGCTGATGACCTCGTCGCCCTCCTGCACCTCGCGCGGCAGGCTCTCGCCGGTGAGCGCGCTAGTGTTGAGCGTCGCATGGCCCTCGACGATCACGCCGTCAATGGGCACCTTCTCGCCCGGGCGCACGACGATCACGCTGCCCACGCCGACCTCGTCCGGATCAACCTGCGTCAGTTCGCCGTCCCCGCCCTCGATGTTGGCGTAGTCCGGGCGGATGTCCATCAGCGCGCTGATGTTCTGGCGGCTCCTGCCGACGGCGTAGCTCTGGAACAGCTCGCCAATCTGGTAAAAGAGCATGACCGCGACGCCCTCGGCGTAGTCGCCCAGCGCGATCGCGCCGACGGTCGCCACCGCCATGAGGAAGTTCTCGTCGAACGGCTGGCGGTTTTTGACGCCCTTGACAGCCTTGATCAGGATGTCATAGCCGACGACCGCGTACGGAATCATGTACAGGAGAAAGCGCAGCGCCCCCTGCACGGGCACAAAGTGCAGCACGAGGAGCAGCGCCGCAGCCGCCAGAATCCGCCAGAGCATCCTTTTCTGTTTCCGGTTCATCCCTTTTGCCTCCCTCGATCGGATCAAAAGAAGATTTCGCAGTCGTCCTCCACGCGCTTGCACGCGGCGAGCACCTGCGGCATGACCGCCTTCGGGTCCGCGCCGTCCTCAAACTCGACGGCCATCTTGAGCGTCATGAAGTTCACCGTCGCGCTCTTCACGCCCCCGGTCCGCTTCGCAGCCTCCTCCATCTTCGCCGCGCAGTTCGCGCAGTCCACCTCGATCTTGTACGTCTTCTTCATGGGGATCGTCCTTTCTGTCGGGCGCACCCGGCGTTTCATTTTTCATATGAACGATTATTCATATGTTTAAGCTTATTGTAGCACCGGATGCGGGCGTTGTCAACAGCTTTTTGCGGTTTTCATCAAAAACGGGGAGAAACCGTCCGGAAAAGCTCGTCCTTGCTGCACCCATGCCGCCATGCTATAATGAACTCATCAACCAAGGAGGCCCCATGGAACCGTCATTCATCACGCTCACGCCGGAAAATCTGGCGCAGGAGCACCTGTGCTGCATCATTCGCAGCAAAAAGCCGCACCCCGGCGTCGAGGCCAAGCGGCGCTGGCTCGCGGAGCGCATCCCGGAGGGACATGTCTTCCGCAAGCTGGACGTCAATGGCACGGTCTTCATCGAATACGCACCGCTGGAGACGGCGTGGGTACCCGTCGTGGGCGACAATTACCTCTATATCTACTGCCTGTGGGTGCTTGGCGAGTTCCGCGGCAAGGGCTATGCCCGCGCGCTCATGCAGTCCTGCATCGACGACGCCCGCGCGCAGGGCCGCTCCGGCATCTGCATGCTCGGCGCGGAGAAGCAAAAGGCCTGGCTCTCCGACCAGAGCTTCGCGCAGCGCTTCGGCTTCACGGCCGTGGACGGCGCGCCGAACGGCTATCAGCTGCTGGCGCTCTCCTTCGACGGCACAAAGCCGCAGTTCGCGCCCGGCGCAAAGGCCCAGCGCATCGACAGCCCGGAGCTGACCGTCTACTACAGCGACCAGTGCCCGTACATCGCGCAGAGCGTGGAGCTCGTGCGCAAAACCTGCGCCGAATGCGGCGTGCCGTTCCATCTCATCCGCGTGGACACGCTGGAAAAGGCGAAGGCACTGCCCTGCGTGTTCAACAACTGGGCGATGTTCATGAACGGTGAATTCGTCACGGTCAACCTGCCGGACGCCGCCGCGATCCGCCGCCTGCTCGCGAAGCGCGATGCGGAAAGCGGTCATTGACATTTCCCGCCAAAAGGACTACACTGGTCCCATCCCATATCACCCGGAAGGAGCATTTCACCATGGAAGCTACGTCCATCACCTCCGAGCTGCTGGCGCGCTGGTCCGCGGATTACCGCGCCGACGACCGCCGTCAGCTCGCCACCCTTGCCCTCGCCAAGCACGACGTGAACGAGGTCGCCTTTGTCTCCGCCGGCGCGCAGGCCATGCGCCAGAAGTTCTCGCTGGAAATCAAGACCCTCGAGGTCACCAACCAGATGAATAGCGGCCGCTGCTGGCTCTTCGCCGCGACGAACGTCGTGCGCGAGGCCATCGCCCGCGAGCTGAACCTCGAAAAGTTCGAGCTCTCGCAGAGCTATCTCGCGTTCTGGGACAAGTTCGAGCGCGCCAACTACTTCCTCGAGAGCATCCTCGAGACAGCCGATCTGCCCACGAGCGACCGCACCGTCTCCTTCATTCTCTCCACGGGCGTGCACGACGGCGGCCAGTGGGACATGTTCGTGAACATCGTGCGCAAGTACGGCCTCGTGCCCAAGGACGTCTATGACGAGACGTACCAGTCCAGCCACACGAACAGCATGAACGCCGCGCTCAACCGCAGCCTCACCGTCACGGCCATCCGCCTGCGCGCCATGGTTGCCGCGGGCGAATCCGCTGAGGCGATCAAGGCGGTCAAGGACGAGGCGCTCGGCCGCGTCTACGGCTTCCTGTGCAGCTGCTACGGCGAGCCGCCGCGCGCGTTTGACTTCGAGTATGTGGACAAGGACGGTATCTACCACATCGAAAAGGGCCTGACGCCCCGCGCGTTTGCCGCGCGCTATGCCGACGACATGCTGGGCAGGACCGTCAGCATCATCAACGCGCCGACGAAGGACAAGCCCTTCCACAAAACCTACACCATCCGCCTGCTGGGCAACGTGGTCGGCGGCAACGACGTGCGCCACCTGAACCTGGCGATGGACGAGTTCAAGGCCGCGATCATCGCGCAGCTTCGTGCGGGCAAGGTCGTCTGGTTCGGCAGCGACGTGGGCAAGTTCGGCGAGCGCAAGCTGGGCATCTGGGACGACGGCTGCTTCAACCTGCCGCTGCTCACCGGCCTGCCGATGGAGATGAGCAAGGCCGACGGCCTCGACTACGGCTACGCGGCGATGAACCACGCGATGGTCATCACCGGCGTGAACCTCGAGGACGGCAAGCCGACCCGCTGGAAGATCGAGAACAGCTGGGGCGACGAGCGCGGCGAGAAGGGCTATTACGTCTGCTCAGACAGCTGGTTCGACGAATACGTCTATCAGGCCGCGGTCGAACGCGAGTACCTGGGCGAGCTGGCTGCCTGCTGCGACGCCGAGCCGACCGTGCTCGAGCCGTGGGACCCGATGGGCACGCTGGCCCGCTGAACAGACAGGGCGCTGAGCGCAGATGCTCCTTGGGAGTGGTGCGCATCAGCGCCCTTTTTTCGCACGCTTGAATCGATCTGTCTTTTTTATTGATAGTTGATCTTTCATAAAGCTTTCGGCATTTTCCTTCATGCGGAAGCGGGACCTGCTTGTGTTTCCCTCTCCTGTGCGGCAGCTCCGCCCTGTCCGCAATAAACAAACCCCGTAGACTCATTGGGATTTCTTATCATCCCGCATCCGTTTTTGTCCTGATTTTACATCATTTTTATCATTTATTTACACATTTCTCACAATATCCCCGCCCGTCATTAGTTTTTCTTTGGATTCCATCGCGAATTATCATTTGTCATTTGGCCCTTGTCCCGCTATAATGGCACCACATCAAGAAGCGCCGCAAAAAGGGAGGGCCTGTTTATGAAGGAAAACACCAAAGAACATGCATTGTTTGAAAGTAGCCCGATTCCGCTGGCTATCCTTCGTCTGGCTCTGCCCACGGTCATCGGTCAGGCGATACTCGTCATCTACAACATGGCCGACACGTTCTTTATCGGCCTCACCGGCAGCGACGCGATGGTCAGCGCCGTCACGGTCTGCACCCCGGCCTTCATGTTCCTCTCGGCGATCTCGAATCTCTTCGGTGTCGGCGGCTCCAGCGTCATTTCCCGCTCGCTGGGATGCCGCCTGACGGACCGCGCCCAGCGCACCTCTGCGTTTGCCTTCTGGGGCTGCCTGCTCACGACAATGCTGTACGCCTTGGGCGTCTGGCTGCTGCTCGACCCATTCATTGACGCACTCGGCGGATCGGACGCCGCCGTGCACGCTCATGCGCGCGGCTATCTGATCATCACTGTCGTGCTCGGCGGGCTGTGCACCTCCATGAGTGCCCTGCTGGCCCACCTCGTCCGCTCGGAGGGGCGCAGCACACAGTCCAGCATCGGCATCGTGCTCGGCGGGCTGCTCAACATCGTGCTTGACCCGCTGTTCATGTTCGTGCTGCTGCCGCGCGGACAGGAGATCCTCGGCGCGGCCATCGCCACGACGCTTTCCAACCTGCTCTCCACGCTCTATTTCGCGCTGCTGCTTCGCCGTATGCGCAGGAACACGGTGCTCAGCGTGCGCCCCATGCCCGGGATGTTCTCGCAGGGCATTCCCTCCGCGGTACTCAGCTGCGGACTGCCCGCCTGCCTGATGACGCTGTTTGAAAACATCTCCTACGCCGTACTCGACCACCTCATCGCGCTCAACGGCGTCGCGATGCAGGCCGGACTCGGCGTGGCCAAGAAGGTCAACATGCTCGCCCACAGCATCGTGCGCGGCATGGCGCAGGGCGTGCTCCCGCTCGTCAGCTACAGCTATGCCTCCGGCAATCACGTCCGCATGCGCCGCGCGGAGACGCTTTCCATGATCATCTCCGTTGCGCTGGCCTCCGCCTGCATGGCCGTCTGCCTGCTCTTCAGCGAGCCGCTCATCACGTTGTTCATCCCGCACGGCACGCAGTCCGTGCACTGCGGCGCGCGTTTCCTGCGCATCCTGTGCATCGGCGGTCCGTTCTCCGCCTGCGCATACGCCATCATCAGCTTCTTCCAGGCGGTGGGCTGCGGCCTGCGTTCCTTTGTGCTCGCCATCCTGCGCAAGGGGCTGCTGGATATCCCGCTCATGTTCCTGCTGCGCGGTATCTCCCCCGTCTTCGGCATCGTCTGGGCGACCCCCATCACCGACGTCGTCTGCTGTGTCGTCTCACTGCTGATGTTCTTCTCGTTCCTGCGGGCACATCACCCGCAGCCCGCGCCCGTTCCGGCGCTCGACTGAGAAAGGAGGACAATCATGATCGATCCCAAGCTAGTCTCGCTGCTCGAGGTCTGTGAAACCGGCAACTTCACCCGCGCCGCCGAGCACCTTTCCCTCACCCAGCCCGCGGTCAGCCAGCACATCCATGCGCTGGAACAGGAGTTGGGCGTGCACATCTTCGAGCGAAGCAACAACGCCCTGCACACCACGCGCGAGGGTGAAATCGTCGTCAAATACGCCAAGCGCATGATGGCACTCCAGCGCAATATGCTTACCGCACTGACCAGCGAACGCGAGCAGATTGCCTCACTGACCGTGGGCATTACGCACACGGCGGAGAGCAATGCCATCGCGGAGGCCCTGGCGCGCTACGTGGAACTGCACGAGAATGTGACCATCAAGATCATCACCAGTTCGGTCGATAAGCTCTGCGGCATGCTCAAGAATTTCGAGATTGATTTCGCCATTATCGACGGCAAGAAGCCCGACCCCGCGTTCCGCTATCTGATGCTCGACACCGACAGCCTGATGCTCATCGTTTCCCCCGAGCACCGGCTTGCGCGGAGCGCAAGCGTCACCATCGATGATCTGCTGCACGAGAAGCTCATCCTGCGCCTGCCCAATTCCAGCACGCGCAAGCTGTTTACCTCCGCGCTCGAGTGCCAGGGGCTGAGCCTGCGCGGTTTCAACGTCGTGCTGGAAATCGACAACATTGCGACCATCAAGGATCTGATCCGCCGGGACTTCGGCGTCTCCGTCCTCGCCCGCAGCGCATGCATGGACGAGATCAGCAAGCACAAGCTCGTCGCGCTGCCGATCAACAACCTGCCGATGATGATGGAAACCAACCTCGTCTGTCCGCCCGATTTTGACCATCCGGAGCTGCTCTCGGAAATTGTGCGCTGCTACCACGAGACGCTCGGCGGTCCGAAGGCCGGTGCAGCCCGGTGAGCACGCTCATCGTTGCGGTGCGTCCCGGTGATGCGTCCGCAGTTCAGGCATTGCTCACCCGCTTCGGCGCAGCTGTTACCCCGCTTCCCAGTGAGCAGAGCCTGTGCCGCCTGAGCGCCGTCATGCCACAGCCCCGCCTGCATCCGGCGCTCGCCGCCCTGCGCAGGGGCATCCCGTCGCTCCAGCTGTGCGCCATCGAGCAGACGCCGGAGCCGGACGACGACGATGCGCCCGCCCAGCCGGTTTGCGCGTTTCGCGCGCTCACCGAGCCATCCCCCTGTGGGGAGCTTGCAGCCAGACGGCTCTATGGCTTCAAAACCCGGACAGACTGATCCCGTCGTGCAGCCGCACGACGGGTGTTTTGTATTACCCAAACTCCCTTTTTCTCCCACCTTCCATAAGCTGTGCATTATGGCGCGCATACCCTTTTCTGTCTTTGTCACAATCCGCATCCGCATGTATAATAAGGATAGAAAATTCTGCTTGCGGGAAAGGAGCAATTTGTCATGATCAAACTCTACGACGGCGGCGTCTATCTCGTCGGTGGACGCGACATTGTGGAAAGCGGCGAGGAGCTGACCCGCCGCACCGGCCGCACGGTCACGCCGCAGGAGGGCGCACAGGGCACCATGGCCTACGGCATCCTGAGGGCGCACAACAAAAGCGGCGATATGGACCACCTCAAAATGCGCTTTGACAGCCTGACCAGCCACGACATCACCTACGTCGGCATCATCCAGACGGCGCGGGCCTCCGGCATGAAGGAGTTCCCGATGCCCTATGTGCTCACCAACTGCCACAACAGCCTGTGCGCCGTCGGCGGCACCATCAACGAGGATGACCACCGCTTCGCCCTCTCCGCCGCGCACAAATACGGCGGCATCTACGTGCCCGCGAACATGGCCGTCATACACAGCTACAACCGCGAGATGATGGCCGGCTGCGGCCGCATGATCCTCGGCTCCGACAGCCATACGCGCTACGGCGCGCTGGGCACGCTGGCCGTCGGCGAGGGCGGCGGCGAGCTGGCCAAGCAGCTCGTCGGGCGCACCTACGACGTCGCCCGCCCCGGCGTCATCGCCATTTACCTGACCGGCACGCCGCGTCCCGGCGTCGGCCCGCAGGACGTGGCGCTCTCCATCATCGGCAAGGTCTATGCCAACGGCTATGTCAAGAACAAGGTCATGGAGTTTGTCGGCCCGGGCATCGCGAATCTGCCGGTGGAATACCGCAACGGCATCGACGTCATGACCACCGAGACGACCTGCTGGTCCTCCATCTGGGAGACGGACGCGCGCACCGAGGAGTACCTCGCGCTGCACGGCCGCCCCGAGGCGTACAAAAAGCTCGCTCCCGCGGACATCGCCTACTACGACGGCTGCGTCTACGTCGACCTGTCCACCATCGAGTGCACGATCGCCCTGCCGATGCACCCCAGCTACGCGCTGCCCATCGACGAGCTGAAGCGCAACGCCGCGGACATCCTGCTCGACTGCCAGAAGCGCGCCAACGAGCAGATCACCGGCGCGGCGCTCGACCTCGTCTCCAAGGTGCATGACGGTGCGGTGTGGGTCGACCAGGGCATCGTCGCGGGCTGCTCCGGCGGCACGTTCGACAACGTCTGCGCCGTCGCGGACATCCTGCGCGGCCACAGCTGCGGCAACGGCGCGTTCCGCATGAGCGTCTATCCGGGCAGCATGCCCGCTGCCATCGAGCTGATGAAGAACGGCGCGCTCACCGACATCGCCGCCGCAGGCGCGATCATCCGCGAGTGCTTCTGCGGCCCCTGCTTCGGCGCGGGCGATACCCCGGCCAACGGCGAGCTTTCCATCCGCCACACCACGCGCAACTTCCCCAACCGCGAGGGCAGCAAGCCCGGCGAGGGGCAGATGGCCGGCGTCGCGCTCATGGACGCGCGCTCCATCGCCGCCACGGCGATCAACGGCGGCAGGCTGACCGCCGCGACCGACCTCGACATGACCTATACCGCGCCCGCGTACCACTTCGACCGCTCCGTCTACGACAAGCGCGTCTACAACGGCTTCGGCCGTCCGGAGCCGGAGCACGAGCTGCGCATGGGCCCGAACATCAAGGACTGGCCGGAGCTGCCCGCGCTCTCCGGGGATCTGCTGCTGCAGGTCGTCTCCTACATCACCGACCCCGTGACCACGACGGACGAGCTGATTCCCTCGGGCGAGACGTCCTCCTACCGCTCCAACCCGCTGCGCCTGGCGGAGTTCGCGCTCTCGCGCAAGGACCCGCAGTACGTCGGCCGCGCGAAGGCCGTGCACGCCATCGAGGCGGCGCGCGAGCAGGGCGAGGCCCTGCCGGAGGCCGTGCAGCGCGTCTATGAGGCGCTCGCGAAGGTGACGCCGGTCGATCCCGCGAACACGGTCATCGGCTCCACGATCTACGCGCGCAAGCCGGGCGACGGCTCCGCGCGCGAGCAGGCCGCCAGCTGCCAGCGCGTGCTGGGCGCAGCGGCGAACATCGCGGGCGAGTACGCGACGAAGCGCTACCGCTCCAACTGCATCAACTGGGGCATGGCACCGCTGCTGACGAAGGAGCCGGAAAAGCTCTCGCTGGGCTGCTGGGTGTTCGTGCCGGGCCTGCGCAATGCGATCCTCGCGGGTGAGCAGCAGTTCAGGGCGTTTGTCGTCACGGAAGACGGCACTGTCACAAAGACGGTGCTGACCATGGACCCGCTGACCGTCGACGAGCGGCAGATCATCGCCGACGGCTGCCTGATCAACTACTATCGCAGCCACTGACGCTTCCTGCGCGTTTTCTGCGGCAAAGCCGCTTCATGCAGCACAAATACAAAGAAGGTTCAAGGAGCCGGGCTCCCTGAACCTTCTTTGTTTTCCTCCTGTGTCCCCTTCCCCGCGGAAAGGCATCACACCTCCACCTCAAAGGGCAGCAGCGAGAGAATATCCTGCTGCACATCGACGCCGGGGTAGACCTCCAGCAGCTTGAGGCCGCGCGCGGTGAGGATGAACACGCAGCGCTCGGTGACGTAGAGCACGCGCTGTCCGTTGGCCACCGCATTCCGGGCGGAGAAGCTGACGCTGCGCACATCGCGCACAAACTTGGGGACCGTGCCGTTCTGCACAATCGTGACGGTTTCCCCCTCGCAGCTGACCTCCAGCCCCTTGGTGTTGAAGGTCAGGCAGAAGACGACCGTGGGCGTCCTGGCGGTGATGTTGGCGAAGCCGCCGATGCCCGCATAGGTGCCCGGCCCGCGGTGCGCATTGACGTTGCCATGCCGGTCCACCTCCAGCGCGCCCATGAAGCAGATGTCCAGCCCGCCGTGGTTGTACAGGTCAAACTGGTTGGCCATGTCGTAGACCGAGGCGGCGCCGATCATCGCGCCGAACACCTTGCCGGAGGCGGGAAATCCGCCGATGCCGCCGGATTCGACGGTCAGGGTGATGTGGTCGAGCATCCCGTTTTCCCGGGCGTAGGCGGAGATCGTCTCCGGAATGCCGATGCCAATGTTGACGATGTCCTCCTGGCGCAGCTCGCGGGCGGCGCGCCTGCCGATGATGTGGCTGGCCAGACTGCGCTGGCGGTGGCCCGAGGTCTGCGTCTCCAGCTTTTCCGTCCAGTCGTTCCAGTCCTCGTAGCGGATTTCAAAGCTGCCGGTGAGGGCCTGCAGTGCCTCCGGCCGCGGCTCGGGCGGCTGCACTACGATCGCATCGACCAAACAGCCCGGAATGATGGCGTTTCTCGGGCGGGAGGGCATGTCCACGATGCGGTCCACCTGCACGATGACGATACCGTTGTTCGATTTGGCCGCCTGACAGATGGAAAGCGCGTCGCCGGACATGTACATGTCGTCAAAGGAGATATTGCCCTTGCGGTCGGCTGCAGTGCCCTTGATCAGGGCGACGGTGATGCGGGGCAGCTTGTAGTAGAGGAACTCCTCCCCATCCACCTCGACCACCTTGACGAACGAGCTGTCCGTGGAGATGGGATTGATGCCCGGCCCCTCGCGCCGGGGATCGACGAAGATGTCGAGGCCGACCTTCGAGAGCGCGCCGGGAAGGCCGCCCGCCTGTGCACGGATGGCATGGGAGATGCAGCCCAGCGGCAGGTTATAGGCCTCGAAGCGGTTTTCGAGGATGATCTTCTTGGTGCTGGGCATCGCGCCGAAGTGGCCGCAGATCAGGCGGTCCACCGCGCCGGCGCGGATATAGCCCTCCGCGCTGCGGTCCTCCTCCCACACGCCAAAGCCGGCGCTGGAGACGATCGTCAGGTGCTTGGGCGAGTGGGTCTGCTGGTATCTGCGGCCCAGCGCCTCATGGAGCTCGACCGGGTTTTCGATGCCGACAAAGGAATTGACGCAGATGCAGTCCCCGTCCCGGATGAGGCTGATGGCTTCTTCTGCCGTCATGATGCGATACATAGGGATCAACCGCCTTTTTTGGGATATGGCAGGGCAGAAAAAAGCCTGCACGGCCGTGCAGGTCAGCGGCGATGATCTCCGGCAAGCGGCTGCGTCCCTGCAACGCTGTGTCCATCGCCGACGCGTCCGGCGGAGGGCCGCCGTCCGGTCATCTGAATCCTATGTATTGTAACATGAAATCGCTTTGCCCGCAAGTGCGAGCTTTGTGATGCATCCCGGCCGGGCCCAGCTCCTCGGCCCAAGACGGAAAAAGGGCCCGGAAACTCGTCCCGGACCCTTCACTGCTCGATGGTTTGAAAGCCATGCAGAATGCATGCGTCCTGTGCCCATTCGCATCTGCATTCTCTTCGGGAGGTCATGGGGACTGCCGTCCCCATCCCCCGGCCTGGGGCTTTGCCCCAGACCCCACCAGGGACCAATCCCCGGACCCTTCTTCGCTTCGCGCCTGCAGCCCGTTTTTTCTGTAAACCCTTACGCCATCAGCGCCTTGCAGGCCGTGACCAGCGCCTCGTTCTGCGCGGCGGAATCCTCGTGGCTCTTCGCGTTCGTATTGACATAGAGCTTGATCTTCGGCTCCGTGCCGGACGGACGGATGCAGACCCAGGCGTCGTCCTCCAGCTCAAAGTAGAGCACGTCGGACTTGGGCAGGCCCGCCGGGGTCACGGTGCCGTCGGCCGCGGTGCGGGTGCCGGCCAGGTAGTCGCGCACGGCGAGGACCTTCTTGCCGGCCAGCTCCTTCGGCGCGTCGGCGCGCAGGTTCTTCATGATGCTCTGCATCTTCGCCACGCCGTCCTTGCCCGGCAGCGTCACGGAGACGACCTTCTCGACGTAGTAGCCGTAGGTCGCGTAGATCTCCTGCAGGATGTCGTAGAGCGTCTTGCCCTGCGTCTTGGCCCAGGCCGCCGCCTCGGCGATGAGCAGGGAGGCGTTGACGCCGTCCTTATCGCGCACAAAGGTGGAGGACAGGAAGCCGTAGCTCTCCTCGAAGCCGAAGACGAAGGTGTGGTCGCCCTTGTCCTGGAACTGCTGGATCTTCTCCGCGATCCACTTGAAGCCGGTCAGCGTGTCAAAGCACACGAGGCCAAAGCTCGCGGCGATCTTGCGCGCCAGCTCGGTGGAGACGACGGACTTGACGACCGCGCCGTCCTTCGGGAGGGTGCCCAGCGCCTGACGGCTCTTGAGGATGTAGTACAGCAGCGTGCAGCCGATCTGGTTGCCGGTCATCAGGTAGTACTTGCCCTCGTTGTCCTTGACGGCGATGCCCACGCGGTCGCAGTCCGGATCGGTGCCGAAGATGCAGTCCGCACCGACCTCGTCCGCCAGCTTCATCGCCATGGCGAAGGCCGCCGGGTCCTCGGGATTCGGGACCTTGATGGTGGAGAAGTTCGGATCGGGCAGCTCCTGCTCCTTGACGATGTACACGTTCTCGATGCCGATCTCGCTGAGGATGCGGCGCACCGGCTTGTTGCCGGAGCCGTGCAGCGGCGTGTAGACGATCTTGAGCTCCTTGCCTGCGGTCTTCATCAGCTCCGGCTGGACGGAGAGCGTCTTGACGTCGGCGATGTAGTCGTCGTCGACCTCCTTCTTGCCGATGATCTGCAGCAGGCCCGCCTCGCGCGCAGCCGCCTCGTCCATCTCCACCGCGTCCTGATAGCGGTTTTTGCGGATCAGGGCGAGCACCTGGTCGGCGTACTCCGGCGGCATCTGCGCGCCGTCCTCCCAGTAGACCTTGTAGCCGTTGTACTGCGGCGGGTTGTGGCTGGCGGTGATGACGATGCCCGCGATGGCATGCAGATGGCGCACCGCGTAGGAGAGCACCGGCACCGGGCGCAGCTCATCGAACAGGTAGACGTGGATGCCCTCATGCGCCAGCACCAGCGCGGACGCCTTGGCAAACTCCGGGCTCATGCGGCGGGAGTCGTAGGCGATGACCACGCCGCGGCGGGCATACTCGGGGTTCTGGCTGTTGATGTAGTCGGCGAAGCCCTTGGTGGCCCGGCGCACGTTGTACAGGTTCATGCGGTTGGTGCCCGCGCCGAGCACGCCGCGCATGCCCGCGGTGCCGAAGGACAGCTCGGTATAGAAGCGGTCCTCGATTTCCTTCTCATTGCCCTCAAGGGCGCGCAGCTCCTCCACCGTCGCCTTGTCATCCGCGAAGTCGCGCAGCCAGGTCTCGTATTGTTCACGATAAGTCATGACACATAACCCTCCGTCCGTATGGTATTCAGGCAGGTCTTTCGGAAAAACCTCTGTGACAATTATAATGCAAAACACCCTGATTTGAAAGAGGAATTTGGCGGATTTTTCTTTTTCTGACGGTTTTTGCTTGTTCCCCACGGGAAAGGTGTGTATAATGAAGGGGCTGTCACACTGCAAAAGCCCCTCCGACGGGGCGAATGGAGGAAAACGATGAAGACGAACTGGGACCTTTCCGTATTCTACAAGAGCTTTGACGATCCGGCGTTTGCCGCCGATCTGGCCGCCCTGCCCGGGCGCATCGACGCGCTCACGGCGATGATCGACGCCCCCGCTGACGACGAAATCGCGAAGCTGCGCGGCATCGTGGAGGCCTTCGAGGCGCTGAACGAGGCAAGCGAGCCGCTGTACATGATGGTGATGCTCACCCTCTCCACCGATGCGCAGAACCCCGCCGCCAACGCGGCGCAGACGCCGCTCAACCGCGCGGGCATGGCCTTTGCGCAGATGGAGAGCCGCCTCTCGCGCTACCTGGCCTCGCTCGACAACCTCGATGCGCTCATCGAGGGCGATGAGGTGCTGCGTGCGCGCGGCTTTGCCCTGCGCGAGTACGCGGAGACCGCGCGCCACCAGATCGATCCGGCGCTCGAGGGCCCGGTGCTCAAAATGCAGCTCTCCGGCGGCAAGCAGTTCTCCGAGCTGCGCGGCAAGCTGGACGCGACGGTGCTGGTCGATTACCGCGGCGAGCAGATTCCCCTCTCCGCCGCGCGCGCGAAGGCATACGACGCCGACCCCGCCGTCCGCCGCGACGCCTACGAGGCCGAACTGGCGGCCTACAAGAAGATCGAGCTGCCGATGAGCTACTGCCTCAACGCCATCAAGGCGGAGGCGTGCACGATGGCGGAGCTCAAGGGCTACAAGGACGTGCTGGACATGACGCTGTGCGAATCCCGGCTGACGGCCAGGACGCTTGACGCCATGTGGACGGCGATCCGCGAGGCGCTGCCGCAGCTGCGCGGCTACTTCAAGGCGAAGGCGAAGCTGCTGGGCCACAAGAACGGCCTGCCCTTCTACGACCTGTTTGCGCCGGTGGGCAGCTGCGCGCGCACCTACACCATCGAGGAAGCGCGTGACATGCTGCTCTCCGTCTTCGGCCGCTTCTGCCCGGAGATCGCCGACATGATGAAGACCGCCTTTGAGGACGGCTGGATCGACGTCTATCCGCATGCGGGCAAGCGCGGCGGCGCGTTCTGCTCCGGATGCTACAGCAAGAACATCAGCCGCGTGATGACCAACTTCACCGGCAGTCTCTCCGATATCAGCACGCTGGCGCACGAGCTGGGCCACGCCTTCAACAACCGGATGCTCTGCCGCGTGCCGTCCATGATGACCGAGACGCCGATGCCGCTGGCGGAGACGGCCTCCACCTTCAACGAGACGGTGCTCGCCGCCGAGGTGCGCAAGGGCGCCAGCCGCGACGAGGAGCTGATGCTGCTGGACGCGAGCCTGACGGAGAACACGCAGGTGATGGTGGACATCTACTCCCGCTTCCTCTTCGAGCAGAAGGTCGTGGACGCGCAGGCGGACCACGCGCTGAGTGTGGATGAGCTGAAGGAGGCGATGCTCTGGGCGCAGGAGCAGTCCTACGGCGACGGCCTTGACCCCGAGGTGCGCCACCCGTACATGTGGGCCTGCAAGAGCCACTACTATTCCACCGGCCGCCACTTCTACAACTTCCCATACGCGTTCGGCGGCCTGTTTGCCCGCGGCCTCTACGCGCGCTATGAGCAGGAGGGCGCGTCCTTCGTGCCGGTCTATTGCGACCTGCTCTCGCGCTTCGGCAGCGACACCATCGAGCACATCACCGCCAGCGTCGGCATCGACGTGACCACGCCGGACTTCTGGCGCAGCGCCGTGGCAAGCGTCGTCGCCGAGGCGGAGCGCTTCGCCGAGCTGGTGGGGTGATTTCTGCCGCCATGCCGGACAAGCAGCGTCTTCCTTGGCTGGACAGCGCGCGGGGCATCGCCATCCTCCTGGTCGTGCTCGGGCACATCGGGCAGGGGGCGACCCCGCTTCGCCAATGGGTTTACGCCTTCCACATTCCCCTGTTTTTCATTCTGACGGGCATTCTGCTCCGCCTGAGGCCGGACCGCCTGGATCAGCCCTTTGGATGCTTCGTCCGGCATCGGGCCCGCCAGCTGCTCTATCCCTATCTGACGTTCAGTGCCGTCGTGATGGTCTATGTGCTTCTGCGGCATGGCGTCAGCGCCTGCGGACGCGTGCTCATCTACACCCTGACGCTTGAGGGGCACACGACACTGTGGTTTCTGCCCGCCTGTCTGCTCGCCGAGTGCCTGTTTTTCGCCATCCGCCGGAGCCGCTTCAGGGACTTCCCCTGCTTTCTGCTGCTCGCGCTCGGTTCGGGCCTCTATGCCGCCGCGCAGTTCCATGTGCTCGGCGGCGGCGAGCCCGCTGCGGCAGGGCCGCTCTTCGGCATGCTGAACTTCTTCTGCCGGGCAGCCATCGGTTCCGTCTTTGTGTACGCCGGTTACGCCCTCTATCCCCGCCTGACCCGGCGGATCGATGCGCTTCCCCGGTGCGCCCAGGTGCTGTCATCCACGGGCGTCATGGTCGTATGTGCGTTTGCCGCACAGCTCAACGGCCTTGTGGACCTGCATTACTGCGTGCTCAATCACGCCGTGCTGTATTATCCGCTGGCGCTCGCCGGTTCCTTCAGCCTCATTCTCCTGCTGCGCAGCCTCGACTGCCGCTGCGCCATGCTGGTGTTTTTCGGCAGGAATTCGCTGACCGTCATGGCGACGCACTACGCGCTGCCCATCGTCAATTTCGCGATCTGGTGCGTCAGTTTCCTGTCCGCGGGCCAGCACGTCGCATCCGACCTGCTGGCGCTGCTCATCGTCATGGCGCTGGAAGCCGGCGTTATCGGGCTGATCAACCGTCTTCTGCCCTGGATGCTTGCGCCGCCCAAGTCCGCCGGCCGCTGATTTCACAATTTGATTGCAATCCCTCCCCGCTTTGTGCTATACTATAGCGTAGCAGCAAACGGGGAGGGATTCGTGATGGCGCGGGCGAAGGGCATCAAGCCCATGGCACAGAACAGAAAAGCGTTTCACGATTACTTCGTCGAGGAGCGCATCGAATGCGGCATGGAGCTTCACGGCACCGAGGTCAAGAGCATGCGTCAGGGGCGCATGAACCTCAAGGAGAGCTTCGCCATCGTGAAGGACGGCGAGGTGCTGGTCTGCGGCATGCATATCAGCCCCTATGAGCAGGGCAACATCTTCAACACCGATCCGCTGCGCCAGAAAAAGCTGCTGCTGCACAAGAGCCAGATCCGCCATCTGGCGCAGGAGTCCGGCAAGATGGGCTATTCGCTCATCCCGCTGCAGGTCTACCTGAAGGATGGGCGCTTCAAGCTGGAGCTGGGCCTTTGCAAGGGCAAAAAGCTGCACGACAAGCGTGAGGACATGGCTGAGCGCGACACGAAGCGCGAGATTCAGCGCGCGCTGCGCTCAAAGAACCGCGGCGAGGAATGAGCCGCTCTTTATGGGGGTGTACTGGTTTCGACGGGATTGTGGGCGGTTGGGTAAGCGAGCCGTGGCCCCGGGCCACGTAAAAACCGGGAAATTAAAAATGAACTGACAATAACGATTATTGCCTCGCGGCCTGATTAGGCTGCGCGTCGGCCCAGCGATCCCGCTGCGCTGGATCCCGGCGTCAATTAGCGGGCCATGACCATGCCTAAGCTTTGCCGCATGGCCACATCATGAAGCTACTGAACCCCTGAGCCCGTCTGTGGGCGCCTGGGAGAGGGAATGTCAAAACGCAGACTGCGCTCGGAGAAAGCCTGACAGTCGCTTTTTCGGACAGGAGTTCGATTCTCCTCACCTCCACCAAATAAGCACGATAGTTTTGATACGAGAGTATCTGAAACTATCGTGCTTTTTCTTTTTGCCAAAGCGCCTGTGACACAAGGCTTTTCGGCGCAGTTGCCCTTTGAGTTAGTTTCATTGTGAGCTTTTATGGATACATTTTCTCCGTGTTGGATAGTTGCTTCACTCTCTGCCGCAAAACACAATGAAACTTTTTATAGAGGAATGGTTTCAGAGTGGCTGGCATAGTTTCATCGTGTTTAAGAGGTTATAAATCATCCAACCACCATCGTATTCAAAATTCACGAATCACTGCCGTTACCTCTCCCCACAATCTATCCGATGAAGACCTGTCGGAATTCCGATTCACTCACCTGCATCTTTGATACGAAAGACTCATAATTCTCTGCGTCAATGGGTATTTTCAACCCGTGTTTTATAATGCAAATATCATCTCTCGGCACAACATTCGCTTCATAAGTGGAGCCCTTGTTGAGCCATAGTTGCAGGTCATCTGCTCCTTCAGCTTCTGGATACAGGTAGTACCCTTTCTTTGCATCAAATCGGAGCATATAAGACTCGTATTCGTCGTCCGGCGGGAGATCCAGTTGACCAGCACCAGCACCACGCAGTTGACGACGGAGTTGAACAGTCCGGCCGCCGTGGAGAAGGAGAAGTCCTTGTCCACCAGGCCGACCTTGTAGACATAGGTGGAAATGACCTCGGAGCCGGTCAGGTTTGTGGGGTTTTGCAGCGCGTAGACCTTTTCATAGCCCACGTTGAGCACCTGGCCGCACTGGAGGATGAACAGCGTGATCATCGTCGGCACCAGCACGGGGAAGTTGATGTAGATGATGCGCTGGAGCCGGTTCGCGCCGTCGATCTCCGCAGCCTCCAGCAGCGAGCGGTCCACGCCGGAGAGCGCCGCGAAGTAGATGATGGCGCCCCAGCCCATGCCCTGCCAGATGCCGCTGAGGACGTACACCCATTTGAACAGGTCCGGCCGCTGCATGAAGGCGACCGGCTCGATGCCGATGGCCTTGAGCCCTACGTTGATGATGCCCGAGGACGGGTTGGTAAAGAGGATGACCATGCCGCAGACCACGACGGTGGAGATGAAGTGCGGCGCGTAGGAGACCGTCTGGAACAGGCGCTTGAGCGGCTCACTGCGCATCTCGTTGACCATCAGCGCGAGGATGATGGGCATCGGGAAGCCCAGCACCAGCGAGAGCAGGCTCAGCGAAAGCGTGTTCTTCAGGATGATCGGGAACCAGTAGGAGCGGAAGAGCCGGCGGAAGTTGTCCAGCCCGCACCATGCGCTGCCCGCGATGCCCCGCTTGAGGCTGTAATTCTTGAACGCGATGACAATGCCGTACATCGGCTTGTAGGCAAACAGAATCAGATAGATCAGCGCGGGCAGAATCATCACCAGCAGCTGCCACCGCCGGGAGACTCTGCACAGGGTTTTCATTCCCCTTTCCCGCAGGCTCGGCTGTCCTGCACTTGTCCTTTTTGTCATGATTTCAACTGCCCTTCTATTTGTTTTTGCTCATTCATCCTACATCCTGTGCCGTTTTTTGTCAATTTGGTCAGATTCGCAGAAAAGAATCGCCCGGCTGCCCGTCTCCCGCGGCGGTTTTTTCGCCAAACGCCCCGCTCTGCGAATTTCACCACAGCGCGCCCGGCCGGGCACATGCGCTCCGGACACACGTTTTTTCACAAATGCATGGAAAAAGCGGGAAGCCTGACGTATAATGGAGCCAGCAACGGGCACCTGCCCGGATTACAGGAGTGTATGCATATGCAACCGGAATACGCCTCCCCCTATCGTCCGCTCGCCCGTCCGGACGCGGTCGTCGCCGGCGGCACATGGCGCTTCACCGTGCTGACCGACGCGCTCATCCGCGTGGAGTACGACGAGGACGGCCGCTTCACCGACGCACCGACGCAGACCGTCCAGTGCCGCGAGTTTTCCCTGTGCCGCTTCACCGTCCGCCGGGACGGCGAGGGGCTGACCCTCGAGACGGACAGGCTGCTGCTCACCTATGCCGGCGGGCCGTTCACCGAAGGCTCCCTGTCCGTGCGCGTCCTCGGCGCCGATCCGGAGCGCGGCGTCTGGCGCTTTGGCCGCAGGCCCTGCGCACCGCTGGGCGGCACCGCGCGCACGCTCGACCGCGCGGACGGCGCCTGCGCGCTCGGCCCCGGCCTGTTCTCCCTGGACGGCTGGGAGATCCTCGACGACAGCGCCTCGCTGACCATCACGCCGGACGGCTGGGTCGCGCCCCGTCGCCCCGGCCTGACCGACCTGTACGTCTTCGGCTACGGGCGGGACTACGCCGGCGGCCTGCGCGACTTCTACCGCCTGACGGGCGAAACGCCCATGCTGCCCCGCTACGCGCTGGGCAACTGGTGGAGCCGCTACTACCGCTACAGCCGGGACAGCTACATCGCGCTGATGGACCGTTTCCGCGAGGAGCGCGTGCCCTTCAGCGTCGCCGTCATCGACATGGACTGGCACCTCGTGGACATCGACCCGCGGTACGGCACCGGCTGGACGGGCTACACCTGGAACCGCGCGCTCTTCCCCGACCCTCCTGCCTTCCTGCGCGAGCTGCGCGAGCGCGGCTTGAAGGTCACGCTGAACCTGCATCCGGCCGACGGCGTGCGCACCTATGAGGAGCGCTATCCCGCGCTCGCCGCGCACATGGGCGTGAAGCCGGGCGAAAACGTCCCCTTCGACGTCGCCTCGCCCGAGTTCATGAAGCACTACTTCGAGGACGTGCTCCACCCGATGGAGGCGGAAGGCGTGGACTTCTGGTGGATCGACTGGCAGCAGGGCACCCGCGCCGGCATGGAGGGCCTCGATCCGCTGTGGATGCTCAACCGGTACCACTTCGAGGACTCCGGGCGCGACGGCCGCCGCCCGATGACCTTCTCCCGCTACGCCGGACCCGGCTCCCACCGCTACCCGGTGGGCTTCTCCGGGGACACGGTGGTCTCGTGGGATTCGCTCAACTTCCAGCCCTACTTCACCAGCACCGCGGACAACATCGGCTACGGCTGGTGGAGCCACGACATCGGCGGCCACATGCAGGGCATCAAGGACGACGAGCTCTACGGCCGCTGGGTGCAGCTGGGCGTCTTCTCCCCCATCTGCCGCCTGCACAGCACCAGCAGCGAGTTCAACGGCCGCGAGCCCTGGCGCTACGGCGCGGAGGTCTGCCAGATGGCCGAATCGTTCCTGCGGCTGCGCCACCGGCTGATCCCCTATCTGTACACGATGAACCACCGTGCATGGGCGCAGGGACAGCCGCTCTGCCAGCCGATGTACTACCTGGAGCCGGAGAACCCCGCAGCCTACGCCGTGCCCAACGCGTATACCTTCGGCACGCAGCTGCTCTGTGCGCCCATCACCCGGCCCGCGCCCGCGGGGAGCCCGGCCTCCGGCGCGCAGGTCTATCTGCCCGAGGGCGGATGGACGGACATCTTCACCAGCGTGCGCTACAGCGGCGGCCGAACCCTCGCGATGTACCGCGACATCCGCAGCTTCCCGGTGCTCGCGCCCGACGGCGCGATCCTCCCGCTGGATGACTGCCCCGAGCGCGCAGCGCAGGGCAATCCCGAGTGCCTGACGGTGCGCGTCTATCCCGGCACGAACGGCGCGTTCACCCTCTACGAGGACGACAACGAGACGACCGCCTACCGGCGCGGCGACTGCGCGCTGACCGATCTGGTCTACACCGACGGCGCACAGCCCTCGCTGCGCATCGCGGCGCACGGGCAGCTCGATCTGCTGCCCGCCGAACGGCGCTTCACCGTGGAGCTGATGGGCGTGCAGCGCGCGGCGGTCACGGTCCGGGCGGACGGCGAGCTTCTCCTTCCGGAATGCGCCTACGACGAGGAGCGTGCGGCGCTCATCGTCCGCCTGCCCGCGCTCTCCCCGGAGAAGGCGCTCGAGCTAACCTTTCCGGAGGGCCTTGAGCGCGCCGAAGGGATGGCGCTGCGCTGCGCCTACGCCTTCCTCGACCGGGCGCAGATGCCCTACAACCTCAAGCAGCGGATCTACGACACCCTGTGCAAGGCGCCCGACGCGCAGACGGCGCGCATCCGGCTGGAGACGACGGTGCACGATCCCGTCCTCCTCGGCGCGCTGCTCGAGCTGATCGACGCGCACCCCGGCGCCATCCTCCGCTGAGCGGCGTTTGGCCGGTTTCCCGTTTCATCAGAAAGAGCCCGCATGCCTCCGGTCCGACCCCGGTCATGCGGGCTCTTTTTCTGTTGTCATACCACGCTCAAATAGAACCAGGCCGTTCGATAACCGACCGTCAGGTAACGCTTCGCTCCCTGACTGCTTTTTTGATCGCTTCGCGATATGGGAACGTTAGGGGCCTTGCCCCTAAAACCCTGCCTGGGGTTCCGCCCCAGACCCCGCCAGGGACCAGTCCCTGGACCCTTCTTCGCTTCGCGCTTATGGTTCGTTTCTATCCGAGATAAATATTAGAATAAAATCAGCATCATTCGCTCCCGTACGGGCTCAGCATCCGGTGATCCCGGAGGAGGAAGCCCGTGGTGTAGGGCACCGCGCTCTCGATCACCGAGGGAATCCAGCTGTTGTAGATCGTTCCCACCGCCAGCTCGACGAGGAGGCCGTATCCGGGATGCGCGCGCAGCGCATCCGCGTGCTCGCTCACCGTGCCGTGCGCCCGGCTGTCCATCAGCTGCCAGAAGAAATCCTCCGCCTGCGCCAGCGCCTCCGCTCCGACGTCCCGGTCCCCGCGCAGCCGCTCGACGATCCCCCGGCAGCGCGCCTGCTCCAGCTCCGTCTGACAGGCGTCGAACCCGAGCAGGCTCGGATCATACGTGCCGCTCTGCGCGGCCCAGTCGCTCACCGCGATCTGCCGGGGCGTATAGCGGCAGGACTCGCCGTCCACCTCCAGCATCGCATAGCAGCAGGGATAGGCGATCGCCTGATCGACGACCAGCTCGGCCAGCTCCCCCTGCACGGCGACGCACCGCTTGTGCAGGTGCCCCGCCAGGTACAGCTGCACGCCGTACGATTCCAGCAGGCCGGCCGCCCTGTCCTTGTGGACAAACGGCGTGCTGTACCCGGTCAGCAGCGGATAGTGCCCCGCCGCGATGACCGGCCAGCCCTTCTCCCGCGCCAGCTCGAGCTGCCCCTGCATCCACGCCAGCGTGGCCTCCGACAGCGACGCCTCGTACCGCTGGCCGGTGTATCCGTTCGTATCCAGCAGCAGGAGCAGATAGCTGCCCACCCTCACGCTGTAGCTCAGCGACGCCGGGTCGCGGCTGTAGGCCTCGCCGTAGCCGAAATCCTCATACAGCCGGGCGAACGCGTCGGTGCCGGTCTCCCCGATGTCGTGGTTGCCGGGGAGCACATAGACCGTGAGCCCGCTCTCCTCCGCCCGGCGCAGCTTCTCCGTCAGCGCCTCGTGCTGCACGAGCCGTCCCTGATTCGTGATGTCCCCGCACAGCAGCAGCACATCCGCGCCGCTGCCTGCGGCGTCCCACAGGAGCGCGTCGGTGATCTCCAGGTTGTAGGGCACGAGCGGATTGATCAGGCCCGTATCCCGGTTGGCCGGGTTGACATGCAGGTCCGCGGCGACGGCGATCGTGAAGGGCTCCCCCTCTTCGATCTGCCGCGCGGCCGCCGGCGCGCAGAGCGCGGTCAGCAGCAGGCACAGCGTCCATGCGACGATTCCCTTCATCGGTGCTTCCTTCCTCTCAAGCCGCTCCGGGCGCAGCGGTCATCCGGTTTCCGCGCGGCCGGGCTGTCCTTCCCGCCCCTCCCGGCTCCGCCTTTTCACCTATGATACCGCAACGGCGCCGCGCTGTCAAACCCCCGCGCGGGCTTCTCCGAAAAACGCACGGCTTTTCCCCGGGCTCAATGCGGACATCCGCCCGGTCCGGCGCCCCGCCTTTTATGGTAGAAAAAGCTTCGCCGATTTTGTGATTCGGCCTCAGATATTGACCTTTTCCGCCGGGCCGGTTGCGAACTTCCCCGGCAATCCATATAATAAATGCAAATGGATTTGGACACTTTGCCCATCTTCGGGCGACACAAGGAAAGGAAGGCGAATCATCGCATGGGTGAAATCTGGAGCAGGGAGCGCTCCTGGGCCTGGTACAACGAGCACAACTGGCTGCGCGGCTGCAACTTCATGAGCAGCGACTGCGCAAACCGGATCGATCAATGGCAGGAGGAGGGCTTCGAGGAGCGCCTCAAAACCGCGGACGAGGAGCTGGCGCTCGCTGCGCAGACCGGCTTCAACAGCATCCGCATCATTCTCGAGTTCTTCGTCTGGGACAAGCAGCACGACGGCTTCATGGAGCGCTTCGACCGCTATCTGGAGACAGCGTGGAAGCATGGCATCTCCTGCATGGTCGTGCTGGGCAACGACTGCATGCAGCCGAAGGAATTCACCAAGCCCATGACGCTGGGCCCGCAGTCCTATGACTGGGGCTACCACGGCGGCCGCAAAAAGAGCCAGCACAGCCAGTTCGCCGGCATGGGCTATCACCTGCTGGACGAGCCGGAGCTGGCGCAGCGCCATTACGAATGGGTGCGCGAGATCATCGAAACGCACAAGAACGACGAGCGCATCTGCATGTGGGACATCTACAACGAGGTCGGCAATTCCAAGCGCGAGGAGGCGACCATGCCCCACCTCAAAAAGTTCTTCGAAATCGCCCGGGAGATCGACCCCATTCAGCCGCTGACCTGCTGCGTCTGGCGCATGCCGGCCGACCGCGACCAGCCGTTCACTGAGATCGAGCAGTATGCCTGCGAGCACTCGGACATCATCTCCTACCACAATTACGGCTCCTACGAGAGCAACATTCAGCAGATCCGCCGGCTGAAGGAGACCTACGGCCGCCCGATCGTCAACACCGAATGGCTGGGCCGCTGCCTGCACAACACCGTGCAGGAGATGTTCCCCCTGTTCTACCTGGAAAAGATCGGCTGCTACAACTGGGGCTTCGTCGCGGGCAAGTACCAGACCTATGAGCCCTGGGAGGGCCTGTGGCAGCGCTATGAGAAGGACCCCAACGCGGACATCGACTTCACCAAGTGGTTCCACGACCTGTACCGGCCCAGCCACCACCCCTACGATCCGAAGGAGATCGAGATCATTCAGCGCTACTGCCGCCTGGCCGATGAGGACTTCGCCCGGGCGCAGGCCGCCAGACAGGGCTGACCGCCGGATTTCCATGACAGGATGAACGCCTCCTGATTCCCGGGGAGACGGCACACGCGAGACAGGCGCTGCTGCGGATGCCCCCTCCGCAGCGGCGTCCTGTTCCGTTTTGGGGGACTTTTTCCTCGTCTCCGCAAAGCGGTTATGGTATAATGGTGATACAGGGGCCTCCTGCGCCGTGCCCTCCCCGACCGCCCTTCGCCAGAAAGGAGCACCGTTATGTCCCGCAAGAAGAAGCTGTATTCCCTGCTGGCAATTCTCTGCTCCGTCACGCTGCTGGTCACGGGCGTGATCTGCGTGCTGATTCTGGAGCTGGCGAAGCAATCCACCGCCAACTTCGAGAACTTCATCATCGAAAGCCGGCAGCAGGAGATCAGTTCTGCGGTCCACGCCTTTTCCAGCGACGTGGATACGCTGCGTCTGCTCATGCTCAACGAGCTGGAGGACAACACGCTGACCCGCCTGCAGCTCTACTACGACAGCGCCATCTTCAACTACAACTACCTCTGGCAGGCCGATCTGGTGCAGCGCCAGATCAGCACCATCCAGAACTCCATGTCCTTCGTCGAGTCCGTGGACATCTACATGCCGGACTCCAAGCGCGGCGTCTCCGGCGGCTCCGTCTTCCCTTTGACGGATGAAATGCTGGAAAGCGCGCGCGCCGTCATGGCCGGGGACGTGACGGGCATCCGGGTCAGCGACGGCAAGATGCTGCTCTATCTGAGCCGGGCGCCCCTCGCCTCCGGCACGGTGCACAACGCGGTCATCGTGGCCACCTTCTCCTCCCGCCTGCTCTACCGGTATCTGCTCAAATACCTGCCGGACACCGATCACTCCATGCTCGCCGTCTATCCGACGGAGGGCGACACGCGGACCCCGTTTACCCTGAGCGCCGAGCTGCCCGCGGCGAGCGCTCAGGGCATCGGCGAGGCGGTGAGCGTCAGCGACAGCGGCTTCATGCGCTATGACCTGGCGGGCGAGCAGTACCTGCTCACCTGGGAGCGCACGCCCTCCCTCCCCCTGAGGCTCTGCCAGCTGACGCCGATGAGCCTGATCACCGAGCAGATGCGTGAGTACCGGCGCATGATCATGGTGGTCTGCGTCGTCAGCGCCATCGCCCTGCTGGCGCTGGCCTGCTTCCTGCACCGGATGGTGCACAAGCCGGTGACGACGATCAACTCCGCGCTGAGCAAGGTGGGCAAGGGCGACCTCACCGTCCGCCTGACCGACGCCAACTGCACGGAGTTCCAGGAGATCTACGACCAGTTCAACCAGATGACCGTGCGGCTCCAGGAGCTCATCGACCGGGAGTACGCGCTCAAGCTGCTCAACGCCAAGAGCGAGCTCAAGCAGCTGCGCTACCAGATCCGCCCGCACTTCCTCTACAACACGTATTTCAACCTCCGCGCGCTGCTGATGAACGAGGAGTATGACGCCGCGGAGCAGATGATGGACGTGCTGGGGCGCTATCTGCGCTACATCACCACCTCCGACCGCGACGAGGCCACGCTGCGGGACGAGCTGGCGCACGCCGCCGCCTACATGGACATCCAGAAGATGCGCTTCGGCGCCCGGCTGGAAACCCGGATGGCGCCCTGTCCGCCGCAATACGAAGACAAGCCCGTGCCCCGCATCATCGTGCAGCCGCTGATCGAGAACGCGTTTGAGCACGGCATTCGGGACATGAAGGACACCGGCGTGATCTCCGTCAGCTTCGAGGCGGAGGGAAACCGGCTGTCCATCCTCGTGGACGACAACGGCCCGAACGCCTCCGATGAGCTGATCGAAAGGATGCAGGCCGTGCTGGATGCCGACAGCTGCGCCCCGATGGGGGACTCCGTCGCCCTGAGCAACATCCACCGGCGCATCCGCATCCTCTATGGCCCGGGAAGCGGGCTGTATGTCTCCCGCTCGCCGCTGGGCGGCTTCCGCTCTGAAATCCACATGATTGGAGAGAAAAAATATGCTTCGGCTGATGATCGTTGACGACGAGGTCCGGATTGCCGATTCCATCTATGACCTGATGCAGGAACACTTCGACCTGGAGCTCTACCGCTGCTATTCCGCGCTGGATGCCCTGGAGATCATCCGGACGATGCGCTTTGACATCGTGATCACAGACATCTCCATGCCCGGCATGAACGGCCTCGAGCTGCTCAGCCGCACGCAGGCCATCTGGCCCAAATGCCACTTCCTCATCCTGACCGCCTACGACAGCTTCGACTACGCCTACGAAACCCTCCGGCATGACCGGGTGGACTATCTGCTCAAGATCGAGAGCTGCGACACGATCTGCGCGTGCGTCGAAAAGAAGCTGGCCATCATCGGGGCGGAGCGGGAAAAGGAGGAGCGGCTCCAGCACTACGGCCAGGTCGTGCAGCAGGTCGGCGAATCCATCAACCGCTATCTGCTCAAGCGGATCATCGTCAACGGCATTCCCCTTCCCGATCAGAAGGACCTTGACGCGTTCCCCGTCCCCATCCGCCTGAACCAGCCCGTCGTGCTCGCGCTGCTGGCCATGAGCGACCAGAACCCCCTGACCAATAACGAGGACTCGATGGACATCCTCCATTCCGTGGAGACGCGGCTGACGGCTTACGGTCTGCAGGCGCCGTCCTACCTCTCCTCCGGCACCATTGTGCTAGCCATCCAGTCCGCGCAGAGCGGCGCCCTCGCCGGCAATCTCTCCACCTATGCGCACACGGCACTGGAAACCCTGCCCCAGCGCGTGGAGGATGCCACCGGCCATCGCCTGGCCATCCTGTGCGCGGACCAGCCCGTTTCCTGGTCACAGATTCACGCGCTGTATCTGCGGGCCGCCGTCGCGCTGGAGAACATCCGCAGCAGCAGCGGCATGGTGCTCCTGTCCGTGGAGGAGGAGCTCCGCCGATCCGGGCAGGAGCTCTCCTTCCCCAGCATGGAGGAAACCGGCATGCTCTGGGACATGATCAAGAGCGGCAGCACGGAGGCGCTCGGACAGGTGCTCCGCGAGCGCCTGCAGGGCGTCGCGTCCCCGGCTGCGCTGCCGCAGCGGACCCTCTCCGCGCTGGGCTATCTCATTCTGGAGGCGGACAGGCTCTATGCGGTCGGGGATGGCTCGCGATCCGCGCACCTGGCCTCCTGCAAGGGATTTACCTCCATGGATGCCTGGATCGACGCGCTGTGCGGCTATCTTTCGGACATCCGCCACAGCCGCGAGGAATCCTGGAAGTCCCGGGAGGCCTGGCTCATCGTCCGCATCAACCAGTACATCGAGCAGCACTATCAGGAGGACCTGACGCTGACCCTGCTGGCCGAGGAGATGCACTACAACCCTGCCTATCTTTCGCGCTTCTACAAGGCGAACACGGGCGTGAACCTGATGACCCACCTGTACAGCGTTCGAATTCAGAAGGCCCGTGAGCTCCTGCTCGGCAGCAACGACAAGGTTTCCGACATCGCGCGCAAGACGGGCTTCTGCTCCACCAAGTATTTCAACCGGGTGTTCAAAAAGGTCGTCGGAATCTCCCCCTCCCAGTTCCGCCGGGACAGCATCGTCGGCGCCGGGAATCCGTAAGGCCGCCTCTGGCCGCCCGTTTGCCTGCATCCAGGCGCGCTTTCTTGTGCAGAAATCTCAGAAAAACCGGCCCAATGAATAGATTTGGGCCGGTTTTTTATGCACACAGACAAAAACAGTCGCTTTGGAGCAGGCTGCACGGGCCAAACGGTAAAAATCGAATCCGAAATGACAAAAACGTGGGGTTGTATCCCTGAAGTCATAATAATATAATCACATTACAAGCTTCCCGTACGGGCTTGATCGGGGAGCACGCACGAACCCACAGAAAAAGGAGGTTATCCCATGAAACGCATCCTGACCCTGGCGCTGGCGCTCTGCCTCAGCCTGATCCTCGTCACGGCCCTGGCCGTGGACCAGCACGACAAGGACTACTTCGACACACAGGTCCAGCTGCTGGCCGACAACCTGCAGAAGTTCTACGAGGAGAACTACGGCGAGGGCGACCTGGTCGCGCCGTATGACGAGCCGGTGGAAGTGACCATCGTCAACTACTACAACACCAACCTGGAGACCAACATGGCGACCTGGACGGACTGGTGGGGCGAGACGCTCGAGAACAACCGCTACGTCGCCGCGGCCGAAAAGGCGCTCAACATCAAGATCAAGTACCTGTGGCTGAAGAACGACGCGGACAAGGGCTATGAGAAGCAGCTGCGTCTGGCCATCACCGCGGGCGAGATCCCGGACATGTTCATCGTCACCAACCAGAACGATCTGGTTCAGCTGGCCGAGTCCGGCCTGATCATGCCGGTGGATGACGTGGTGGACAAGTACTTCACCACCTGGGACAAGGAGATCCAGAGCTCCGACGGCGGCAAGCTCTACGAGATGGCCATGTACGACGGCCAGTGCTACGGCATCCCCTGCAACATCTCCGATACGGATACCTTCTCCTACATCTGGCTGCGCAAGGACTGGATGGAGAAGCTGAACCTTGAGGCGCCGAAGACGATGGACGACCTCAGGAACATCATGCTCGCTTTCAAGGAGGCCAAGCTGGGCGGCAGCGAGAACACCTACGGCATGGTGATCGACAAGGACCTCTACTACTCCACCCGCGGCCTGTTCGCCGGCTTCGGCGCCTATCCGGAGTTCTGGGTTGAGGATGAAAACGGCGGCCTCGTCTGGGGCGGCACGCAGGAGAACGTGAAGAAGGCCCTGACCTACCTCAACGGCCTGTACAACGACGGCCTGCTGGATAAGGAGTTCATCACCCAGAGCAACACCGACGCCAAGGCGCTGATGTTCAACAGCCAGGCCGGCATCCTCTACGCCGGACACTGGCTGGCGCACGACCTGCAGAAGCTGCACGACAACGATCCGGAGTCCGACTGGATTTGCGTGGCGCTGCCCTCCGAGACCGGCGCGCCCGTCGAGCAGTACCTGACGCCCGTCAAGCGCGGCTGGATCGTCATCAACGAGAGCTACGAGCACCCCGAGGTTGCGGCCAAGATCCGCGCGCTGTGCACCTTTGCGGCGCAGGGCGGCATCTGCGACGGCACCTGGTGGTTCTCCAACGATCAGGCGCAGGCTCTGGAGCCCTTCCAGGCGAGCGTCTCCTCCTGGGACAACTACAACACCTACCTCAACCTGCTGGAGTGCTATGACAAGGGCGGCGACACCTCCGTGCTGCGCGCCAAGGCCATCACCTACTGGAACAACCTGACCTCCGGCTCCTCCATCTGGGCCTGGGAGCACATGTTCGGCAACGGCGAAACCACCCCGATGGTCGTCCTGCGCGACGCGATTGAGAACGAACGCATCCACTACGACGGCTTCCTGGGCGCCCAGAACGAGTTCATGCAGGACCGCTGGAGCGTCATCAAGGACGAGCAGCTGACCGCCTTCACCAAGATCATCATCGGTGAGGTTGGCGTGGAAGAGGGCTTTGCCGACTGGCTGAAGACCTTTGACTCCATGGGCGGCACGCAGATCACCCGCGACGTCAACGAGTGGTATGCGCAGTCCCAGGCTATGAAGGAGTAAAATCGAATCTCTTCGCGCTGTGCCGGTCGCCTCGGCGGCCGGCACAGTCCGTTTCCGATCGGAGGATGCGCCATGACGCAGAAGAACACCGCAACCCATTCCCACAAGCGCAGAAGAGGCATCAGCAGGGCCGAGCTGCCGCTGCATTTGATGCTGATTCCCGGAATCGTGATCATCTTCATCTTCCACTACATCCCCCTTGGCGGCCTGGTCATCGCCTTCCAGCGTTTTATTCCGGCCAAGGGGCTCTTTGGCAACCAGAAATGGGTGGGCCTGCAGAACTTCGAGTACATCTTCTCCATGCCCAACACCATGAACGTGCTGACCAATACCGTGGTCATCGCCGGGGCCAAGATCGTCCTCAACCTGATCATCCCCATCACCGTGGCGCTCATGCTCAACGAGCTGCAAAGCTCCAAGCTCAAGCGGACCGTGCAGACGGTGATCTACTTCCCGCACTTCCTGAGCTGGATCATCTTCGGCTCCATCATCATGGACCTGCTCAGCCCGCAGAACGGCATCGTCAACAAGCTGCTCGGCGCGCTGGGCACCGACCCCATCTTCTTCCTCGGCGACAACCGCTATTTCCGCCAGACCATCATCTGGACGGACATCTGGAAGAACTTCGGCTACGGCACGGTGGTCTACATGGCGTCCATCACCAGCATCGATCCCACCCTGTATGAAGCGGCCGCCATCGACGGCGCCAACCGCTGCCAGCAGACCCGGCATGTGACGCTCCCCGGCATGCGCATGATCATCGTGCTGATGATGGTGCTCAGCCTGGGCAACGTGCTCAACGCCGGCTTCGACCAGATCTACAACATGTACAGCCCGATCGTCTACGAAACGGGAGACATCATCGATACCATGGTCTACCGCCTGGGCATGGAGAACGCCAAATACTCCCCTGCGGCGGCCGTAGGCATCTTCAAATCCGTCGTCTCCATGGTGTTCATCTCGGCCTCCTACTATGTGGCGGACAGATTCTTCGACTACCGGCTGTTCTGAGTGAAAGGAGCGTCTTCATGACCGCAACTGCAAGGCATTCTTCCCGGAACCGCATCAGGGAGAGCACCAGCCGCAGGGTCTTCCGCGTGATCAACACCACGGTGCTCATCCTTCTGGCGCTCATCTGTCTGCTGCCGTTCATCAATGTGCTCGCCATCTCCTTCAGCGACAGCTTCTTTGTGGACAGCAACCAGGTGTACTTCTGGCCCAAGGGCTTCACGCTGAGCGCCTATACCTACATCCTGACACGGGCCAGCTTCTGGTCCTCGTTCCGCACCTCCCTGCTGCGCGTGGCGCTGGGCGGCGCGCTGAACCTGTTCTTCATCATCCTGACGGCCTATCCGCTCTCCAAGAGCAACGACCGGCTGCACTTCCGCAACGTGTATACCTGGTATTTCTTCATCACCATGCTCATCAGCGGCGGCATGATCCCCAACTACCTGCTGATCTGCAACATGGGCCTGCGGGATACCATCTGGTCGCTGGTGCTGCCCGGCGCGCTGCCGGTCTTCAACCTCGTGCTGATGCTCAACTTCTTCCGCCAGGTGCCCCCCGCCCTGGAGGACGCCGCCCTGATCGACGGCGCGGGCCATCTGCGCACGCTGGTGCAGATCTATCTGCCGGTTTCCCTGCCCGCCATCGCGACCATCACCCTGTTCTGCATCGTCAGTCACTGGAACGCCTGGTTTGACGGCATGATCTACATCACCACGCCGAGCCGGATTCCCATGCAGACCTACCTGCGCAGCATTCTGATCGACATGAACATCGCGGAGATGTCCGCGGATGACTACGAGCTGTACGCCTCGCTGGCCAACCGGACCGTCAAGTGCTCGCAGATCATCGTGGCCACCATCCCGATCCTGTGCGTCTATCCGTTCCTCCAGCGTTACTTCGTCAGCGGCATCGTGCTCGGCAGCGTCAAGGGCTGAGCAGCGATGCATGCGCCCTCGCGGCGCCAGTGCTTCCGCCGGACAGAAAACAGACAGAAAAACCGGGCTCCCTCCCGCTCCATGAGCAGGCAGGGGAGCCCGGTTTTCCGCGTTTCCCTTCACCCAACGGCATTGAATGCCGGGATGACGATGCCCAGCGTCGCGAGCACCACGCCGGCCGCGCGGTTGAGCACCTCGGGCTTCGCCCTGTTGGCGAAGATCGCCAACGGGACATGCGCTCCGGAGATGCTGCGCAGGCGCACAAAAGCGCTCATGCCGAACTGCTGCATGAGCGCCTGTTGTGGACAGCATGCGCCTTTTTGCAGGTATCCCTGCCGTTCATGCGCTTTCCTCCGGATTTTGATCACGCGTCAAGGACGCCGTGCTTCGGGTTCATATCCATGTGATGGCCTTGGTGACGGGACGCGCCGGGAAAACTCAGTACGGCGCAGCAGAGCCGGTGCTCCCAAGCGTACAGCTCATGCCGGGCTGTCCATTGCCGCTCACCGCATTCGTCCTCCCATCGCGCGCCCAATCCCCGACGCCGCTGGTCACCATGTACACCCCCTGATTGCTGCTGCCGAACGCATAGCTGCCCCGATAGGTGAACATGCTGCCGGACGCCTGCAGGAAGATTTGCTGCAGCGGACACCAGGTTCCGCCGGATTGTGCGAGCACGCGGGCGTTTCGCAGCTCCATGCTGCGGACATCCCCCGCCGAGCCGGGATCAAAGTTTTCCAGGAACACCGCCACATTCCCGGTGAAGCATGCGTCGCTGTAGCCCAGGTCATAGCAGCAGAGCCGGGTCCATGCGCCGGTTTCGAGATCACAGATCCACTGCTCCACCTGCGTGTTCCCCGTTGCGGGCGATTCGACGCAGGCCATCAGCATGCGATACCAGCGGCCCGCCTCCCACGCATAGGGAACGATGGTGTGCGCGCCCGTTCCCTCGCCGCCGAAAGCATCCGTCCCTGCGCTCTGTTCGGGATAGACGCGCTGCGCGCGAATGGTCGTCCGCGTTCCGTCCGCGTCCGTGGCATACACATCCCAGAAAGACAGGATGCTCACATTTCCGTCTTTCGTGTCCTGCAATCCGGCATAGGCGTGCGCCGCATTCACCTCGATGCGGGCATAGCGCTGCTCAAGGCTGCGCATGTCGATTGACCAGCATCCCAGGCAGCAGTATGTGTCCTCCGCAAGATGGTCCGCCCTGAAGTCAATGGCGTACTGCGTAAAGCCCCCGATGTCCTTTGCCTGCAGCCATCCGCTAACATAGGGCGCGCGAGCGGCTTCCCCGGAGCGGGCCTGAATCTGCGCCGGCGCGGGCATGTCCAATACGCCGTTCCAATCCATAGCCGGTACGCCGCTGAGCGTTGTCGGTTCGCTTGTCAGCAGAAAAGCGGCGGAGTGCACCGGGGTGTCGTCGATCAGCCAGGTTGCCGTGTGCAGCCCCGCGTTCATGCAGGATTGCATCTTGTCATGGTAGATGTGGGCGGACAGGGCTGCGCCGGGCGCAAGGTCAGAGACCTGCCACGACCACGCCTGTCCGTTGTCCACAATGACGCTGAAGCGCTCAACAGGCAGTGTGCTCTGACCGGCGTACGTCAGCTCGAGATAGAACGAATAGAATTCGTCGGCGCCCAGCGCGGACAGGTCCGCCCACTCCCCGCAGGTGCGCACCTTCTTTTCCTGGCTGATGCTGTACACGGCAATCGCCGATTCCGCCCTGAACAGCGCCGGATCCACGGCATCGGCCCGCGCGGCGCAAAGGCCGAGCCAGATGAGAACCGCCGCGAGAATACCCGTCTTTTTCAGAAAAGCCATATCCGTCTCTCCCCAAATATGCACGCCATCCGGCGGTCACGTGCCCAACCGTATTTACGCGGCCTGCTTCCGCCACCGGCGGCGGCCGCGCGAAAACCTCCATCGATGCGAACGCTGCACCTTCCCCGACTTCTTCGCTGCCTATGAAAAAAACTCGACGCTCTGTCGAGGCTTTTTGGTGCGCTTACCGGACTCGAACCGTTTTCCCGCGGCCTGCTTCCGCCACCGGCGGCGGCCGCGCGAAAACCTCCATCGATGTGAACGCTGCACCTTCCCCGACTTCTTCGCTGCCTATGAAAAAAAACCTCGACGCTCTGTCGAGGCTTTTTGGTGCGCTTACCGGACCCGAACCGTTTTCCCGCGGCCTGCTTCCGCCACCGGCGGCGGCCTCATGAAAACCTCCATCGATGCGAACGCTGCACCTTCCCCGACTTCTTCGCTGCCTATG
>CAMENN010000017.1 GCA_945928315.1 uncultured Clostridia bacterium
GCGGACGAGAGCAATGCGTCCGACGAGGACGGCGAGGCTGCGGACGAGAGCAATGCGTCCGACGAGGACGGCGAGGCGGCTGTTGCCCCGGACCTGAACGGGGAAGAGCCTTCCGATACGGCGGCGATCCTCGCCGTGCCCGAGCTTTCGCTGGGCGCGCTGGAAACGGTGAGCGCGGCCGTCGATGCGCCGGTGCTTCTCGCGGAGACCGGCGAGGGTGAGGCACCGGTCGGACAGGACGACGTGGTCGAGGCGTATGCCATTCCTGCCGGCAGCGCCTATATCAAGGAGATTGCCGGAAGCAAGTACAGCAATGACACCGAAAACAACGCCATTCAGAGTGCGCTGGTGGACGCGCTGGGCTACATCAAGTCCCTGTACGACGGTGAAGGCAGCTCCGCCCAGAAGGAAGCCACCATTGTGGTTTCGGAAGGCACCTATCAGGGCGGCATCGATCTGGAAGCCCGGCAGGGCAGCGCCAGCCTGAAGGATCAGCTGATCAATATCATTCTCGGCCTCAATCAGGGCGACAAGACGAGCAGCATCAGGATCAGCATCGTCGCGGAGGACGCCCTCGATGAGGAAGGGAATGTCACGGCGAATGGCGAAGGAAGCGCCCGGGTCGAGGGCAACATCAACATCGACTTCAAGGGTCTGGATATTGTACTGGCGGGCCTGTACCTTTCCACCCGCGGCATGGTGAACGTCGAGAACGCGGACAGCGTCACCTATTACGGCACGACGCAGGACGACGTGATCGAGATGGAAGTGAGTAACGTCACCGAGTCGGTCCATATCGACACCGGCGACGGCGACGACAGGGTTGCGGTCAAGGTCAAGAAGAAGCCGAGCCTCGAGGTTCAGTTCGAAGTGAACGAGGAACTGAAGGACAGCTTTGACGGCATCACGAGCGTGACACAGGACAATCTCCAGGAGCTGCCTGCAGAGCTTGCGAAGCTGGTTACCTCTGTAATCGAGAACGTGGATGCGCAGATCAGCGAGCAGCTGAACGCTGTGCCGCTGACCCTGAACATCGACCTGGGTCTGGGCAACGATACGGCGGAGATCAAGCTCATCGACAGCACGGATCTGGTGATCGGCGAGCCCAGCGTTGACAAGCAGGGCGTGATCAACTTCGGATTCAGTGTGGACATTGGCGCTGTCAACGCGACCATCAACGGCAATGCGGGCAACGACAGGATCGAGCTTACCGGCGGCCGTTCGCTCTCCTATGGTCAGGAGGTCATTGGCGCGCTGGTGGATCATGTCTCCGCGCTGAATCAGCTCAAGCCGTCCACGCTGACGGTGCTGGGCGGAAGCGGTGACGACGTGGTGACTGTCGATACCACGACGGCCTTTGCCTTCATCGGCGGCATGAATCTCAGCGTGCAGGGCGATGACGGCTTTGATCGCCTGCACATCACCGGCAAGCTGAACAAGAATGCCGATGCGGCCAAGCGCATCACGGCGAGCACCGTGGGCGCGGATGTGGAGATCGCGATCGACGCGCTGGCGGAGATCACCTTCCTGCGCACCGTGCTGGACGACATGCTCACGGTGAGCTTCGAAAAGCAGTTCGCCATCGCCGTCTTCGGTATGGACGCCTTTACCGATACGCTTCTGAACAAGCGCACGATTTCTCTGAACATCGGAGCGGCGCCGGTGGAGGCGCAGTCCTTTACCAATTACGAGGTCGTTGACTACGTCACGAAGTATACCGACGACAACGAGCCGTATCGCTCTGTGAGCCTGGACATCTCCAGCTGCCTGACCGTGCCCGAGGACGGTCTGTTCCTGACGAACATCGTCGCCTCCGCGGCGGACAAGGAAGGCCGCATCGAGATCGAGAAGCTTCTGGCGCCTGATTTCAATCTGGTCATCACCGGCGGGCACATCGAGGTAACCGGCAATGTGGACGGCAAGAATATCCTGCTGCATGCCATCGGCACGGACGATGTGGTTGTGGAAGGAAAGCTCAGCATCATCGAGGACGATCTGAATCAGGAAGACAGCATGCAGGTGGAGCTCGGTCTCTACGAGGCGGAAAGCAAGCGCCGGATCGAGATCGGGAAGAACGCGTACATCACGGCCAATGGCGCGCTGGATGTGCTTGCGAGCCTCACGCTGAACAAGGGCTACATTCCGGATACCGGGATCATCGAGTTCAACCCCTTCATTCTGAAGCTCGGCGAGGCTTCGGTGAACGTGCTGGGCACCATCGAGGCGCTCGGCGCGGTGCGCATCGGCAGCGAGCTGAACGTCAGCATCGACGCGACCAACGGCACGCTGAGCAAGATCGTTCCGGTCGCCGTGGCGGCGGCTAGCGGCAGCGCCCTGGTCACGGTGGCGGAGGATGCGCGGATGACGTCCGGCGCCAGCATCCAGCTGGATGCGGTTTCCGATGCGAGGCTGGCGGCGGACGCGGCGAGCGGTGTGCTGAAGTTCTCCATCTCGCTGGTGCTGTCCATGATCGACACCGCGGTGCAGGTGCGGGACAATGCGCGCATTCAGGCGCATGACAATGTCGATCTGACGGCGAACAGCTTCGTGAGGGCTTCCTCCTTTGCCACGGGCAAGTCGGCCTCGAATATTTCGCTCGAGCCCCAGTCGGGTGTGTTCATCGCGGCCAGCTACATCCAGCAGGAGACGAAGGCCGAGATTCTCGGCAGCGCTTCGGTCGTCGCCCTGAATGGTGATGTCCGGCTGGCTGCCGCCTCCCGTGTCTTCGCGGATACCATTTCCGTCAGCGTGCCCTCGTCGGAGTCGTCCGGTGATTATTCGGTAACCCGGGTGATTCCCTTTGTCGAGAAGCTCGTCGGCGTGAAGGGGGCGGAGAACCAGACACTCTTCGGCAAGATCGTCAGCGCCGCGACGGGCTCCAACACCCTGGGCAATCTGTTTACGGATGGAACCGAGTCCGCGCAGCCGGAAGCGACCGGCGGACAGAAGACCACCCAGCTGATGGGTTCTCTGGGCCTTGGGTACATCCAGTCCTCCACCGCGGCACGCGTTGACACCCTGGGCGAGGTTGCCACAGCGGGCACCCTGTTCGTGAATGCCCGCGGCGAGACGGTGTCCAATCTGCGCGCGGACGGCTCGCTCTATCAGACTCCGGCGCTTGACGACATCACGGGTGCAACCGCCGAGGATCAGGCGAACAAGGCGATCGGTGCCGGCGTCGGCGTGATGATGTTCGGCCAGGAAACCGTCGCTGAGATCGTCAGCGGCCGGATTGCCGCGAAGGCGCTGGACGTGGATGCAGATCTGGGCTTTACTGCGTCCTCTGTCGTCGTGAAGGCAGGCCATATTCCGGATACTGCGGACTTTGGCCTTGGCGGCGCGATCGCCGTGCATCTGGCCAAGACGTCTGCCAATGCGGTGATCGGGAAAAACGCTTCCTATTATATAGGGAGTGGTTCCGTCAACGTGGCGTCTGTCGGCAGCGGCAATTACGTCACGGTTGGCGATGCCTCCGGCAAGCGCACGCGGCGCAGCTTCTCCGTCGCGGGCATTCAGATTCCGCTCGCTCCTGCGAACAGCTTCACCAGCAGCTCGACCGGCATCGGCGCGGGCATCGCGGTCGGCCTGACCGGCATCGATGTGACGGCCATGATCGAGGACGGCGTCCGCTTTGGAGGCATCCCGCTTCAGTCCCTTTCCGTGATTGCGGACTATACGGGCAAGGAGCATGTGGAGGCGGCTGCCGGTGCAGCGGGCGGCAGGGCGATTGTGCCCGTGCTGGCGCTGTCCGTCAGCGGTCTGGCTACTGAGGCGTATCTGAGCAGCGCGGATGAGACGCTGGAGCTCTCCGGCGGGCTGGCTGTGCGCGCCAACGGCAGCATGATACGGAACATGGTGGTGGACGCGGCGGCCGTGGGCGGCTCGGTCGGCTTTGGCGGCGCGTTCGGCATCGCGATCCTGAATGACTCCGCAAACGCGTCCATGGAGCGCGGGGTGGAGGATTCCGCCGGCGTGCTCGTCGAGGCGACCAGCGTGAGCCGTTTCAACCAGAAGGTTCTGGCGAGCGCCAACGGCGCGATTCCGCAGAGCAGCCCGTCGGCGGGCAAGACGGATACCAACGGCTGCACGCAGGATGACTACGACAAGATGATTGCCGGCGGCGACTATCCTCTGGACCCCGACGGCGAGGATATGCGCAATCTGTTCAACGAGGGCGAAGCGGACAAGATCGCCGACAAGAACACCGAGACGGCCAAGAATCTGTCCGCGAAGCTCAACACCAAGAACGTCAATTCCACCGCTGTCAACAACGCGGCGAACGGACGTCCTCAGGCGCAGACGTCCGAGGGAAGCATTCAGGTTGCCGCAGCCTTTGCGCTGAACATCCATCAGAACGAAGCGCTGGCGCGCATCAGCGATGACCTGACGGTCAAGTCCGCGGGCGATGTCAAGGTGACCTCCCTTGTGGATACGGATGCGGTGATTTCCGCCAATGCGAGCGCGACCAACTCCACGCAGGGCGTCGGCGTCGGCGTCGCGATCAACTATGTGCGCTACAGCAACAGCGCGTACATCGGCGCGCAGACCATCCGCGCGAAATCGCTGACCGTTACGGCGGACATCCTGGAAGCCGGAAAAAAGAAGACGGTCGAGGAGATCTTCGAGGGCCTGATGCAGTACTTCGCGGATACGCAGGGGCTGGAGGTGCTCGTTGAAGCGCTTCTGGATGCGAAGGGCTGCAATTCGCTGGAAGAGATGTTCGAGAAGGATCCCGAGTTCGCAGAGGAGTACAACAAGCTCGATCCGGAGGACAAGAAGGCGTTCAGCGATCTCGTCCTGAAGATGCTGTCGGTGCAGTTCGGCAATGAGACGCTGGATACGACCAACGCCGTCATGGAAGCCTTCGCCGAGAGCATGGTCGATGATTTCGTGAGCACGCTGTCGGAGCCGGAGTTCCTGCTCGGCCTGCTGACGGGCAAGGCGAGCGCAAAGCTCGAAGCCCTGTTTGACAAGTACGGGATGACCGGCGGCATGACGATTGATGCGGTCCGGGACATGGTGGTTGCCGCCATGAACGCCCGCTTCGGCAATCCCGGCGAGCTGGACGGCGTGGGCAACCTGATTTCCACGTCGGCTATCTCCGGCGTCGGTGCGGCGAATGTCGGCGTTGCCGGCGCTGCGGCGGTGGCCGTGATCAAGGGCAGCACCAGCGCGACGATCTCTGGAAAGACCGTTCTGCCGTCCGGCGCGGACATCGTTGTCGATGACACGATCACGCTCCTGGCGCAGGGCGCGCAGAAGGTGTACACGACGGCCAGTGCCTCCGCCGACAAGAACGGCATGGCGATCAAGAACAAGAACGGCAGCGGCAACAGCGGCGGCAAATCGGTGGGCGTCGGCGCTTCGGCTGCGGTTTCGACGATTACCTCCGATGTCAAGGCCATCCTGGGCGACAACCGCCATGTCGAGGCGGGCGCGCTCAGCGTTGTTGCCGAGCTGCGCAACGACATCGACTCGGTGTCCGTGGCGGGCAGCGATCCTCTGGCTCGGCGGGACAGCGTCGCGAACACGCCTCCTGAGCTGGGCGGAGCTTCGACGCTTCCGCAGAACAACACCACGGAAAAGGACATCGCCGTGGATGCGTCGGTTGCGCTCGCCATGATCGACAACGTTGTTCATGCGTGCATCGGCAGCAAAACCAAGCTCACGCTGAGCGGCGGAGACATCATCGCCACGGACCGTGAGCTGGCAGACGCTTCCTTTGAACAGACCAATCTCTGGCTGCGCGCCTATCAGCGCGGTCAGACCTCCGCGATGGCGTCCGGCTTTGCGGTCGGCGGAAGCGCGGCGGTCGGCGCGGCGGTGGCCGTGAATCTGGCGAACTCCGACGTCATGGCCTCCTTCATGGGAGACGGCGTTGTCAAGGGCCAGGCGATCATCGAGGCCTGCACGTCCAACGAGGACGAGGCGTACGGCCTGGCGACCGTTGTCGGCGCCAGCCTGGACCGCTATCTTTCGAGGCTGCGCAGCGTGCTCAGCATGCTCAGCTTCGGCGAGAGTGTGCCGGCGAACTCCATGAACGCGCAGATCATGGCGAAGCTGAACGGCTTTGCCGGACCGGCCATGAGCACCGGCGCCAGCGCGATCAGCGGACTTCCGCTTCTGCCGGCACTCCTGCAGCGGCTGAACATCACGCTGCCCACGAATCCGGCATCGTCCGGCTCTGCGGCCAATGCGATGGGCCAGGCTTCGGCCAATGCCGGCGGCGCGAACGGTCAGGCGCTGAACAGCGACGATCAGGGCGGACAGAAGATCAATCTGGCCGCAGCTGCCGGTGTGAACATCACCGCGCACGTCGCGACGGCAGAGGTAGCCGGAACGCTGCACGCATCCGACGTGGATGTCGTGGCTGAAAACCGCGCCAATTACCGCACCCTCGGCACCGGCGCCGCCGTTGCGCCGTTCGATAGCAACAGCAACTGCATCGCTGTCGGCGTAGCGGTTTCCGTCAACGACAACGAGGCAAATGCCCGGCTGCAGGGCGAAGTGGAAGCGACGGGCGACGAAGAAACCAAAAAGTCCGACGGCGATGTTCGCGTGACTTCGACGCTCACGCAGAACATGGACGGCCGGTATCGCGGCCTGCTCGGCGCGCAGGCCCTGGCGGGCAGCGTGTCCGGACAGGGCGGTAAGGTGGGCTTTGCCGGCGCGGTAGCGATCCTCATCACAAAGGCGCGCGCCAATGCGGTCATCGCCAAGGATGCCGTGGTCACTGCGGGCGACATTCTCGTCGAAGCCATTGACCAGTCGAAGCTCGCGGTCCGCGCGGGCGGGCTGACGGCCAGCGGCAGCCAGATGGGCGTCGGCGGATCGTTTGCGCTGATCTATGCGGACAACGCCCTGCAGGCGCTCATCGATGATGGCGCGCACATTTTCGGCAGGAGCCTCCGGGTGAACGCCGAGAAGAAGGGCGTCTCCTCCCAGGATTACCAGTTCCCCTTTGACTGGTCTGCGCTGTTCACGACGAATGTGACGGAGGAGCAGAAGAAGGGCATCATCAACATTGACACGGAAAACAGCAAGAACGGCATCATCGGAATCGACATTGCCTTTGGCATGGACGATCTGATGAAGGTGTTTGACACGCTGAACTATCTGGCCTCCGTGAACTACTACACCGAGTCCATCGCCGGTGCGATCACGGCGGGAGCCAACACGACGGGCGCGCTGGCGGGCTCCGTGTCCATGGTGTTCACGGGCGGAGAAACCAGGGCGCTGATCGGCGACGGTGTGATCATTGAGCTGGACGGCGGGAATGTCGAGGTCACGGCATCCTCCGAGACCAACGGCCGCATGATCGGCGGAGCGATCGCCGCGACCTCCGGCAAAGTCGGCGCGGGCGTGAACATCGCTGCGCTGGAGGATCGGGATCAGATCGAAGCGAGCGTTGGCGAAAACGTTCAGATTCTCAACGCCCATGACGTGATTGTTTCCGCGGATGCGCAGCGCGATGTGCTGGCTGTGACCGTTGCCGCTGGGGCAACCTCCGGTGCGAACGGCGCCGCGGCGCTGGGCGGCGGCATCAATGTCATCGTGACGGGCGGTGATGTCGAGGCGAGCGTAGGCGACGGAACGCAGATTGAGGCCAGGGGCGACTTCTCGGTCAAGGCGAAGAATCTTTCCGATCTGACGCTCCTGTCCACGTCGCTCGGCGGAGCGTCGACGGGTGCTGCCGCGGGCGGCACGGTGGCCGTGATTGTCGCCGAGAACAAGACGCTGGCGACGGTCGGCGACGCGGCGGAGATTCTCGCCGAAAACAATGTGGTCGTTGAGGCGGTCAGCGAGGAGAAGCTGCTGAATGTGCTGGCCTCCCTGTCCGGTTCCGCGGGCGCGTCGCCCACGGTGGCGGGCACCATCGGCGTGCTGGTTTCCAATTCGGAGACCCGTGCGGAGGTGGGGGACAAAGCCAAAGTGACCAGCATCGGCGGCAGCGTGTCCATCGTGGCTGACGGCGTCGTCAGACAGGTTGCCGTTCTGGCGGCGGCCACCGGCTCCAACGGCGGCGCAGCTGCTGTGGGTGCAACCGTCAATGTCAATGTATTCAATCACAAGGTGCTTGCTCTGGTGGGCGAAAACGCCAGCCTGATTGCCGAGAAGCTGGATGCCGGCAAGAACGTCGTGATCGTGGCGACCGCTGACGATGAGACCATCATCGTGACGGTGGCGGGCGCGGCGACGACGGGAACGGCCGTCGTGTCGGGCGCGATTCCGACCATCGTGAGCGAGTCCACCGTACAGGCAGGCCTTGGCGATGGTTCCCATGCCGAGGCTGGCGACAGCGTGGTCATTTACGCCGATCTGCAGACCGGTCTGTACGATGTGGCGGGCGCATTCAGCGCTGCCAGCACAGCCGGTGTGGGCGCGACGATCAATTCGATCGTTCTGAACAACAGGGTTGAGGCGCTGGTCGGCAAAAAGATCACGGTAATCGCGCATGCCACGCCGGCCGTGAATGGCGCGAGCGCAGGCTATGGAATCCCCAATCGCCTTGACCGGCGCAGGGGCGTGATTGTTCGCGCCAATGCGGACAACCGCATCGTGATGGCCTCCATGAGCGGCGCGGCCAGCGGAAATGCTTCGGTCGCGGGCGTGGTGAATACCGCCGTCGACAAGAACACCGTCCGGGCGGCTGTCGGAAGCGGCAGCACGATCCTGTCCGGCTGCGATGAGTCCGGGGAGCAGGAATCCGGCGGCGATTCGGAAGTGGCTGTTGAAGCGGATGACGACTCACACATAATCAACGTCGCCGGCGGCGCTGCCGTGGGCGGCACGGCGGGCGTGGACGCTTCCACGGTCGTCATGGTCTATGACAAGACGGTTGAAGCGATCCTGGGCATGAGCCTGAACGCCAGCGGCGAGACCGTCGTTGACGCGATCGAGCTTGTGCGCGCCACCGGAGACGTGACGGTCTCCGCGGTTTCGGATGACGATATTCTGGTGCTGGCGCTGAACTTCTCGGGCGGCGGCACGGCAGGCGTTGCGGTTGGCGCGAGCGCGCTGGTGTTCGAGAATGACGTCATGGCGGGCATGGGCGGCAAGGTTTATGCGTCCGGCGATGCCTCGGTCGAGGCTGCCGCGCAGAACGAGCTGTTCAATATCGCCAGCTCTGCGGCCGGCGGCGGCACCGCGGGTGTTGCGCCGGTGGGCATTGTTACCTATTATGAAGGCGCGACCCGTGCCATCATCGGCAGCGGCGCTGACATCGTTGCAGGCGGAACCTTCTCCGTGACGGCCGATTCCAGTGAGTTCCTCACGACCGACGCCGCAGGCATCTCCGTCGGCGGCACGGCCAGTGTGTCCGGCACGGTGGACGTGGCGGTGTTCAGCCAGACCACGCAGGCCGTGACAGACGACGGCGCGAAGATCAAGGCGAACGCCATCACCGTTGACGCCAGGGACGCGCTGACCTCCTACTCGGTCGCATCTGCGCTTGCGGGCAGCGGTGTGGCCGGCGTTGGCGTCACGGCTGTGATCAACGTGATCAACAACACGATCACCGCGGGCTTCGGCAAGAACAACGTGATCGAAAGCCTGACGGGCTCGATCGCCATCAGTGCCGCCTCGGAGTGCGACATCAATGCCTATGCGGGCACGGTCGCGGCAGGCCAGGTCGGCGTTGGCGCGACGATCATGGTGACCGTTGCGGGCGGCAAGCTGACGCAGGATACGAGCGACGCGCTGATCCGCAACGACACCCTGACCAGGGAAGAGTATGAAAAGCTCTCTGAAGAGGAGAAGAAAGCCTACAATGAGAGCATCAGCGGCGGCTTCAATCCGGATGCCTTCATGAACGAGACCTTTGCGGCCGGTCACAGCGCCGCGCAGGGGTATCGCAAGGACGACCTGGGCATTCTGCTCGAGGGGGATGGCGCCCGTCAGTCCGACATCACCGTGGGCAGCACGGAGACGGCCGACGGAAGGACGCAGCATTCCTTCAACGTGGAGGACGGGTATCGCAGCGATGAATTCGATGCAGCGGGCAGCTCGAGCGAGGATGCCCGCGGCGAGAGCTTCGAGGTTGACGAAACCCGGAACTCGGACATCACGGCTGCGGGGAATCTGTGCGCGGCCAGGCCGGGCTATGATCCGAAGGACACCATCAGCGCGATCATCGGCGGCGGGTCCACGGTGACCTCCGCGGGCGATATTCAGGTGACTGCCTATGACAACCTGATCAACGACATGATTTCCGGCACCGTCGCCGCCGGCGCGTTTGCCGGCGTGGGTGCGGGCATCTCGGTTGCGGTGCTGTACTCCAATGTGCTCGCGCAGGTGGAGGACGGCGCGGTTCTGACCGCAGAAAATGCCCTGACCAAAGAAAAGGGGGCGATCGAGGTTTCCGCGCGGGCGGGCTCCACGCCGGTGAGCGATACGGATTCCAAGCGCATCGAAGCCCTGAAGGATTCGTTCGAGGGAGAGGATACGGTCGATCTGACGTCCCGCACCATCCGGGCGATCTCCGTCACGGGCTCCGGCGCCATCGCGGGCGTGTCTGCGGCGATTGGCTCGATCAACATCCACTCCAATGTTCTCGCCTGTATGGAAGGCGATGTTGCGAAGGCCCAAACGCTGACTGTCGAGTCCGTCATGGACTATCCGCTCATGCTGACTGCGACGCTGACGGCATCGGGCGGGATCGCGGGCGTTGGCGCTTCCGTGGCCGCAACGGTGTTTGGCGGCACGGTGGAAGCCTCTGTCGCAGGCGACGCAAATATCCGGAACACCGACAGCGTGACGGTCAAGTCGGTTCAGAACACGAATGCCATGAGCGGCGCCGGTGCTTTCGCTGCGGGCGGCGTTGGCGCGAACGGTGCGGTTGCCGTGGTGGTCAACCGCAGCCGCATGGATACGTTCATCGGTCAGGGCGTGTCGCTGGATGCCGATGGCGCGCTCAATGTCGCTGCGGATGTGGACACCAACGCCCGGGCGTATATCCTGGGCGTGGCCTTCGGCGGCGCTGCGGCCAACATGTCCGCGGCGGTGGCAGTGGTTTCTCCGGAAATCCTGACCTACATCGGCGCGACGCCCGACGGTCATGAGCAGGCTGCCGGTGCAGCTTCTGCGAACAAGGGTAGCGTGAATGCGAATACCGTCACGGTGGAAAACAACACCTCCAGCACGGCCGTTTCGACCATCCTGTCGATGGCGGGCGGTGGAATCGCGATGAACGGAAACGCGCTTCTGGTCTTCAACAGGACGGATGCCGTTGCCGGAATCAGCCGTGCGAATGTGGAGGCCGGCGAAACAATCACCATTCAGGCCATCCATGAGGCCATCGCCAAAGCGGAGCTGCTCTCGGCGACGGTCGGCGCGACGAACGTCGGCTTCTCCGTGAGCTACGTCCATCTGCGTTCCGGCAATCAGGCCCTGATTGACACCGAGGGCGCTCAGATTACCGCGCCGACGGTCTGCGTCTACGCGGGAACGGAGGATTCGGTCAACAAGGCTCAGGCGGCTGCGAACACGGTCGCGGGCGCAGCGGGCGCGATTACCGTGGGCATGAACGCCGCCATCGCGGACAACGATGCGCGGAACCTCGCGAACATCGTTGGCAGCGGCACTCTGAAGGCGACAGGCAGCCTGAAGATCATGGCGTACGGCATTGCAACGGCCGACGCGACGATCTGCGGCATGAGCATCGGCGGCGTCAACGTGAACGCGTCGTTTGTCACGGCGGTGCTTCGCGCCCGTCAGGAGGCGACGCTGACAGGCAGCCACGTGATCGCTGGCAGCATCACGGCGAAGTCCTACTTCAACGCGGATGACGCCACTGCGCAGAGCGCGCAGGCTAAGCTGTATACCGGCGGCGGCGCGCTGATCAACGTGCGCGTCAATGTCGCCGTGGCTTATGCGCGCTCCCAGTCCGACGCGGGCCTGAATCCGGCGTCCCTGAATCCGGCGAACGCGAATGCGGCCGTCAGCATCGACATTCTGACCAGGGGCTATGCCAATGTGCTGGCGGAAGTCAGCAACATGGGCGGAATCAGCGCGACTTCCGCTGCGCTCAGCGCGGCATACGCCTATGGGCAGAGCGGCTTTGACGCATTCATGGTCGTGCCGGACGACGCTTCCCGTGAGTGGGAGGTGGAGGCTGGCCAGGTGACCGTGAAGGCGGACACCACCAGCCTGGTCAGGGCGAACCTGACGCCCTCCATCGGCGGCGTGGACATTGCAAAGTACAACAACATCAAGGTGAACGTCGCGGTTGCGCAGAATTCGACCCGGATCAACGCGTACCTCTCCGGCACGGGCGCAATGAGCGCGGGCGCGGTGGAGATCACGGCGACCGGCGTGGCGAAGGCGGAAGCGACGGTGCACAAGCCCGACATAGATGCTGGACTGACCAATGTGGCGGCCAATGCCATGGCCGCGACGCTGGACGCAAGCCAGCAGGCGTATATTGAGACTCTCACGCTGAAGGCGGGAAGTGTCACGGTCACCTCGCATCTGAACAAGGATCAGACCGAAGGCGCGTACGCCATTCTGGGCTCCAACGGCGGCAAGGACGGCGCCTCGCTCTCCGGCGTCAACGCAAAGGCGAATGTGGCGGTCGCCACGGCGAAGGCCACCAACAGCGCCAAGGTCATCGGGGCGGCGCTGGAGATCGACGGCACGCTCCGCGTCGAGGTCATCGGAAACACCTTTGCTGACGCGCGGGTCAACGGCTCGGACTTCACGGCCGACGCCCTCGGCATCGGCGTCAATACCCTGTATGCCTATGCGAAGGGTGACTTTGACGCCCTGGTTTCCGGCAATGTGAATGCCGCGGGCATTTCCATCAGCAATACCTATACGGCGTATGCCAATGCGGTTTCCGCGCAGCCCGGCAAGGGCGTCAGGCTCGAAGCCATCACCATCGAGGGAAATGTTGCCTATGCTGAAACGAATGTGACCGCCAACTCCAGTATCCACGGAAGCGGCAGCATTGACGCCGGCAGCGGTGCGGTGACCGTCACCATGAAGGGCACGGCCAGGGCGAAGGCGGACATTCAGAGCCAGGACTTCTCGGCCAGCGTTGTGGACGTGGCGGTCAACATCGTCACCGCGAAGGTTTCGGGCAACCAGAGGGCGAAGATCGAGGGCGCGACGGTCGAGGCCGGAAGCGTGACTGTCCAGTCGGAGTTCAATACGGACAGCTCGGATGACAATTACGCGGCGACCGCGAAGGTGGGCTCCGGCAGCGGCACCAAGATGTCGCTCGTCGGCGGCGAAGCCAGCACGGCGAACGCATCCGTCACGGCGGCATCCGCCTCCGAGGTCAATGGCGCCAGACTGATCGTCACCGGTCATGTGGATGTGCTGACCAACGCGAGGTCCTATGCGTATGCGGGCATCAACGTGCCCACCGGCAGCATATCCTACGTCAACGTCAGCCTGATGAAGGTTGATGCGGACGCTGCCGGCACGTTCACCGCGTCGATCAAGGTGGGCGAGGGCGTGAGCAGCGCCGGCTCCGTGACGGTGGATGCCACCTACATGGTGCACAGCCTTGCGCAGACCGGACCTGCGGGCGGCCTGAGTGCAAACGTCAAAAACGGAACCTTCAACATGGCGAACGCAAAGACCAGCGTGACCGGCAATGCCGGCTTCGGAAGCGATGGCAGCCTGACCGTCCATGGCAATGTGACCGTCACGGTGAACGCCACCGCCGACGCCATTGCGCAGGTGCGCGCGCATGACCTCTCCATCAGCGGCTATTCCGCTGCCGTCAACTGGGTGAAGGCCGATCTGACGGCCGTGCAGAACGCCTATCTCTTCGGCACCGGCAGCGCCAGCGTGGAGGGCAGCCTGACGGTTCAGTCCAAGCTGAACGAGGTTTCGGGAAGCGCTGAGCGCCACGGTGCAAAGGCGACGGTGAGCGGACCGGCGGGATCGGTCAAGGGCATCGCTGCCGACATCAACTACGCCTACGCGAGCAGCACCAGCCGGAACCGCGTGTTCATCAACGCGTACGGCATCGGAACCGCGAACAACGCCAAAGCGCTGACCCTGACGGCTAATGAAGTGACCCTGCTTGCCAGGACCATGAATCTGGCGCAGGCGCTCGCGCAGAACGGCAGCTCGCTCAGCCTGGTCACGCTCGGCAACCTGCATGCGGAGAGCCACGCGATGGATTCCACGCAGACCTATGTGGATGGCGCGGACATCATCGTCACCGTCGGCGATCTGGATATGCAGGCGCGCAATGATTCCCGTTCGATGGCCACGGCGCAGGCGGGCGGTTCGGGCAGCTTTGTGAACACAACCAGCTCCAACGCCAAGGCCTGTATCGGGGATGACAGCAATTCCCCGGCGACCTGCCAGGATGCGCAGGTCTACGTGGCTGGCGGCGCGTCGATCCGTTCGGCAGGCGATGTGAAGCTGTATGCCTACAACACGGGCTATGCGCAGTCCATCATCCAGAAGGGCGGCAGCCTCGCGATTGGTGAAATCAAGAGCTCCTCGCTGCCGACGTACAGTGATTACAATACGTACGCGGGCATCAAAAACGCCGGTCAGATCATCGCGTCGGGCGATATTGACATCCTGGCCGAGGATTACACCCGCGCGAAATCCGAGGCGCATGACACCAGCATTGCCGTGACGGTCAGCGTCAAGACGACGTATGGCAGCAATGAGGTGAACACGACGACGGAGGCTGGCGTTGGCGCGGCTTCGCTGTTCGCCAGCGGCAGCATCAGGGTGCAGGCACTCTCCAACGCATCGATGCACGCGCTCACAAGGTGCTCCACCAGGGGCGGATTCATCGCGGACGGCGATATGAAGGCCTACAATACGCTGAAGCGCACGGTCAAGGTCACCATCGGCAGCGGCGCGAGCCTCGAGGCCGACTTTGGCAGCCTGGACGTGAAGGCGATCGGCGGAAGCAGCGATGATGTGTACACCGAGGCGCGCGTGGACAACACCTCCTTCGTGGCGATCGGCGACGCACGCGCCTATGCGGATGTGAACACCAATGCGAGCGTGAATGTCACAAGAGGCGCGCTGCTGAAGAACACCTTCGGAAACGTGTCGGTCATCTCCGACGCCTCTGCGGACAATGTGCACAGCTACGCCAGGGTCTACAACGCCGGCGTCGGCAACGAGCCGGACGCGCGGGCGCTTGGTACGCTCACGCTGACGTCCACGGTGAACATCGGCGGGTCCGGCACGGGCAAGGCCGAGATCATCGGAAGGAATGTGGATATTCAGAGCTGTTTCGGCAGCCTGTACTTCCACATGGAATCCTACGCCCGCGGCCGCGGCCTGGGCGTCAACGTGCAGGCGCGCAGCCGCACGCTGGCAACCCTGGTCAATGCCGTGACCGTCGCCAACGCGGCGATCAAGGGCTATGACAATGTGACGATTCTGGCGGATTCGACGCCGGCGTACCGCTCTGCCCACATCTACAATGATGCGTACGCCTTTGCTCAGGGCGTCGGCGAGGCGGATTCGGAGGCCTGGCTGAACGAGAGCGGCAAGGACGACGACAAGAACAGCTCCAGCACCACCACGACGACCATCGGAGCAGGCGTGGACATCTATGGCGCCGCTGTCCGGATCGACGCGGTTGTGTTCGGCGGAACCGTCAAGCAGTACCCCCATACCCGCCGGACCGGTATTGCCGGCAGCTACACGCACAGCCGTGGTTCGCTGACCAGCAGCCGTTCCATGACCATTGCCTCCGGCACGGGCTTCCACATCGGTGATGCGGCGGCCGGCATGGTGATCGATATTTCCGATCGCGGCGGCATCCGTCAGGTCGGCCTGCCGAAGGAAGACATGACGCTGTTCAGCACAAGCGCATCGGAGATTGTCATCCGGGCTTTGGCCAATGCGCTGCCCGGCACGCTGACGCTTGGCGAGCATGCGCTCACCAGCTACACGGTGTACAACCAGAGGTTCATCCCCGAAGTGACGATCGTCAACCGCACCGACCGGAAGCTCACCATCGAGGGAATCACCGTTGAGAACATCAACTTCATCAACCCCAAGGTGTACGGTGCGAATGCCAACGAGTACGAAATCAAGGACAGCACCGTGACCACGCCCTCCATCCGTGTGGAAAACAGGGGATCGGGCGATGTGTATGTGGGCGGCCTGATTTCCAACCGCAATGGCGACACGACCTTCTGCTGGACGGGCGAAACCGGCGGAAACCTGACTGCGGTGAACAGCATCATCCTGATCAACGCAGAGGCGGCCAAGGCGGCGCCCGTATGGACCCGCACGCTGAACATCGTGAACGCCGCCAGCATCGGCACCATCGACAAGGACAAGAGTATCCGCTTCTGGGTGTTCATGTTCCAGGAGGATGGCGTGCAGAGCGTGGTGAACGCGCAGACGTCCGGCCACAGCTGCATGCAGCTGACGCCGGTGAAGTTCGAGCTGGTCGATACCCTGCCGGAAACCGGCAGCAGCGAGGCGTTTACGCCGGCGATGCGGGTGGAAACCCTGCTCGCGGAAGGCGTGAACGATCTGCTGCTTGACGAGGGCATCCGGCTGTACAGCCTGAAGAACTCCATCGTGGTGACGATGCCGCTGCCGGGAACGCTGTCGTATCTCACCGGCGTGGTGAAGGAACTGGCCGCAGACGCATCCTTCGATGCCACGGGCCTCAACCGCTATCTGCAGAGCTACAGCATCGTGGATGACGTGTACATTCACCTGCTGCCCAACGGCACGAAGGTGTATGTGGCGTCTGACGGACAGATCGTGCGCGTCGTTGAGAAGGTGAATGGCGTCGAAATCACGACGCCGCTCGACCAGTACAGCTTCACCTATGACGAAAACGGCAGTGTGGTGTCCGTTGGCCTGGGCGATGGCGTGACGCTGGACCTGTCCACCGGCAAGCTGACGCTTGACAAGGGCGCGACGTTTGAAACGCTGCTGTCCGTCATCGATGCGCAATGGCTGGTGGGCAATGTCGGCACCGGCGCCGGTCAGATTCAGTTCACCTACACCTATCAGGAGGCAAATGCCAACGAGCCAGAAGGCTATGAGACGAAGCTGGCGGTCGTGGGCCTGACGGAGTGGAAGACGGAAAACGGTTCGACCTATTACTGGGTGACGAATCGCGGCATGTCTGCCGATGTCATCAATCCGGACACGGATACCGAAGCTTACCTGCTTGTGGTGACGGATGGCACGGTCAAGGCGTACATCATCGGTGGCAAGGACGAGTCGGAGGAACAGTCCGGCAGCAGCACTGACGGGCTGAAAACGGTCTGGGACTGGGATAAGAATGCCATCCTCCTTGTTGACAAAAGTATTGCCAATAAGTTCAAGCAGTACGAAGGCGATTTGACATATGGATGGGCGTATGAACTGGCGCAGAATCTTATCGGTACTGCGGTGCTGGATGGAAGCGATCCGGTTGACGAAGCCGAATGGGTTGCTGTAAAGGACTTTCTGGGGATTACCGGCCTTACCGGATTGTATAATATCTCGGAAAAGGCATGGTATCGCTACGAGTATGTTACGGTAGGAGATCGGACTATCAAGGGAACGGTGAAGCTGCCCGTTGAAACGTACGAAGCAGTCGATGACAACTTGAGTATCAATTATGTGAAGGCGGGTATAATTCTGACGGATGTGCCCACCGACAATGGTGACATCACGGTCGTCTTTGATGAGGACGTGTTCTTCACATGCAGCTATTCGATCAGTACCCACGAACCCTTGCCCTATAGTAAACTGGGCGGCGTTATGTACCGCTACGTTGAAAGCAGCGGCGATGTCAGCTACTTTGTGAGCAGGAACGTGGTTAAGGTCACTGATCACAGCATCCAGATTACCTATACCTATGCGCGGCCGGCATCGCTGCTGATCGAGGCGGCCGATCCGGATGACGAGAATACCGGCTATACCGTCGGATTCTACGAGTCGGACACCCACGAAGGCAACGACCCCAATGCGAAGCTGGTCAGCTACGCCCAGTTCGACGGCCCGGTCAGCGACATTCAGATCAAGAAGACCGAGCTGCCGACGAACGATTACGTCACCGGACAGGGCTATCGCATCCACGATTATCTGTACGTCTCCGCAACCGGCAGGGTGCTGATGCTCGTGGACGCGGACGCCAACGGCGCCAGCGAGTTCAACGCGATCTACGACGGCAGCACGTACGAGTCCGGCTGCATGAAGATCGCCAACGTGGACGCGAAGATCAATCTCTACAGCGGCGCCAATGAGAAGGTTCAGCCGCAGTTCATCCTGAAGAAGGAGCAGAACGTGATGTTGGAAAGCCTGACCGACGTGGTGGCCACGGATGTTCAGGGAAGGTACTGGTACCTCAATGGCAGCAATTGGGTGCCGGCGACCCAGGTCACCAGCGGAAGCCAGACGCTGATCACCTATGGCGGACAGACATGGCTGACCATCGAAACCAAGGAAGGCGTTCTGACCTACACGCTGCCCAACGGTATCTGCGTGGGCTCCGACGGAAGCGTCGTCCTGCCGGGCGAGAGCAGCAGCACGCAGAAGCTGGTTGAGATTTCCGGGATGAGCTATCCGCTCGGCACGCTGACGGGCAGCGAGGTGATTGTCACCATGCCCGATCAGGCCGGAAGCCTTGTGGACGGCAGAACGGACGGACAGACGGCTCCGGACATCGCTGCGGATGGGGACGTGACGCTGGTCACCGGTTCGACCGGCTCCATCGGCACGCCGGAGAAGCCCCTGGACATCGTCGCCGGCGGAGACATCACCTTCAAGAATCTGATCGGCGGCAAGGAGCTGGATACGGACACCTACATCGAGGTGAGCGACGGCGACATCGTCATCGAGCCGGATACCGTGGTTCGGGATGTGCTGTTCTCCGTGAACGCGAAGAACGGCTCGATCAAGCTGACGGATCTCACGGTGATCAGCGATGACGACGGCGATGACAACAACGGCGTGCTCATCATGGCCGCCAGCGGAGACATCGTGCAGCTGAGTCCCATGGTTCCCGAGCACCTGACCGGACTGGTGCTGACGGGCGACGATAACAGCCTGGCCTACGCGACGCTGACGGCCGGCGGTGCGATCACGCTGGATCAGGTGGATGCCGACCATGCCGAAGCGACGGTTCAGGCCGTTGGCAAGATCGACATCGCACAGATCGACGCAGACAGGAACACTGCCATCACGATGACCGCGGGCAAGGACATCACCAGCGAGCGCGTGAACGCGGAGTCGTCGACGGTCGTCATGACCGCAGACGGCGCGATTGCGGCGGATGCAGTCGCAGCGAACGGCAGCGAGATCACGCTGAGCGCGGGCAAGGACATCACCAGCGAGCGCGTGAACGCGGAGGCGTCGACGGTCGTCATGACCGCAGACGGCGCGATTGCGGCGGATGCAGTCGACGCGAACGGCAGCGAGATCAAGCTGACCGCGGGCAAGAACATCACCAGCGAGCGCGTGAACGCGGAGGCGTCGACGGTCGTGATGACCGCAGACGGCGCGATTGCGGCGGATGCAGTCGACGCGAACGGCAGCGAGATCACGCTGACCGCGGGACAGAATCTGACGTTTGACATGATCGAAGGCACGGACAGCGATGTCGTCCTGCGCTCTGTAAGCGGAAGTATCCTCACCGAGGATGTGGAAGGCTATATCCGCCTGTCCGAAGGCAGCGCGCTGACGCTCGCCGCGGGCGCGGACATCGGCAGGTCCGATGCACGGCTGATGATCGACGTACCGGAGACGCTGACCGTGCGGATTGAAACCGTGACGAATCTCTACCTCGACGGCGTGGAGCTTGAGGGCGACGCGTTCGAGGGCAAGCGGCCTGAGGAGGACATCGGCAGCGGCCGCAATGAGAACGGCATGACGGTTTCCGGCGACTGGATGCTCGACGCGGGCACGGAGACGGTCAGCCCGGTGCTGGCCTATCAGACGCCGGAGGAGCTGGCGGCATGGATCGCCTCCAGCATGGCGCGCGAACAGTGGCAGACGTTGATCACCGCGCAGTCGCTGGCGGCGCAGGTGAAGAACGGACGCATTGCTTCCGAGACCCTGCAGAGCATTCTGGTCAATGAAACGGACTTCACTGCGGTGGACCTGAACAGGCTGATGCAGGCCGGCGATTTTGCGACGCTGGGCGGAATGCTCGCTGACGCGCTGACCAATGTGAATGCGGCCCCGGAGAATCCCGCGGCTGTCCCGGCGGTGTCCAATGAAGTGGCCATGGCCTGGCTGGGCAACGCCATCGGACAGGGCGACGTGGAGAAACTGGGCGACACGCTGAACGCGATTCTGACGCAGGAGGACATCCTCGCCCTCATCGGGCAGGCATGGAACCTTGCGGACTACGAGGGCATGTCGCAGACGAAGCCGGAGGATCCCGAAGCCCGGGCGCTGAATCTTTCCATCGGCGTTTCCACGGGACGCAGCGAGATCTGGAACGAAGGCGACATCAACATTACACAGGATGAAGGTGATTTCACAGCTGCGGACATCCGTTCCGAGCGCGGAGACGTGACGATTGATTCCGTGGGCGGCAGCATCCTGGGCGTCGAGGACGATACGGCCGATATTTCCGGTCGGAAGATCAGCCTGACGGCCAAGGAAAGCATTGGCGATGAGACCAACGCGCTGGAGATTGACCAGCGGTCGAACCGCCTGCAGCTGGCGGGCAACATCACAGAACCCGTGAAGGATGAAAACGGCGTCTACAGCGTACAGCTGGTGGAGCGGCAGGCGACCGATGCGTCCGGCAACCCGATGACGGTGTGGGCCATCGACGTCGTGATGCAGTATGACTGGCTGCGCGTGGACGACGCGAAGGAGGGGACCCGGCTGGATGCTGAAGCGGGCGAGAGCATCTTCATCCGCGAGGCAACGGGCAATATGGGTCTGGGCACCGTGAAGGCCGGAGACGATGTGAGCTTTGAGGCGCCTGGAACGATTCTGGATGTCCGCGAGGACGAAGAGACGGGCCTGAACATCACGGCCGGAGGCGATGCCGAACTGAAGTCTGAAACGGGCGCCATCGGCGAGCGGGACAGCTCCATCAGCATCGACGCGGAAGGCACGGTGACGGCACGGGCACAGGGCGATATTCATCTGAGCGATGCCGCGGATCTGATTCTGATCGCGGACAGCGCGGACGGACAGATCAATGCCGATGCCGCGGGGAACCTGCATCTGAGCAATGCCGACGAGGCGGACATGATCATCGGCCCCGTGCATGCGGGCGGCAATGTCGTGATCGAATCGAAGGGCAGCATTCTGGCAGGCGATCGCCTGGGCAGAGCGGAGCAGGTTGCCGGTGAGAGCATCACGCTCAAGGCGCTGGATGGTTCCGTAGGAACGCAGAGTGCGCCGATTCTGGTGGATACCGACGCGGACAATGCCGGAACCCTGACGATCTGGGCTTCCGAAACGGCCAACGTGACGGAGCTCAGCGGGAATCTGGTGATCGGCAGGGTGGAAACCGGCTCGGATACGACGATTACGGCGCCTGGCAGCATCACCGATGCGGATGACAGCCAGCAGGTGGTCTCTGCGGCGGATGCCGAGCGCGCTGCGGCGGAAGCCATGAGCAAGGCCGAGCTTGCGCAGACGGCCGCTGATGTGCTCAACGCCTATGCGGGCGATGCGGGACGGCTGCCGGAGGAGCTGGGCAGGAGCGCAGCGGAGCAGGCAGTCGAGCAGGCACAGGCGGCGCTGAATCAGCAGCAGACCATTCTGGACGGGCTGAATCAGCAGCTGGCCGCACTGCTTCTGAGCCCCGAAGCAACGCAGCAGCAGATCGACGCACTGGCAGAGAGGATCGCCATCCAGCAGGGCGCTGTGCCCGAAAAACAGACCATTCTGGATGACCGGCAGGCCCAGCTGGATGAGATCAATCGACTGATTGATCTGGCGAAGCAGGATGCACAGGCCCTGCAGCAGGAAGCGGATCGTCTGAAGGAAGCGGCGGACGTGCTGGCAGAGGCAGCCCGCGCGGCGCTGGAGAAGGCCGAAGGCTCGGAGGACTCCATTGTCACGGGCGGCAGCCTCACGCTGGCAGCCGGCGGAGAGATCGGTTCCGACGACAATGCGCTGGGTGTGAATGTGGCCGGAACGCTGAGCGTTCAGGTTGGCGATGTGTCTGCCGATGGCGTGAACATCGAGAGCACCGGCAGCATCCGATTCGATGCCATTGAGGCGGAGCATGTGCATATCGATGCACTGGGTGACATTCTGGCCGCGTCTGACGGCGATATGGATATTCAGGCGAACGAGCTTGAAATCCGGTCCGTGACCGGAGACGTCGGACAGTCCGACCGTCCGATCCGCACCTCTGTGGACAGCCTGACGGCGATCGGCGATGAAATCCACATCGCGAACGATCAGTCGCTGACCATTGACAGCGTGATCGGTCAGGACGTTCAGCTGGATGTGGACGGCGACGTGACCGCCGGCTCGGGTGATCCCAACATCATCGCGGACCGGCTGGAGATCGAAGCTAGCGGAAACATCGGCACGCAGGAGGAACGCCTGCACATTGATGCGGATGCGATTGTGCTGGAGGGCAAGGACATCTTCATTCACAACGATTCTGGTCATCTGGAGATCGAAAGGATCGTGAGTGACAGGATCGACATCGAGACGGAGGGCAGCATTTCCGGCGGACCGATTCACGGTAACCGGCTGGACATCGCTGCCAAGGGCGATGTCGGCAGCAAGGAGAACCCGCTGATCATCGATGTATCCGGCTGGGTTTCCATCCGCTCCGAGTATGGAAGAACACACTGGAAGAACATCTGGATGCCTGAGGAGCCGGAGAATACGGCGGATTACATCGAGCGGACCCTTGAAGACGAGGCCACGGGCGTCATCGTCCATGGTCAGCGGATTCATCGCAAGGCGAAGCTCATCGTACAGGATCTCATGAACCTGAACGAGGAAGCCCGCAAGGCGCTGTGCGCGCTGATCCGGGCGACTATGGAAAGCGACGCATCCGTATGTGCGCTGCGCATCAAGCTCACCGCTCCGGAGGATATGCCCGCCTGGCGCGGCCTGCTGGACGTGAGCATTCCCGTGGGCGAAGCCTACGAAGGCAAGCTGCTGCTGGTTCTGGGTTGTTCCGAAAGAGGGAAGCATGCGCTGTATGGCGGCGTGGTCGCGAATGGCCTGCTCACCTTCAGCACGGAGCAGCTGAACGATTTCGTGGTGCTCGACCCGGCCTGCTTCGAAGCTGTGTTCGCGCTGCTCCGCGGATTCATCAACCACAGTTTGTCGGAACAGATGGATGTATCCTGGGAGGTGCTGCGGATTCTGGAGGAAGCGTATCGGCTCTACCGGGAGCAGATCGATCTCCGGCTTGGCGGCATGGACAACGACCGGCCGGCGCGCCTGCAGCTGCTGAATGCGGATACGGGAACGCGGATGAGCGTTGAGACGGCGTCGGAGGAAAACAGCGATGCGCGCCTGATTGTGGAACGCATGGAAGAGGACACACAGGCGCGGGACGAATCGGACACTGCATGGCTCATGCCTGTGCGGGCTGACGTTCGTCTGGTGAGGTCCGTATGGACGGACGGAACTGAAGCCCTCGAGGAGATTTCCATCGACGGTGCGTGCGAATTGACGCTGAGCGTCTATGCGTACGCGGGCAGCCCGATCATTGCGGAGTGCCAGATGAAGGATGGAAGCACAGCGCACTGTGAATGCGTCGTCGGCGAAAACGGCGATGTGACGCTGCAGCTGGATTCGATTCCCGTTCAGGTGGAAATCCGCCTGAATGAAGCGGTCTGACCGGCTCGGACAGATAAAAACAGCCTGCCGCCTTCGGGCGTGCAGGCTGCTTTTGTATGCAGTGGGGGGAGGTTGGGCGTCATTTCCCGGCCGACAGACTGTTTTGCACCGAAATGCTTTTACAGCGCGAAGCGGGTTCAAGTGGCCCTTGCGGGGGCTGGGGCGGAACCCCGGACAGGGGCTGGAGCGGCAGCCCAAGAATCCCGGAGAAGCGGCCTTGGAAACGGCAGAAGCTCACACGCGCCGCGGGATGCCGCTGGAGTCGCGCACGATCAGCGTGCTCAGGTATTCCACGCGTGTGATGTGGGGCGGCAGCTGCTCACCGGAGGACGGATGGATGAGCCGTTGGAGGAGCAGCTCGAAGCTCTTGACGCCGATCTCCACCGGATGGCGGTCCACCGTGGTCAGCGACACGCCGGCCAGGCTGGAAGCGAACAGGTTGTCGCAGGCGCAGACACTGTAGTCCTGCGGAATCCGCTTGCCGCGGGCGGCCAGCTCGTCCATCACGCCGTAGGCGGCGTAGTCGGAGATGCAGATGAACGCCGTGATGCGTTCGTTTTCCAGACATTCCGCGGCGATTTCCCGCGCCTGCTCGCGCGTCTCGATGAAGGAGCCGGGGCGCAGCGTGTCCGGCGCGCGGCGCGAATACACCAGCAGCTCCGCGCCCGGGCAGGAGGCAAAGCGCGCCTTCGCGCCCACCAGCCGCTGGCTGATGCTGATGCCCTGCCACTGACGGCTGATTTCCACGAAGGCCACGGTGCGGTGTCCGAGGCCCAGCAGGTGGTCGGCGACTAGCTCGCCCACGCGCAGGTCGTCGATGACGATGGTGTCCAGCGGGGTGCCGTCGCGCTCGTTGTTGATGATCACGGTGGGGATGGTCTGCGCCATGCTGACTGCCGCCTCCGCGTTCATCGGCGGCGCCGTGAAAATCACGCCGGAGACGCCGATGCGCGGAAGCGCGTGCATCAGGCGCAGCTCGCGCTCCAGGTTGCGGTGGGTTTCCAGCACGATGGTGTCGTAGCCGTGCCGGTTCGCCTGCTGGGTGATGGCCTGCGTGATGAACGTGTAGTAGCTGCCCGTGACCAGCGGCAGAAAGATGGCGATCACCGGCCGGTCATACGGGCTGGCGGGGGCGGGGCGGCGATAGCCGAGCGCGGAGGCGGCTTCGGTCACGCGCCGGACAGTCTCCTCCGAGAAGGAAACGCCCGGCGTTCCGCGCAGAATCATGGAGGCTGCGGCGGTCGATACGCCGGCAGCACGCGCGACATCTGAAAGCGTGGGTTTTCCCCGTGACGGCATACGCTTCCCTCCCTGGTGTTTGGTACATACAACCATTATCGCATACTCCGGTAAAAAAGACAAGCAGGAATTAAATATTTAATTGAGCGCACTTGAAGGAAATATAAAATTCAATCAAAGTGACCCAAATTGAACAAAAATAATTGACATATGGAGGGAATCCTGGTATAATTCAATACAGACATTGGACAAAAGGTCAAATGTCGAATTGAAATTTTAGTACCGGAACTGGCCGCCGCGAGGCGGAGAAATGAAAAGGAGATGTTCCCATGAAGAATCTCGTCGCATTGCTCCTGGCTGCGCTGATGCTGCTTGCCTGCACCGCGCTGGCTGAAATCGACCCGTCCATCCCGACGGATCAGACCACGGAAGTCGTGTTCTGGCATTCCTTCACCGGTGCCGACGAGGAGACGCTGCTCAGGCAGATCGAGGCGTTCCAGACCGAGTATCCGTACATCGCCGTGAAGCCCCAGTACATCGGCGGCTACAATGACATCCACACTGAGCTGGCCAGCGCCAACGCTGCCGGCGTGGGCGTGCCCGCGCTGTGCGTCATCAACGTCCCGCGCCTGACCAGCTACGCCGAGGACGACGTGGTCGAGGATCTCAATCCCTACATCGAGGCGTTCGCGGACAAGATCAACTTCGCCGACTTCTATGACGGCATGACCACTGCCATGAACAACGGCGGCGAGCAGACCGCGCTGCCGTTCGGCCAGTCCGGTCAGATCTTCTACTACAACAAGACGCTGCTCGGCGAGCTGGGCGTCTCCTTCCCGGAGAAGCTCGAGGACATGGACGCGTTCCTCAAGACCGTCAGCGAGGCGACGGGCAAGCCCGCGCTGGAGATTCACGGCACCGACAACGCGTATTTCTACTGCATGTTCTGCAACCTGGGTGCGTACATGATCGACGTGGACACCAACACCACCGGTCTTGGCTCCGAGGTCGCCCTCGACCTGATCAAGCGCATCCGCAGCTGGGTGGATGCCGGCTACGTCAAGTGGGTGGACACCGACGTCGGCAACACGCTGATGCTCGACTTCACCTCCGGCGCGACGGCCTCCGTGCTCTACACCTCGTCCCTCTACTCCAGCTACAAGGCGAAGGCTGAGTCCGGCGAGAACGGCGCGGTCTTCGAGGTCGGCATCGCCAACCAGCCGATGGGCATCACCAATTATCAGTTCGTCGCCGGCGCGACCCTGATCCTGCCGAGCTGCGAGTGCAACACGCAGGCGCAGAAGAACGCTGCCTTCCTGCTGGCCTCCTACCTGACGGCGCCGAAGCAGCAGCTCGAGTGGGCGACCGTGTCCTCCTACTACGTCACCCGCAAGTCCGCCTCCACCGATCCGCAGTATGCCGAGGCCTACCAGGCGCTGCTCGAGGAGCTGCCCGAGACGGCCGTCATCGACCTCAACTCCTACGTCTCCAAGACCAAGCATCCGCTCTTTGACAAGTGCGGCGACGTCTTCGAGAACTACATGTCCGAGATCATGAACAACGGCATGGACCCCGAAGAGGGCTGGGAGATGATGATCGAGGAGATCAACGACACGCTGGCTGACGCGTAACCGAATCATCAATCTGCACCGGGGGATGGGCTTGCCCGTCCCCCGTATTTCGTAAGGAGAGAGAGACATGGCAAAGAAGACGCGCAGCGTCGAGGTCAACGGGCGGCAGATCCGCCTGCGCCCGGAAAGGTATTCCTGGTCGGATTTCTTCATGGCGCTGCCCGCAGTGCTGCTGCTGGTGTTGACCACCTATTATCCCATCGCCAAGCTGATCAACATCAGCTTCACTGACTGGCGGCTGACCAGCCGCACCTACGAGTACGTCGGCCTCAAGAACTGGATCTGGCTGTTCACCTCCAAGACCTCCACCAAGTACCTGCTCAACTCCATCAAGGTGACGCTGATCTACACCTTCTTCAACATCGCCATCGACCTGGGCCTGGGCCTGGTGCTGGCGCACCTGTTCAACCGGCTGACCAAGCCCTACGGCGCGATGCGCGCGCTGATCTTCATGCCGCGCTACATCGCCATGTCCACCTGCGGCATCATCTTCCTGTGGATGTTCAACACGGACTACGGCGTCATCAACCGGATGCTCGAATGGGCAGGCGTGCAGAACCACATCAACTGGCTGGGCGACGGCAAGCTGGCGCTGACCTCTATCCTGATCCTGACGGGCTGGCACGGCGTGGGTTACAGCATGATGATCTACCTGTCGGCGCTGCTGGGCATTTCCCGGGATTACTACGAGGCCTCCTCGCTGGACGGAGCGACGCCGCTGCAGCAGTTCCGCTACATCACGCTGCCGCTGCTCTCGCCGACGTCGCTGTTCCTGTTCATCACCACGTTCATCAGTTCGATGAAGGTCTATCAGTCCGTGGATGTCATGACCGGAGGCGGGCCGCGCCAGCAGACCGAGGTCATGGTCTACTACATCTACCGGCTGGCGTTTGACGACAACCGCATCGACCGGGCAAGCGTGGTCGCGCTGCTGTTCTTCGTCGTGCTGCTGATCGTCACGGCGTCCACCATGCGCATCACCAACAAGAACGTGCACTATGAGGCGTGAGGAGGGGAGAGTTGTGATGAAAAAACTGACGAAGCATCGTAGACTGCCCCGGATCGGACTCATCGTGCGCACGGCAGCTGCGGTCATGATCACCGTTGTGATGGTCTTCCCGCTGTTCTGGATGCTTTCCACGTCGCTCAAGACGGAATCCGAGGTCATGGGCAGCACGCTGGTCTTCTGGCCGTCCGTGCCCCAGCTTGAAAACTTCACCTACGTCATCAACAAGGTGCCGTTCTTCCGCTATATGCTCAACACGGCGGTCGTCACGGCCATGCAGATGGCCAGCGAGCTGCTGCTGGGCATCATGGCAGCGTATGCCTTCTCGAAGGGACGCTTCCGCGGCAAGCACCTGCTGTTCATTGTCGTGCTGGGCGCGATGATGATCCCGCTGCAGGTGACGTTCATCCCGCTGTACATCATGGTGGCACAGGTGGGCATGATGAGCACCTACTGGGGCATCTGGATCGCGGGCGCGGTGTCCTCCTACACCATCTTCCTGTTGCGCCAGGCGTTTATGGGCGTCGATGACAGCTATATCGAGGCGGCGCAGGTGGACGGCATGAGCAAGCTGGGCATCCTGTTCAAAATCATGGTGCCGATGTGCAAGCCCACGGTGATTACCGTCGCGCTGACGGCATTCATGAACGGCTGGAACAACTACTTCTGGCCGAAGGTCATCGTCAAGGAACAGAACATGTACCTGCTCACCGTCGGCATCCAGAAGCTGCGCACCTCCTACGGCGGCGAGGTCACCAACAACTACCATCAGATCATGGCGGGCGTGCTGCTGTCCGTCATCCCGGTGTTCATCGTGTTTGCGATCTTCCAGAAGCACATGCTCAGCGGATTCACCAAAGCGGCGATGAAGTGATATGAAGGACATCAGACTGCTGCTGACCGATCTGGACGGCACGCTGCTGCGCGGGGATCACCTGACCGTATCCCCGCGCACGCGCAGCGCGCTTGCGGCGGCGAAGGCACAGGGCATTCGCCTTTGCGCCTGCACGGGACGCGTGCAGTGCACGCTGCCGCCCGCCATCGCGGAGATCGGATTTGACTACGCCATCACCAGCAACGGTGCGGCCTGCACGGATCTCGCCACGGGCGGGACCGTCTTTTCGGCGTATATGAGCGCGGCGCGCGCCGAGGCGGCCTGGCGGCTGCTGGAGCCCAACGACTGCGTGATCGAGTGGTACGTCCGCGGGGACATCCTGATGGACCGGCGCAGCCATGCGCTCTGGCCCGCGCGTCTGCGCGCCCGCTGGCACAGGGAATACCTGGGCGCGGGTGGCGGCATCGTCGTGGAGGACATCCGGGACTTCTTTGCACAGGGCGCGCCGGGGCTGGAGAAGATCAGCGTCTTCGACTGTCCGCCCGATCTGCGCGAGCGCGCCATCGAGCCCATGCTGGCCATGGGCGGGTTTGAGATTTCAACCTCGCTGGGGCACAACTTCGAGATCACGGACATCGCGGCGGACAAGGGGCAGGCGCTGCGCTCGCTGTGCGCGCACATGCACATTTTGCCCGGGCAGACCCTGGCCTTCGGCGACGGCGGAAACGACGAGGAGCTGCTCGCCGCGGCGGGCACGGGCGTGGCCATGGGCAACGCGATCGAGCGGATCAAAGCGCTTGCTGACGACGTGACGCTGAGCAACGAGGAGGACGGCGTGGCCGACTATATCGAGCGCCGCCTGCTGCATACCTGACGCTGACATACCATCGACCAACCCGGTGAAAGGTTTTTCACCGGGTCAGTTGTCGTGTGGCCGTTTTTGCCGGGGCGGAGCGGGTAAAATGGCGGGCCGGCCCCTGCCGCGAAGGCTTGACGCACTTACCGGGAACGGGTATAATGAATCGGTATCACAGCGCCGTCGTCCGCAGCGGACGATGGAACGGCCCGGAGCGGCGGGCGGAAACGAAAGCGGGAGAAAAGACATGGCGGACAATCGGATCACGAAGGCGCGACTGAAGAACCACTGGACCTATGGCTGGTGGAAGTACCTGATCATGGTGGTGCTGGTGGTGATGAGCGTGAACGTGGGATTCTCCGTCACGGCCTACAAGCCGTCGGAGGAGCACAGGATTGAGGTCTATCTGTGCCAGGGCTGGGCGGATGCCGAGCAGTTTCAGGCGGACTTCTGGCCTGCGCTGCAGGAGGCCGCGCCCGACCAGGAGGAGCTGACGGTCATGAACATCGACCTCACCAGCGACGACATCTACGCCAACATGCAGTTCTCCACCTACGTTGCGGCGCAGCAGAACGACATGTGCCTGCTGCCGCGCAGCGAAGTCAAGAAGCTCGCCGAGGACGAGGCGTGGTCCGCGTTTGCCGAGCTGACGCCGTATATTGAGAGCGGTGCGCTCGAGCCGGGCGAGGTCAGTTTTTCGGGACTCACCTTCACGAACGAGGAGGGCGGCGAGGGCATCTTCGCCATCCCGACGGATACGCTCTACGGCCTGACGAAGTACGGCATCGATCCGGCGGACGGTGCACTGGTCGTCATGTCGTTCTCGGGCAACGAAGAGAACACGGTGAAGCTGCTGCAGCTCATCATTGACGCCTGCGCGACGGAAAAGCCGGAGGGCTACGACGAATGGCATGCGCAGCGCAAGGCGAACCAGTCGGGCGCCTCGCAGATCTTCAAATGATGACGCGGCCGGGACGGTGCAAATCGCGCTGTCCCGGCTTTTTAGATGAAAAGGAGGAAAGCATCCATGACGGAGGCGGAGCGCCGTGCAGTGGCCATTCTGCGCAGCTACGGGGACAGGACATGCTATGAGGAGATGGTGCAGACCATCGTGCGCGGCGACGCGGAAATCCTCGAGGCGAAGGAGCTGGGCGTGCTCATCCGGCATACGCGCGCGGGTCTGTACATGCTGGCGGGCGATACGCAGCGCATAGACGAGCTTACGCGGCTGATTCCGCAGGGGGCGGAGGAAATCCTCATCCACGGCACGAGGCCGCCGGAGATGGTGCAGAGCGTGCGTACGCGCTTCCATCTGGCGAATGTGCTGCCGTTCTTCCAGTACGCCTACTACGGCGCGCTGCCGCCACAGGAGGACGCGGAGATCCGCACACTGGGCATGGAGCACCTGGACGCGCTCAGCGCGGAATACGAGCACGGCTCGCGGGACTACATGGCCGGACGCATCGCGGACGGCGTGATGCTCGGCGCGTTCGTGCAGGGGGAGCTGGCAGGCTTCATCGGCGAGCACATTGAGGGCTCGATGGGCCTTCTGCACGTGATGCCCGCGTTCCGGCGGCACCATGTCGGCTCCGCGCTCGAGCGGGCGATGATCCGCGCGACGATGCTGCGCGGACATACGGCCTACTGCCAGGTCTTCCCGGACAACGCGGCCTCGCAAAGCCTGCAGCGCAGGCTGGGGCTGGAGGCGGCGCAGGGCATGCTCTACTGGCTGACGGACGGGGATTCCTTCTGAGGATTGCAGGGCGCCTGAGCCTTGCCAAAGACGCTGAAAACGGGCGTCTTTTTTTGTGAGGTATTTTGCGCTCAAAAGCGGTCAAAAAGCATGCTCAGCGTTTGAAAAATGGTGTGAAATTTGGTATAATCATATAGTAAGAAAATGTGCAATCGCGGCCGTATGAGTGCCGCGGCGCACGGGATGGAGAGGGGCCATGATCCTTCATTTGGGCGACGATGTCAGCGTGCACAGCGCGGACATCATCGCAATCATCGACCTGACGCAGAGCCAGAGCGCCGTCACCGGCGCGATGCTTTCGGAGATCAGGCGGCAGAACCGCATCCTCGCCCGGCAGGGGATCACCGCGAAGAGCGCGGTCATCTGCGCGGGCGCGAGGCGGCCCGGCGGCGCGACGGAGAACCCGCGCGTGTACCTGTCGCCGATTTCCACGACAACGCTGGCTCAGCGCGCGCATGAGCGCGCCTATCCCGCGGCAAGCGCGGCGCAGAACCGGACGGAGGACGCCGTCCAGGAGGAAGAGGAGTAGGCATGGACAATCAGGAAATGCAACACAACGCGGGCTCGTATGACGAGAACCAGATTCAGGTGCTGGAGGGCCTGGAGGCCGTCCGCAAGCGCCCGGGCATGTACATCGGCTCAACGGATGAGCGCGGTCTGCACCATCTGGTCTACGAGATCGTCGATAATGCGGTGGACGAGGCCCTGGCGGGCTTCTGCAATGAGATCATCATCACGCTCTACAAGGACGGCTCCTGCTCCGTGCAGGACAACGGCCGCGGCTTCCCCGTGGGCATCCATCCCAAGATCGGGCGCCCGGCGGTGGAGGTCTGCCTGACCATCCTGCACGCCGGCGGCAAGTTCGGCGGAGGAGGATACAAGGTTTCCGGCGGCCTGCACGGCGTCGGCGCGTCCGTGGTCAACGCGCTCTCGCGCCATCTGCAGGTGAACGTCTACCAGGACGGCAAGGTCTATCAGCAGGAGTACGAGCGCGGCAAGGTGCTCTATGACCTGAAGGTCGTCGGCCAGACCGACCGCACCGGCACCACCATTCGCTTCTGGCCGGACGTCAAGGGCGAGGGCGACGATCAGGGCATCTTTGAGACGGGCGATTTCCACTTCGACACGCTCAAGACCCGCTTCCGCGAGATGGCCTTCCTCAACCGCGGCATCCGCATCGTCTTCCGCGATGAGCGCCCGGAGGAGCCGGTGGAGCGCGTGTTCCACTACGAGGGCGGCATCAGCGAGTTCGTCAAGTACATCAACAAGAACAAGGAGGTGCTCTTCCCGGAGCCGATCTACATCAGCGGCATGGTCGATACCACGAGCGTGGAGGTCGCCATGCAGTACAACGACACGTACTCCGAGAACATCTTCACCTTCGTCAACAACATCCATACGCCGGACGGCGGCACGCACCTGGCGGGCTTTTCGATGGCCATCACGCGCGTGATCAACGACTACGGCCGCAAGCACAACATCCTCAAGGCGAACGACGCCAACCTGACGGGCGACGACATCCGCGAGGGCCTGGCCGCCATCGTCTCCGTGAAGCTGGAGGACCCGCAGTTCGAGAGCCAGACCAAGAGCAAGCTGGGCAACAGCGAGGTGCGCACCATCGTCAATTCGCTGGTGGGCAAGCAGCTGACTGACTACCTCGAGGAGAACCCCTCCACCGCGAAGCAGATTCTCGACCGCTGCCTAGCGGCCTCCCGCGCGCGAGAGGCGGCCCGCAAGGCCCGCGACCTCACCCGCCGCAAGACCGTGCTGGAGAGCGCGAGCCTGCCGGGCAAGCTGGCGGACTGCTCCGAGCGCGACCCGAGCAAGTGCGAGATCTTCCTGGTCGAGGGCGACTCCGCAGGCGGCAGCGCGAAGATGGGCCGAGACCGCCACTTCCAGGCGATCCTGCCGCTGCGCGGCAAGATCCTCAACGTCGAAAAGACGCGGCTTGACCGCGTGCTGGCCAACGAGGAGATCAAGGCGATGATCACGGCGTTCGGCTGTGGCGTGGGCGAGGATTTCGACATCTCGAAGCTGCGCTATGACCGCATCGTCTGCATGACCGATGCCGACGTGGACGGTAGCCACATCCGCATCCTGATGCTCACGTTCTTCTACCGCTACATGCGTCCGCTGATCGAGCAGGGCCATGTCTACGCCGCGCAGCCGCCGCTGTACAAGGTCACCTATCAGAAGACCGAGCGCTACTGCTACTCCGATCAGGAGCTTGACAAGGTCATGACCGAGATCGGCCGCGACAAGAAGCCGGATGTGCAGCGCTACAAGGGCCTGGGCGAGATGAGTGCCGAGCAGCTCTGGAACACGACGATGGACCCCAAGCAGCGCACGATGCTGCGCGTCTCCGTGGAGGACGCCATCGCTGCGGACGAGATCATGAGCCTGCTCATGGGCGAAAAGGTGGAGCCGCGCCGCGAGTTCATCGAGCAGAACAGCAAGCTCGTGCTCGATCTTGACATTTGAGAGGGGAGGAACGACCGTTGGATTTCAAGGACAACCTGCCGGGCAATACGACCGACATCGACCGGATTCGCCCGATTGACCTCGAGCACGAGATGAAGAAGTCGTTCATCTCCTACGCGATGGCGGTCATCATCACGCGCGCCCTGCCGGACGTACGCGACGGCCTCAAGCCTGTGCACCGCCGCATCCTCTATGCGATGCACGAGCTGGGCGTCACGCCGGACAAGCCCTTCCGCAAATGCGCGCGTATCGTCGGCGATGTGCTCGGTAAATATCACCCGCACGGCGATTCCTCCGTCTACGGCGCGCTGGTGCGCCTGGCGCAGGACTTCGCCACGCGCTATCCGCTCGTCGAGGGCCAGGGCAACTTCGGCTCCGTGGACGGCGACGGCGCGGCTGCCATGCGTTACACCGAGGCGCGCATGAGCAAGATCAACATGGAGATGCTCGCGGACATCGACAAGGAAACCGTCGACTTCTCCCCGAACTTCGATGAGACGCTGATGCAGCCCAACGTGCTGCCCTGCCGCTTCCCGAACCTGCTGGTCAACGGCTCCTCCGGCATCGCCGTGGGCATGGCGACCAACATCCCGCCGCACAACCTCGGCGAGGTCATCGACGGCGTGGTCAAGCTCATCGACAATCCGGACGTCACCAATCAGGAGCTGATGGAGTGTATCAAGGGTCCGGACTTCCCGACGGGCGGCATCATCCTCGGCCGCAGGGGCATCTACGATACCTACTGCACGGGCCGCGGCCGCATCATCGTGCGCGCGAAGACCGATGTGGAGCCGATGCCAGGCAACCGCCAGCGCATCGTCGTCACCGAGATCCCGTACATGGTCAACAAGGCCGTGCTCGTCGCCAAGATCGCCGAGCTGGTGCACGAAAAGAAGCTGGAGGGCATCAGCGACATCCGCGACGAGTCCGACCGCGAGGGCATGCGCATCGTCATCGAGCTCAAGCGCGACGTGAACGCCGCGGTCGTGCTCAACTACCTCTACAAGCATACGCAGCTGCAGGACGCCTTTGGCGCGATCATGCTGGCGCTGGTGGACGGCGAGCCGAAGGTGCTCTCCCTGCACCAGATGCTCTACCACTACCTCGAGCACCAGAAGGACGTCATCATCCGCCGCACGCGCTATGACCTCGACAAGGCCGAGGCCCGCGCCCACATCCTCGAAGGCCTGCTCATCGCGCTGGACAACATCGACGAGATCGTG
>CAMENN010000018.1 GCA_945928315.1 uncultured Clostridia bacterium
TCGCTTCGCGGCGGCTTCAACGCATCCTTCGGCCGGTGGGGCCTCGGATGCCTGCCTGGGCAGTTTGAGTTTCTTTATCAGGTTTATGCCGTTTCGTTCGCGCGGAGGGCGCTCCGAAACTCTGTTTTATGGGCAGGAAACGATGTTCTGCTTGATACAAACACGCGCCGCCGGTTTTCGGATTGCTCCGGACCGGCGGCGCGTATTATGATCATTTGAACCAGTTGAGCAGCACACTCATGGCGGCCTTCATGCCGGGGCCGATGGACGCGAGCTCGACCCACTCCTCACGGGTATGCGCGCCCTCACCGACATACACGCCAAAGCACGCGGAGGGCACGCCCATGGACAGCGGGACATTGCAGTCCGTGGAGCCGGAGGCGATGCACGGCTTCGTCCCGGCGTAGCGGGCCAGCGCGTCGCAGCAGGCATTTTCCAGCTCCGTCTGGCGCTGCACATCGCCGTCCTGGCCGCAGGGGCGCAGGCCCAGCAGCTCGACGGTGACCTGCGCGTCCTCCTTTTCATGCGCGGCGAGGATTTCGCGCAGCTGCTTTTCCATCACGTCCAGGCACTGTGCGTCGTCGGAGCGGTATTCATAGAGCATCTCGGCGTGCTGGGCGATGGTATTGACCGACGTGCCGCCGGAGATCACGCCGACGTTATAGGTCGTCAGGCTGTCCCCATGCCTGGGCACCGGCTGCGCATACAGCGCGCAGGTAAGCTCGGCGAGCACGGCGATGGCATTGCGGTTGCCGAAATCGGCGAAGCTGTGACCGCCGCAGGTTTTCGCGGTGATGCGGTAGCGCGAGGAGCCGACCGCGCGGGCGCAGACGTGCTCCGTGCCGCCGTCCAGCGAAAGAAAGGCCTTGACGCGCGGGCCGTATGCCTTCATAATAGCCTTGCAGCCCTTGAGGTTGCCCAGCCCCTCCTCGCAGGAGTTGGCCACGAACAGCACACCGCAGTCCGGCTGCATGCCGTGCTCATGGAGATACGCGGCCATCATCATCAGCGCCGCGAGGTTGGTGGTGTCATCGCCCACGCCCGGGCAGTAAAGCCTTCCGTCCGCCTCGTGCCGGGGCATTGGCTCCGTGTCGGGAAACACGGTGTCCGTGTGCGCCATGACGACGACGATGTCGCCGGATTCGCCGACGCCCATCGGACAAAGCACGTTTTTCGCCTCGTCGATGGACGCGTCCATGCCGTGCTGCGCGAACCAGTCCCGGATGAACGCGGCGCGCTTCTCCTCATGGTGGCTGGGTGCGGGAATGGCGCACAGCGTGCGGATGAGGTCGATCACCTCCGGCTGCATGCGCTCGATGTCGCGCTGAACCTCGCTGCTCAATTCGACTGCTTTCATGATGCTACAGACTCCCTTCTCAATCATGTACATGGAGAGACGATATGGATATGCTTGCGCAAAACCTGCGCTTTCTGTGCGACGAGAGCCGCATGCTCAGCGGCATGGCCGTCGCCTACGGCACGCCCACGCAGAGTGAAACCGCCCGCTACGGCCGGGCACAGGAGGTCGCGCTCGATGAAGCCGGGTGCTTTGTCCCCTGCGTGCGCCCGCTCGAAGCGAACGCGCTGTGCGATCTGGCCTCACTGACCAAGCTGTTCACCGCTGTGCTGACGATGATGCTCGTCGAACAGGGCAGGCTCTCGCTCGATACGCCCGTCGCCCGGCTCGACCCCCGGTTTGAGCACCTCGCAGATGTCACGGTGGAGGATGTGCTCAGCTTCCGCGCCTGTCTGCAAACGCCCGGGCGCATCGACGACGCGCCCACGCGCGAGGAGGGGCTTGCCCGCCTGTTCGCCGTGCGCCGCGCGCCGCTGCCGGCTGTGCGCATCTATTCGGACATCAACGCGATGGTCATCAAATACGTGGTCGAGGCGGTCACCGGCATGGCATTTGCCGACGCGCTGCAGACGATGATCCTCTCGCCCGCGGACATGCGCGAAACCTGCGCGATCGTGCCGGAACACGAGAAAAAGCGCTGCGTCTGCTACAATTATGAGCACCGCATCATGAACGGCGCACACATTCTGCGCACGGACACGCTCCACGGCGTCCCGCACGACCCGAAGGCGGCGTTCCTCTCGCAGGGCGGGCGCGATCTGTGCGGCCATGCAGGGCTGTTCTCCACGCAGGCGGACATGATCCGCTTTGCGCAGGCGCTGCTCAACGGTGAACTCGTCCGCAGGGAGACGCTGCTTGAAATCGGGAAAAACCGCACGGGCCGCCCCAATCCGGACGGCACGCACCGGCAGTACCTCGGATACCTGTGCTTCGCCAAGCACCCGAATCAATACCTGAGCGAGGTGCCCGCGTGGATGGGCGAAGGCTCCATCGGCCTGAGCGGCTTCACGGGCAACCACCTGTCCATCGATCCGGTGCGCGGACGGTTCGTGCTCTTTCTGGGCAACCGCTGCCACGCGCGCCTCTCGCACATCGCGCCCCGGCCTGAGTCCACGCTGCCCTACGGCCTCGCCGGGGACGGCACCGGGCTCTACCGCTGGCCGGACGGACACCTCGTCCCCTCCTCCGTGCGCTATGTGCACTTCAAGGACGCGCGGCTGCACGCGCCGATCGAAGCGCGCATGCGCGAACTGGGCTGGCTGTAACTCTCTTCGAGCAGCGCGAAGCGAAGAAGGGAGTCTGAGGGATGAAATCCCTCAGACAGGGGTATGGGGGTAAGGCCCCCATCGTCCCCAAATCGCGAAGCGATCAAAAATGAAAGCAGTCAGGGAGCGAAGCGATACCTGACGGTGAATGACCTCACAGCTCCGCGCTGTTTGTCAAAGCATACCTGTCCAAACGGCTTCTCTTTCCCTTCCGGAAGGAGAAGCCGCTTCATTTATTCAAACCGGAAATCGGTGAAATCGAACGTCGCGAAGTAGTCCTTTGGCGTCTCCGCGCGGCGGATGCGCTGCACGCTGCCGTCCTCGCGCAGCAGCAGCTCGGCGCTGCGCAGCTTGCCGTTGTAGTTGTAGCCCATCGAGAAGCCGTGCGCGCCCGTATCGTGGATATAGAGCAGGTCGCCGCGATTGATCTCCGGCAGGCGGCGGTCAATGGCGAACTTGTCGTTGTTCTCGCACAGGCCGCCAACGACGTTATAGACGTGATCCGCCGGAGCATTCTCCTTGCCCAGCACGGTGACGTGGTGGTACGCGCCGTACATCGCCGGGCGCATCAAGTTGCAGGCGCAGGCATCCACGCCGATGTACTCCTTGTAGGTGTGCTTCTCGTGAATCGCCGTGGTGATGAGCGCGCCGTTTGGGCCGAGCATGAAGCGGCCCAGCTCGGTAAAGATCGCGACGTCGCCCATGCCCGCGGGCACGAGCACCTCCTCGTAGGCCCTGCGCACGCCCTCGCCGATGACCGCGATGTCGTTGGCGGTATCCTCCGGCCGGTATGGGATGCCCACGCCGCCGGAGAGGTTGATGAACGCGATTTTTGCGCCGGTCTCCCGGTGCAGCTGCACCGCTTCCTTGAAGAGAATCCGCGCGAGCGTCGGGTAGTATTCGTTGGTCAGTGTATTGGAGGCAAGGAATGCGTGCAGGCCGAAGCGCTTTGTGCCCTTCTGCATGAGCACGCGGTAGGCCTGCGTCAGCTGCTCGCGGGTCATGCCGTACTTCGCGTCCTTGGGCATGTCCATGATGTCGTTGCCGATGGCGAAATTGCCGCCGGGATTGAAGCGGCAGCAGACCAGCTCCGGCACGCCGCACATGCGCTCCATGGACTCGATGAGCGTATAGTCGTCGAGGTTGATGATCGCGCCCTGCGCCCCGGCGCGCGCAAACTCCGCATCCGGCGTCTCATTCGACGAGAACATGATCTCGTGCCCGGCAAATCCCGCCGCCTTGGCGAGCATCAGCTCCGTCTCGCTGGCGCAGTCCACGCCGCAGCCCTCCTCGCGCAGGATGCGCAGGATGAACGGGTTGGGTGTCGCCTTCACGGCAAAATACTCCTTGAAGCCCGGATTCCAGGAAAACGCAGCGCGCAGCGCCCGCGCGGTGCGGCGGATGCCCGCCTCGTCATAGATATGGAACGGCGTGGGATTCTCCCTGACGATCTCCCGCGCCTTTTGCAGCGTCACAAACGGTGTCTTCATGCGCATTCTCCGTGCTTTCCCCGCAGGCGTGATGCCGCCTGACAGCGTGTATTGATGCTCATAACTATACATGCGTGCACGGCCCGTTGTCAAGATGAAAACTGCGGAAATTGCGCGCATTCCGACAAAACCGGGCCAAAAATGAAGACGCGCCGCAGCGCGCCTCCGTTTTGTTGCAGTCTATCCGCGTTTCGGGGCGAAGAACCCGCGCAGCAGCGCCGCACATTCCGCCTCCAGCAGTCCGCCCATGCAGGGCACGCCCGCGGAAAACGCCGGGTCGCCCGGCAGGTCATACACGCTGCCCGCACAGCCCATCCGCGGATCGTATGCGCCGAAATACACGGCGTCCAGGCCCGAGAGCGCCACCGCACCCGCGCACATCGGACAGGGCTCCAGCGTCACATACATCGTGCAGCCTTCAAGCCGCCTGCGTCCAAGCGCCGCGGCCGCGCGCTGCATCGCCAGCAGCTCCGCGTGCGCGATGGGGTCACCGTTCGCCTCTCGCTCGTTGTGCGCACGGGCGATGACCTCCCCCTCTTGCACGATCACCGCGCCGACAGGCACATCCCCGGCAAGCTGCGCCAGGCGCGCTTCGTCGAGTGCCCGGCGCATGAAGTCCTCGCGCATCAGCCGCGGTCCTTCCCGTGGAAGAACAGCGCGACGGTGCCCGGGCCGGAATGGCTGCCGATGACCGGGCCGATGACGCTGAGTACGATCTTCTCCGGGTCACATCCGAAGGATTCGACCAGATGGCGCTTGACCGTGAGCGCGTCCTCCTCACAGTCGCCGTGGCTGATGAAGATCATCTGATCCTGTTCATCAGAAAGCTCGCCGTACTTCGCCGCGAGCGCGCGCAGCGCCTGCTGACGGCCGCGCACCTTCTGACGCGCGATGAGCCGGCCCTCGTTGTCCACATGCAGCACGGGCTTGATGCTGAGCATCGAGCCGAAGAACGCCGCAGAGGGTGAGCAGCGGCCGCCCCGCTTGAGGAAGTGCAGGTCGTCTACGGTAAACCAGTGGACCAGATGCAGCGCGTTGTCGCGCACCCACTGCGCGTTGTCCTCAAGGCTCATGCCCGCCTCGCGGTTTTTGAGCGCTTCATAGACGAGCAGGCCCTCGCCTGCGCTGGCCGCCAGGCTGTCCACCAGCTCGATCACCGCGTCCGGATACTCCTCGAGCACCATGCTGCGCGCCAGACAGGCGGCATTGTACGTCCCGGAGAGGGCGGAGGAAAACAGGATGCCGAGCACCGGCTCGCCCTGCTTCGCGAACGCTCTGAACGCCTCGCAGAAGGTGTCCGGGGAAATCTGCGCCGTCGTGCAGGTCTCGCCCGCGCGCAGGCGGTCGTAGTACGCGTGAACGGTCTTCGCGTCGTCAAAAGGCTTCGTGCTGGTCTCGCCCGCGAGCGTATAGCTCATCGGCAACACCGCCACACGGTCAAACTGACGGAGGATCTGCGGATTCAGATCCGAGCAGGAATCGGTCAGTATCGTATACATGGTAGTTGCTTCCTTTCCATGGCGGAGGAAATTCGCCTCCTCTGCCTTCTTCATTTATATATTCTCCTTTTGGCTTGTGTTTCCTGCTGACCCGCCGCGTTTTTCTCCGTTTCTCAGCAGAATCTGAATGCACACGCCGCCCTCCTGCGAGTGCATGGCGACGCTCGCGGGGACGCCCTGCATGCTCAGCCGCTGCGCCAGATGCGAAACAGCCTCCAGCGCCTCCTGTACGGCGCGCCGCCGTCCCCGGCGCACGCTCTGCCCTCGCTGCTCCGGGCCCATCACCAGCCGCATTGCCTGCCCGCCCGTCAGCGCGCGGGAGGCAATGATCTGCGCAGCCTCCAGCTGCCGCGACTCTCCTTGCACGCGAAGGATCGGCAGCGCCTGGGCAAGCGTCAGCCCCCCGATCTGCGCGCGCACCGGCTCCGGCAGCGCAAGCAGCCTGAGCCGCTCCGCCAGATGGCGCCCCGGCAGGGCGAAGCGCGTCATCACGTCCTGTGCTCCCGCGTGCCACACTGCCTCCGCTTCGCCGATCACCCCCGGCGCGCGCCGGGTCAGGTGCTCCTCCATGAAGCAGGCCGCCGCCTCCGCATCGTCCGCCTCCATCACGATGGCATCGACGCACTCAAGGCCCGCCATGCGGCACGCCGCCAGCCTTCGCTCCCCGCAGATGAGCGCATAGCGCCCGGCCTGCGGATTCCTGCGCACGAGAATCGGTTGAAGCAGTCCGTGCCGCCGGATAGACGCCGCCAGCTCGATGAGCGCAGGATCATCCTCCCGCTGCCGCGAGGCGATCACGCCGCCATACACATCCGCAATGCTCAGGCGCATCATCTGCATGCGATGCCCGTCCTCCGGGGTCCGCTCCGTTCTTCGCCTTTTCAATCCCGATCACGCTCCCCGCCCGCGCCTCTTATGCCCCATTATATGCGGCGGATGGCGTTTCATGTGCCGTCATCGTTCCCGCGCAGCAGCGTCAGGGCACGCGGGCCGTCCTCCCCTGCGCGCACGGTGATGCAGCCGCATTGGTCCGTGCGCAGCACCTGCGCGCCCACTGCGGCGAGATCGCCAAGCACCCGCTCCGACGGATGTCCATAGCTGTTGCGCCCGACGCTGATGAGCGCCACCTGCGGCGATGCCGCCCCGATCAGCGCGGTGCTCGTCGCGTATTTGCTGCCGTGATGTGACACCTTCAGGATGTCGCAGTCCGGAATCGCCTCCATCTCGCAGTCCGCGGGCAGGTCGCCCAGCGTCAGCAACGTCATGCCGCCCACCTCGCCGGTGAGCACGAGCGAGCGCTCGTTGCTGCCCGAGAGCGCATCGTCCGGCGAAAGGACGTCAAGCGTGAAGCCCGCCGCTTCGATCGCGTCGCCCGCGCGCACCCACTCGATGCGCACACCCTCCCCGCGCGCGAGGTCCAGTGCCTGAGACACCGCCGGGGCAATCTCCCCCTCCTGCGCGCCCACGGCCATCACCAGCCGCGGCACGGCCACCTCGGAAGCCAGCAGCGTCGCGAGCGCCCCGGCGTGATCCACGTCCAGATGCGAGAGCACCACGGCATCGACGTGCAGTCCCTCATGGCGAAGATAGCGCAGCATCGCGTAGCTGTCCTCCGGACCAACGTCGACGATCAGCGCATGCCGTCCGGAGCGAAGCAGCGCGCCGTCGCCCTGTCCCACGTCGAGCTGCACATAGCGCACCGAGCCGTCAAATCGCGGCAGATAGGTACACGCCATCAGCGCCGCCAGAAAAAACGCCTTCCTTGCGCGTCTGCCGGACACGCGGACCCGACGACTGCACACGGCCATCAGCAGCGCATCAAGAAGGACGGTCACGCCTAGCGGCGCGGGCAGACGCAAAAGGCCCCATGCGCAGCATGAAGCCGCCAGGCTGAGCCGTTCCAGCAGCCGCGCAGGCCAGCTGACGAGCGCGCCCAGCGCGCAGCCCAGTCCCGGCGACGCCGCGCTGACCAGCATCGTTCCCCAGCCGCCCAGCAGCAGCACGGGCAGCAGCGCGCCGCAGATCACGTTCATCGGCAGGGCCAGCAGCGGCACATAGCCGTAAAGCATCAGCTGCATCGGCAGCGCGGCGATCTGCGCGCTCAGGCTCAGCGACAGCGAGTGCAGCACACTCCTGCCCCTGCGCCGCTTTTCCCCCGTGAGCGCCGAGGCGATCTGCCGACTGAGCAGCAGAATGCCCAGCACGACAAAGAACGAGAACTGGAACGACGCCGAGCGTGGAAGAAGCGGATTGGCCGCAGCCATCATCAGCGCCGCCGCAGCCAGCGCGTTCAGCGGGTCATAGCGCCTGCCAGTAAGCGGAGCCAGCTCGCGGATCAGCGTCATCAGATAGGCGCGCACCGTGCCCGGCGCGCCGCCCGTCAGCAGGCAGAACAGCCCCAGCAGCACCGTCTGCGCGGCAAAGCGCCCGCGCCGTCCGATGCGCAGACGCCTGAGCAGCCTGCGCATCGCGTAGGCCATCAGACTCAGGTGCATGCCGGAAACCGTCAGCACATGCGCGATGCCGGACAGGCGCATCGCCTGCACCGTGTCCGCATCCAACTGCATGCGGCTGCCCAGCATGACCGCCTGAAACAGTCCGGCCTGATCGCCGAAGAGCTGCTCCGCCCGCGCGCAGAGCGCCTCCCGCGCCAGTCGGAACGCCTCGATGACCGAAAAGCGCCCCTTGCCCGCCGTGCTCCACCCGGGCAGGAGATAGCCGGAGAGCTCGTAGCCGCCGCACAGCGCCGCGATGCGCCCGTCCATCCCGCCGGGATTGCGCACGCCCTCCTGCTCAAACAGCCTTCCCGTGCCGCTGACCGCCTGGCCCACGGACACCGTGCGCGCGTCCTCACCCTCTTCGAGCATGAGCGTCACCACCGCGCGGCGGGACAGGCGTGTTTCCCCCTCCACCGTCACATCCGCGAGACACACGCGCGTGTCGGAGAGCTTGCGCACGACGGTCCCCGTCAGCGTGACGCCGGGTTCCGTCGCCGCATCGCGGATCGACAGCACCCACGCCGCACGCCCGTGACCGATCAGCAGCATCAGCGCCAAAACGCAGAAAAACGCGCTTCTTCGGCGGGCCCAGCGCAAGAGGCCCAGCCCGGAAAAGAGCGCACAAAGCGCAAGGATGACCGTCATGGGCGCACAGAATACGCCGGTCAGCCAAACGCCCGCCAGATATGCGGCGCAGGCTGCGGCGAGCTTGCGTCTGCAGGTTTCAAAGCGCCTGTGCCGCCTCATGCGCATCCGCCCTTTGGTTTCAGTGTCTGATCAGCGCCCGGGCACGCCGCAGCGCGCCGGCCGGCAGATGCGCGATCCGCCTGGCGATCCGCTCCGCCCTGCCCGGCGATGCAAGCAGCTTCATCACCCGCTCGCCGTCAAAGCCACGCTTCGCATACATGGCGAAGAACCGCTGCCGCTTCGGGTGCGCCGTCGCCGTCTGCTCGAGGCTCGGGTTGTAGCGCAGCAGCGCATCCGTGCGCATGGGGAACACCGTCAGCTCGCGCTCCGCCTCGCGCAGCGCCTGACGGCCCTTCTGCGTGTTGACCATCACCAGAGAAAGCCCCGTGTCGTCGTCGCGCTCCGGACAGACGTCCTGCGCGCCCCACAGGTCGGCGATGGTCAGGTCGGCAAGGTGGCGCGCGCCGCGCAGCTGGCTGCACTGCGTGCACGAGGGCCTCAAATACAGGTTCTGCAAAAAGCCGTAGAGAAACGGCTCATCCGTCTGCGTGCCGGAAAGCTGTGTGCCGTCCTCCAGCGTGGCAACGGAAGAAAAGTTCTTCCAGCCCAGCCGCTTGTCCCGGAAGGCATAGGCCACCACGCGCTGCCCGTGCGCTCTTTCAAGGCTTTCGATATAGCTGGCGAACACCCCTGGCGAGGGCACGCCGTGACAGACGAAATCGACCGTCAGCAGCTTCTCGCGCTCCTTGCCGCGCACGCGCGCGAGCAGGCCGTCGATCTGGCAGGGCGTGCCGGAAAAGAGCACCGGGATGCCGCGCGAAAGCAGCGCCGCCGCGTTGGCGATGGCGTCCGCTGCGTCGCTCTGCACATACTTCGAGCCCCGCATGCCGGCCAGCTCGCTCTCGTCCATCGCGCCGATGTGCTCCACATGCAGGCAGTCGTCAAACGCCGCGCCGAAGACCACGCCGCCCCGCGCGAACATGCCGCGGGCCAGCGCGGTGAACACGCCGCCGGAGGAGGACGCCGCGCGCACCGCCGCATCCTTATGCTGCGCGCCAAACGCCTGCACGCTGTGCGCCTCGTGCGCCGCGCCCACCGGGCAGCGCTTTTCGCACAGATCGCAGGAGATGCACAGCGCTGGATCGACTACAGGATAGCAGAAGCCCTCCGCATCCGGCTGCATGGTGATCGCGTTTTTTGGGCAGATCGACGCGCACGCACCGCAGCCCGTGCACTCCGCCTTGCTCGGCCTGACCGTCTGTCTCATCGTCTCATCCTTCCAGCTTCATGACCGCGTACGCCGCTTCATCAAGCCCTCTTTTGTATTCCGGCAGCTTCCCGATCAGGTAGGACCGCTCTTCCTGCGCGCGGGAGAGCAGCGCGTCATAGGCGTCGATCAGCTGCTCCTGAGAATCAAGCTCCTGCACGGGCAGCAGGTGCCCCTCCTCGCTGCCGAACAGGTCGCGCGCAATGCCCCGCGCCTTGACCGAATAGCCGATCACCAGCGTGGGCACACAGCTCGAGTACCCGGCGATGGAGGCGTGCGTGCGCGCCGTGACCAGCGCCTTCATCCGGGCGATGTAGCCCTTGAGCATCAGCGCATCGAGCGTCGCGGGCAGCATGAACACGCGCTGCTCATCCATGAACGGCTCGCGGATCTCGTTCAGCGCGTCGAGGTCGTTGTCGTGCTCCCACGTCACATGCGGCACCAGCGCGACTGAGTCGTCGCTCGTCTCCAGGATGTGCCGGATGAGGGCGATGAACGCATCCACCGCTGCGCGGCGGTCCTTCGCTTTGTCCAGCACCAGGGGGCTGACGTTGATGCCCACTGTCGCGCCGTTCTTCCAGCCGGAGGGCAGAGGCAGCTTCCAGGTCTTGAGGGTGAACGCAGGATCGCAGCAAAGCAAGGCGGGCAGCCCCGCCGCGCGCAGCGCGTCGTAGGTGATGGACTCGCGTGCGACGATCAGGTCATAGCTGGCCAGATCCTCGAGCAGCTCGCCGCGGATGATGTCCGGCTCGATCGAGCAGCACCAGAGCACGGTCGGCCGTCCGGCGCGCTTGAGGCGCCTGTTGATGACGTACAGGTGCTCGGGCCGCCCGTAGCAATAGGTGTCTCCGCCCACGGACAGACAGATGCTGTACCTGCCCGCGCGGATGACCGGCGAATACTTGCGCGCCACCTCGCTCTCGCGCGAGGCCCCGAGGCGATAGGCCACGGAGTTGACCAGCCGGCTCACGCTGTAGGGCGAAATCGTCGAGGAGAAGATGCGCTTCACGTCGTCCAGACCCACCATACGGTCATACATCTTCTGATCGGTCGCCAGCCAAACCGTCGCCTCCCGCTTGACAAAGAGCGCTGCCGTCGAGCGCACGATGGCCTCGCAGCCGCGGTTTTCGCAGCCGCCATGGTTGTATAACAGAATCCTGCTCATCGCCTGATGCCCCACTTTCTCCCGGTGAGCTTTTCCTTCACCCGCTGCATCAAATAAAACTGCGGGAAACGCCCGGCGACCACCATGCGGTAGACCGCCGCGTCCTTTTGGGGAATCCTCGCTCCGTTAACGCCCGCCAGCACCAGCGGACGGATCTTTTCATTGAACACCCGCATGCAGGCGCGGATGCCCTGCTCCTTTTCATCCACCCAGACGCAGCTCTGCAGAAAGTCGCGGAAGTACAGCTCCTTCACGCCCTCGCTCAGCAGAATCCCGCTCATGCTGCGCAGCATCGGCTGATGCGCCTCGCTGTACCCGCCGATGCTGGCCATCGCCGAGCGGCTGTGCACGCGGTAGACGTAGGTGCACTCGGGCAGATGCGACACGCGGCGCGCACGCAGGTAGAGACGCAGGTTGAGCAGCGCGTCCTCGCCGATGCGCACGCCCTCATCGAGCGTCATGTCCCCGTCAAACAGATCCCGCACGTAGAGCTTGTTCCAGATGTTGTTGTAAATGCGGTGCATGTGGATGATCTCGCGCACGATCTCCGAGGGCTGCTGCACCACCGGCTCGATCTCCACCGGCACGCGCTGCCCGAGCGCCTCGTCAAAGAGGATGTGGTTGGCTGAGGTGATCTGCGCGCCGGAGCGCACCGCCGCCTGATACAGCCGCGCGAAGCTGTCCTCCTCCAACGCGTCGTCCGCATCGACAAAGGCGATATAGCGTCCCTTCGCCATGGACAGGCCGCGGTTGCGCGCGGCGGACACGCCCGAATTGAGGATATGCACGACCTGCGCGCGGGGTTCCGTCCGCGCAAATGCGTCGAGAATCGCGCCGGTCGCGTCCGAGGAGCCGTCGTCGATGAAAATCATCTCGATCTCCGGCGTCTCCTGCGCCTTGAGGCTCTCCAGGCACACGCGCAGGTACCGCTCCGCATTGAAGCACGGCACGATGACGCTGATGTCCACCATGTGATTCATTCCCTTCCGTGCCCCGCTTACGGCAGGGCGATGCTCAGAAACGGACACAGCCGCAGCGTGGCATAGTACAGCCGCTGCTTGGCGCAAAGCGCCTGCGGGCACACGCCGTCCGTCACCGCGCGCACGATCCGCCGGTCGAAGGCCATCGCGGCGCGCAGCCGTCCGCGGTCTGCCCGCAGCGTCCGCAGATAGATGTCGATATGGGCGCGGAACAGCCGCGTCTGCCAGCCGTGCGCCGCGATGAACGCGGTGATGCCCGCAAGCATGTCCTGGCTGCGCGCATACACGTCCTGCCGTGCGCGCGTCATGGCGGAGTCCCCGCCGAATTCGTAGATGTAGATGACCCGATCGCTCATGCGCCAGGCCCGGGCCCGGGCAAACACGTCGAGGTTGAACAGCACGTCCTCCCCGACCGCGACGCCCAGCGGCGCGCGGATGCCCGCCTCCCGGATGAGCGACGCGCGGTACAGCCGCGCGCACATGCTGTTGAGCGCGCTGTCCCCGCGGATGAGGCTCTCGAGCACCGTCTGCAAATCGCCGTCCGCGCAGGCGTGGCGCTCGCAGCGGCCGCCCTCGTCCGCAAAGCGCATCTCGTACGCGCCGCAGGCCACGTCGAGCGCATCATCCGTCAAGCCCAGCAGAAAGGACAGCGCGTCCTCCGTCAGCTGGTCATCCGCGTCGAGGAAGAACAGCCAGTCCCCCTGCGCGGCGCCAATGCCCGCGTTGCGCGCGGCGGACACGCCGCCGTTCTCCTGATGGATCACGCGCATGCGCGGCTCCGCCGCCGCCAGCGTGTTCAGCTGTGCGAGCGTATCATCGGTCGAGCCGTCGTCCACCGCGATCAGCTCCCAGTCCGCAAACGTCTGCGCCTGCACGCTGCGCACGCTGCGCGCGAGCGTCCCGCCGTTCTGATAGCAGGGCATGACAATGCTCACGGTCGGCTTCATTCCGGCTTCTCCCTCTCCCGGCGCAGGGCGGCTGCCTCCTCGCCGAGCTTTCTTTTCACCATCTGAAACGGCGCGATCAGCGGATAGACCGCCGCATACGCGCCCGATTCGCTCAGTCCGAGCAGCGCGCGCGCCCGCAGGCTCATGCGCCGCACGTCCATATCCTCCCTCAAAAGCAGCGGCCTCGCCTGCGCGCCAAAGCTGCGCACGACACCGCCCACGCCGCCGTCCTTGTACAGCCGCAGCACCACGCTGTCCAGATACGCCGGATAATACGTTTCCAGCACGCCCCGCCGCTTGAGCAGCGCGCGCAGCGCCACCAGCCACGGCCGGTGCGCGTCATATTCGCTCTCCCGGCGCGCCTGCGTCGCCGAGGCCGCGTGCGTGCGGTAGCGGTAGGTCACCCGGTTCACATAGCGGACGTTCCGTCCGACCAGCGCCGCCTCCAGATTGAACAGCGCATCCTCCGCCAGCGCCAGCCCGGGCATGAGCCGCAGGCCCTCCCGCTCGATGAGCGCGCGGCGGTGCAGCTTGTTGCACATGATGTTGAGCACGCTGTCGCCCTCGATGAGCCGCAGCGCCACGGCGCGGCGCTTCCGCTCCCCCGTCCGCGCAAACCAGCGCGTATCCGGCTGGACAACCTGCGTGTTTCCTTCTCCATCAAACGTCTCGTGCGCGCAGACGACCATGTCGGTCCCTTCATCCGCCGCCCCAAGCATCGTCGCAAAGGCGTCCGGCGTCAGCAGATCGTCCGCATCCACAAACGTGACCCATTCCCCGCGCGCCCGGTCAAGCCCCAGATTGCGCGCCGCACAGACGCCCGCGTTCTCCTGATGCAGCACCGTCACGCGCGCATCGCGCGCCGCACAGGCCTGCGCAGCCGCCAGCGTGCCGTCGCGGGAGCCGTCGTCCACGAGGATCACCTCGAAGTCTGGTTCGCTCTGCGCCAGCACGGAGTCAAGGCATTCGCCCAGATACCTTTCCGCATTGTAGCAGGGAATGATGACGCTCAGCTTCATCGCGCGTCCTCCCGGCCCTGCACCAGCGCTGCCGCGCCGCGCACGTCGCCCGACAGCCAGCGCTGCGCGAACAGCCGCGCGCGCACCTGCGTGCGCAGGCCCTTGCCCGTGTGCAGCGTGTATTGCAGCAGCGGCGAGACGCCGCGCAGACTGCGCAGCAGCGCCGTCATCGTCTCGTCGGCGCGGAAGTCCTCCATCGCGGCGAGCACGTCGTCAAGGCTCGGGTCGAGCCGGATGCCCTTGGTGATCAGCTTGTCATAGCAGAGCACGGGCAGCACGTCGCGCAGCTCCTGCGCCCGTCCCTCCTGCTGCGCATACCGGCACAGCCGCACGCTCAGCGTCATCAGCCGGCGCGCCAAACGCGGCTTCTTCGTCGCCATCAGCGAGCCGCTGCGCTGCATGTAGTTGACATACGCCTTGGACAGCGCCGCGATCTTCTTCGTATGCAGCAGGTACATCGCGGAAAACAGCGTGTCCTCGGCGAAGATCTCGTCGTTGGGCGCGTAGCGCAGGCGGTTCTCCTCGATCACACTGCGCCGGTAGAGCTTGCTCCACGCCTCCTGCCCATGGCGGTACGGCATCCAGTAGCGGTAGAAATAGTTCGCCAGGCCGAGCTGGTCAAGGTCGATCACCTCGTCGTCGATCGCCAGATACGGCGGATGCGCGCCGCCCTCATCGACCAGCCTGTAATTGAAGAGCACCTGCTCCGCACCCGTCTCGTCCGCCGCGCGCACGGTGTCCTCGAGCAGCGTCGGCTCAACCGTGTCGTCCGAATCGACAAACGCGATGTACTCGCCGCGCGCGACGTCGAGCCCTGCGTTTCTCGCGGAGGACAGGCCGCCGTTTTCCTTGTGCAGCAGGCGGATGCGCGTGTCCTTCGCCGCGTAGGCCTCCATGATCGCCGGACTGCCGTCGCGCGTGCCGTCGTCCACCAGAATCAGCTCGAAATCGCGGAAGGTCTGCGCCAGAATGCTGTCAAGGCACGCCGGCAAATAGGCCTCCACCTGATACACCGGCACAATCACACTGACCCGGCACATGCTAACCTCCCCGCCGCGCCTGCGGCAGCCAAAACAAACCGGCATGATGCCGGGTTCATCAACGAAAGAACCATACAGCTCCCGCATTCCGCGGCCATGTCCGTGCCCTGCGAAAAACGGACAGGAATCCTCCCGGACGGGTTTTGTTCCTCTGTCGAAGCTGCCATCGTACGGCGAGCGCCGGGAGTTGTCGCTTCATCAGGCCGTACGGGTGCGGTCGCTGCCCGCTTTGTTCATTATAACATAAAATGCGTGTCTGCACCATACTCTTTTGTGAAAAGCGCATCCGACGCAAAAACGGTGAGCCCCTGTGAATCGGAGCTCACCGTTTTTTATTATCCCGTTTACTCTGCAGCGCCCTCTTCAGCCGCGCCGGCCTCAGCGCTCTCCTCAGCCGATTCCTCCGTCTGCGCTTCTTCCACCCACTCGCCGCGCAGCACCTTGATCGCCGCCTGCAGCTGGTTGTCCTGATCGTGCGGCAGGTTGTTGAGGCCGTAGACCGTCACAGCGTCCTCGTCGAGCTCCACCGTGATGTCCGGCTCGATGCCCACGCCGTGGATGCACTCGCCGCTGGGCGTGTAGTAGCGCGCGGTCGTCAGCTTGATACCGCTGCCGTCGGTAAACTCCAGCGCGCTCTGCACCACGCCCTTGCCGAACGTCTTCGTGCCCAGCAGCGTGCCCGCGCCGTAATCGCGCACCGCGCCCGCGAGGATCTCCGACGCGCTGGCGCTGTAACCGTTGACCAGCAGCACCATCGGCACATCGAAGTATTCGTCGTCGATGCGGTACTCCTCCACCTCGTCATACTTGTCGCGCATGGAGACGACCACGCCCTCCGGGAGGATCAGGTCGGCCATGTCGACGCAGGCATCCACCAGGCCGCCGCCGTTGTTGCGCAGATCGATGATCATGCCGGAGACGTTCGCCGCCCGGAACGCATCGATCGCCTCGGCGAAGCCCTCGTATGCGTCGCCCAGGAAGTCGTAGACCATCACATAGCCGATGTCGCCGTCCAGAATCTCGTACTCGACGTAGTTGATGTTCACGATCTCACGCGTGACGTCAAAGTCAATGGTATCCAGATCGCGAAGCACCGTCACCTTGACCGTGCCGCCCGGCTCGCCGCGCATCACGCTGACCGCGTCGTCCATCTCGTAAGCGGAGTAGTACACATCGTTCACATAGACGATCTTGTCCCCGGAGCGCATGCCGGCGCGCTCCGCCGGGCTGCCCTTGAACACGCGGGTGATGGTGATCATCTGGTCGGAGGGGTCGGCCAGCAGCTGGCAGCCGATGCCGGCATACTCGCCCTCCGTCTCCTCGTTGAACGCCTCCATGTCCTCCTTGGTGTAGTAGGTGCTGTAGACGTCGCCGATGCCCGCGATGAGCCCGAGTGCCGCGCTCTCGAGCATCTCGTCCTCATCGACGTCCTCGTAGTAGTACATCTCGACGAGCTCCATGAGCACGTCCAGCTTCTCATAGCGCAGCAGGCGCGCATACTCGTCCTTTGTGATGGTGACGGTGTTGTCCTCCTCCCCCTGCATGCGGGAGAGGAAGGACACCGCCAGCGCATCCGCGGAGGTCATGCACACGGCAAACGCCAGAAGCAGCGCGATCACGACATGATTCTTTCTCACTCTGTTCACAATTCCTTTCGATCTGAAAACAGCCGACCTCGCGGTCGGCCTTTTGGGGAGAATCAATAGACGGGACGCGGCTTGTCCTTGCCGCTCTTGCCCAGCAGCATCATCATCTTGAAGGTCACCGCATCGTCGAACTTGCGCAGGTCGAGGCCCGTCTGACGCTGCACCTTGTCCAGGCGGTAGACGAGCGTATTGCGGTGAATGTAGAGCTGTCGCGCGGTATCCGACAGGTTGAGGTCCTTGGCGAAGAACATCTCAATCGTGTGGAGCATTTCATCGTTGAAAAGGCGCGCCGTTTTGCGGTTGAAGAGGATGCTGTGATAGCGCGTGCCCATCTCGCGCGGGATGTCCATCAGGAAGCGCTCGAGCACGAGGCTGCGATAGACGTAGATATGCTGCTCGGTCAGGAAGATGCGGCCCACCTCGACGGCGCGGCGGGATTCGCGATAGCTCTCGCCGATCTCCGGGAAGGTCTTCTTCGGCTCGCCGATGCCGACCACGCAGCTCTTGCCGGCCTCGTCGAGCAGGGTCTGCTCGATGGCCTCGGCCAGCTGATAGAGCTCGTCGAAGGACTCGACGTTCTCCATGCTCTTGAGGAAGACGACCGTGTGGCGGTCCATCTCCACGAGCAGATCGCCGTTGGCGCGCGGCACAAGCTCCTCGAGCATGTTGAACGCGGTCTCAGTCTCCGTCTGCAGAATCTGGAAGGTCAGCACGCAGCGGTCCCGGTTCATCTCGATCTGATGCTCGTGCGCAAGCGCTTCCAGCTCGGAGCCGGTCAGCTCCTCGCGCAGCACGCGGCGGTACACGTCATAGCGGCTCTGAATCGGCGCCTCGCCGCGGCCCATGGACTGCACCATCGCGCCCGCGAGCACGATGCAGTCATGCGTGGCCGCGCCCTGCGCATCCGCGCAGAGAATGAGTTCCGGCGTAATACCGATCATCAAAAACGTCTTGCCCTCAAATGCCACGGGCATGCCCGGCTCCATAAACTCCGGAAGGTTGACCTTGCCGCGGTTATCCTCGGGCAGCAGGACGGTTCCTTCCGTATCCAGCAGCCAGAGCGGCTGCATCAGGCGAGCAAGCACCTGCTGAATCTGATTCAAAAAACGCTTCTCAGGTATCATGTTTCCTTCTCCTTTCGAGAACGCCTAAACACCTTTTTGCTGATACGCGGTTATTATATCGTAATCCTTTCCCAAAATCCATACGTTTGAAAAAATATCTCCGCAAAATTGGTAAATAATGCCGTGATTTTGTGGATTCTCCACAAAATTTCGCCATTTCGGGCGCTTTCTGACCTGCGACGCCGGTATCGTTTCCGGTCAGAGACGCCCATTCCGCCGGTGTGCATACAAAAACTGCCCGTACCGAAACGGTACGGGCAGCGAGGCTGTCGGGGGAAAATCAGCGGTTGAGGATGCTCAGCTCGCTGTCCTTGTCGAAGAAGTGCAGGCGGTTCGTCTCGAAGGCGACCTTGATGGTGTCTCCGTTGCGGGCGGTGCTGCGCGGATCGACGCGGGCGACGACGTTGCCGTCCTTGCCGGTGGCCTTGAGGTAGAGGTAGGTCTCGGAGCCCATCAGCTCGACGACCTCAACCTTCGCCTCGACGAGGTTGCCGTCGGCGACGGAGATGAAGCGCTCCTCGTCGTGGATGTTCTCCGGACGGATGCCCATGACGACTTCCTTGCCGATGTAGGACTCGTCGACGAGCTTGCGGACCTTGGCGTCCGGAACCTTCACGGCGTTGTCGCCGAACTCGGCCCACACGCCGTCGGCCTTCTTGACGAGCTTGGCGTTGAAGAAGTTCATCTGCGGGCTGCCGATGAAGGAGCCGACGAACAGGTTAGCCGGATAGTCGTAGAGGTTCTGCGGGGTATCGACCTGCTGGATGAAGCCGTCCTTCATGACGACGATGCGGGACGCCATGGTCATGGCCTCGGTCTGGTCATGCGTGACGTAGATGAAGGTGGTCTGCAGGCGCTGATGCAGCTTGGTGATCTCTGTACGCATCTGGACGCGCAGCTTCGCGTCGAGGTTGGACAGCGGCTCGTCGAAGAGGAAGACCTTCGGGTCGCGGACGATGGCGCGGCCGAGGGCGACGCGCTGACGCTGGCCGCCGGACAGAGCCTTCGGCTTGCGGTTGAGCAGCTGCTCGATGCCCAGGATCTTGGCCGCCTCGCGGACCAGCTTGTCGATCTCGTCCTTGGGCTTCTTGCGCAGCTTGAGGCCGAACGCCATGTTGTCATACACGGTCATGTGCGGATACAGCGCGTAGTTCTGGAACACCATCGCGATGTCGCGGTCCTTCGGCGCGACGTCGTTGACCAGGCGGTCGCCAATGTAGAGCTCACCCTCCGTGATCTCCTCAAGGCCGGCGACCATGCGCAGCGTGGTGGACTTGCCGCAGCCGGACGGTCCGACCAGAACGATGAACTCCTTGTCAGCGATGTCCAGGCAGAAGTCGGACACGGCGGTCACATTGCCAGAGTAGATCTTGTAGATGTGATTGAGCTTCAGGCTTGCCATGAAAAAATCCCCCTTCATGTCTCGTCACGGTTTTGCCGCGACTGTGAATGCGTCGGACACCGGCCATTCCGTCCCCCGGCGTCTCTTTGCTCACATTATAGATGCTTTTTCTCCATTTTTCAAGTGATTAAGTTCACAAAAAAATACAGGGATTCTCCTCTCGCCTTCCGGGTTTTTTCCGTTTTTATTCCCGCAAATTCCATCAATATGATCCGTTTCATTCGTTTACATCCTTGTATATTCTCTTATCTCATGTTTTCTTCTGTTTACTCCATTTTTGTTCAGTTTGTTTACGGATGAACATTTGGTTCATCCGACCCGTTTTCAAAACATCAGACCAGTTTTCCATCATTCCTAAACGAAACCCGCCATGATTCGATCATTTTTCGCCCTTTTCCTGCTGTTTCGACGAATGAATCCTGCAAATTCCGGTTTTTTCGCATCCGTTTTTTTCCGGTTCCCCCCAGCTGCCGAAAAAACGCTCCAGGCGCGTTTTATGCAATCTGCACATATACAATATTGAATAGTGTTTCTTTCACCGATTTTGAACGTATACAGAAAGACAGCGTCTCCATTTGCGCTGTCCTTCTTTCATGCAGTTTTTCTGTCAACTCTGTCCTTCGACGCGGATGACGCTGACCTGGGAAACCGTCTTGCCGTCCATCTCGGAGAGCGCGGTGCGTACGGCCCGCTCCCCCGCGCGGTGCGTGAGGAACACCAGCTGCGCATAGCCGCTGTGCGGATCGCGCCCCTTCTGCATCATGGAGGCGATGCTCACGCCGTGCTCGGCCAGCTTGCCGCTGACCATCGAGAGCACGCCCAGCTCGTCCGCGGCCAGCATGCGGATGAAGTAGACGCTGTTCCAGTCGTCTGCAATCTCCTCCGCCTCGCCGAAGACCGCAGGCAGCGCATGGCGCTTCGCCCTTCCCGCCTTGATCAGATCGGACACCAGCGCGCTGGCCGTGGGCATGTCGCCCGCGCCGCGGCCGTAGAACATCATCTCGCCGCAGGCGGAGCCGTCCACATAGACCGCATTGAACGCGTCGCTGACGCTGGCAAGAGGATGCGCGTCCGGCACGAAGGTCGGATGCACGCGCACCTGAATCCGCCCGTTCTCCTGCTTGGCGATCGCCAGCAGCTTGAGCGTCAGGCCGAATTCTCGCCCGCACTGCACGTCCAGCGGCGTCACAGCCGTGATGCCCTCGCGATAGACGCTCTCCACAGGCACATGCCGGTGAAACGCGAGGCTCGCCAGAATCGAGAGCTTGTAGGCTGCGTCAAAGCCCTCCACGTCCGCCGTCGGGTCCGGCTCCGCCAGACCCAGGCGCTGTGCGTCGGCCAGCACGTCGGCATAGGCCGCGCCCTCGCTGCTCATGCGGCTGAGGATGTAGTTCGTCGTGCCGTTGATGATGCCCATCACGGATTCGATGCGGTTGGCCTGCAGGGAATCGCTCATCGCGCGGATGATCGGAATCGCACCGCAGACGCTGGCCTCGAAGTACAGCCCCGCCCCGTACCTCTCCGCCGCGCTGATGATGTCGTTCCAGCGCGTCGCCAGCGCCATCTTGTTGGCGGTGACGACCGTCTTCCCGGCGGACAGCGCGCGGATGATATAGGAAGCCGCCGGCTCCGCGCCGCCCATGAACTCCATGACGATGCCGATCTGCGGATCGTCAAGCACGTCCTCCGGGCGGTCGGTCAGGATCTCCTGCGGCACATCGCAGGCGCGCTTTTTGGCCAGGGAGCGCACCAGAGCGCGCTTCACCGTGAAGGACACGCCCTCGTTGCGCGCAATCTCCCCGCCGCGCTCGCCAAGCAGGCGGTACACGCCGCTGCCAATGTTGCCGCAGCCCAGAAATCCGATGGCAATCTTCTCCATATCCATCCTCCTCGCGAAGCTCAGCCTTCGTTCTTTTCGTAGATCAGCCTGAGGCCATTGAGCGTCAGGTCCGGGTCAATCTCGTCGATAACGCACGAGTTCGCCTTGACCATATGCGCCATGCCGCCGGTGGCGATCACCTTCGCCTGCGGACAGCCCATCTCCCGACGCATCTCGTTGACGATCTTCTCCACCGAGCCCATGTAGCCGTACAGGATGCCCGACTGAATGTTGGTCACCGTCGTGCGGCCGATGACCGTGGGCGGCATGACCAGCTCGATGGACGGCAGCTTGGCCGTGCCGCCGGCGAGGGCCGCGTTCATCATCCGCAGGCCGGGGCCGATGGCGCCGCCCATGAACTCGTTCTTCGCGGAGATGACGCCGTAGGTCGTCGCCGTGCCAAAGTCGATGAACACCGACGGCCCGCCGTAGCGCGCGGCGACGGCCACCGCGTTGGCGATGCGGTCGCTGCCCAGCTCACGCGGGTTCTCGTAGCGGATGTTCAGCCCCGTCTTCATGCCCGGCACGAGTAGCTTCGGCTCCTTGCCGAAGTAGTCGCGGCACATGTGCTCGATCGTGTAGTTGATGGTCGGCACCACCGAGGAGATCATGATCCCCTCGATCGCGTGCATATCGAGTCCGTTGTAGCGGAACAGATCAACCATGATGATGCCGTACTGGTCCGAGGTCATCGTCAGGTTGGTAGCGCAGCGCCACTTTTTGAGCAGCCTGTCGCCGTCAAAGACAGCAGCCTTGATATTCGTATTGCCGATGTCCATCGCAAAGATCATCGCATGTCATCTCCTGCCGGAATAATGGATTCCGCGTATTCAGCGGGTCGCCGCCATGCGCCCCGTCACCTTGAGCAGCGCGCTGCCGATGGCCGTACCCGTCACCGAGCAGACGATCGCCTCGACGACGCCCTGCACGCCGACCAGCAGCACCACGAACATGAGCGGGTTGCCCGCGCCCTTGGCGATCACCAGGCTCTGCACATAGTCGGTCTGATAGAAGGCGAGCACGATGTAGCCCATAAAGAACAGCGTATTGAGCAGCGGCGCGGACAGCGAGGTCACAAAGCAGTTGACCACGCTGCGCCTGCAGATGCGGGCCATGCCGCTGTAGACGAGGCCGACGCAGACGCCCATCAGCACGCGCATGCCGAAGCACAGGATGAACGTGTGCACCGGCGACACCGCCAAAAGGCTCGACGTCATGATGGAAGCGCCCTTGACGGCGTCCATAAAGCTGACGATGCCGAACACACCGCCCAGAATCGCGCTCGCTGCGGGGCCCAGCACAATGGCGCCGACAGCGATGGGCACCGTCAAAAACGACATGTACAGCGGGCCGACGGGCACACTGCCCAGGCCGATGAGCTTCATGACCAGCTCGATGGCGACGAGAATCGCCAGCTGCGTCAGGGTACGGACGTCCAGCTTCTTCGAATGATTCATATTGTCCTCCGTTCGGGTTCACCAGGGATACCCGACAAGTCCTTGCCGCGCAGCGCGCGGCGTCGCTTGGGAAACAGCCTTCCAGGTCTGCGCTGCGGGGCAGACGCAGCCGGAATCTTTTCCATTATACCAGCGGAAACGGCCGTTTTCAAGCCATCGGATGCATTTCGGGCGGATTTGTCCTGCAAGGCGCATGGCAGGCGCCCCTTCTGCGCAGACTGAGGCGCAGTATCCGTGAAGGAGGCCGATCGTCCATGGAGCTTGTCAGGGTCGTGCTCGCCGCACTGCTCTCGTACGCCGCGCTGTTCGTCTGCGCCAAGATCATCGGGCGCAAGCAGATCGCCCAGCTCAACTTTCTCGACTACATCACCGGCATCACCATCGGCTCCATCGCCGCAGAGCTGGCCACCGAGCTGGAAACCCCGACGCGCCCGCTGATCGCCATGGCCGTCTATGCGCTGGCCACCTGGGCCATGTCCCAGGTCGGCGTGCGCTTCATGCGCAGCCGCAAGTATCTGGACGGCTCGCCGACGATCATCCTGCGCAGCGGCAAGCTGTACCGGCAGAACATGCGCAAGGCGAAGCTCGATCTGAGCGAATTCATGGTCATGTGCCACGAGCAGGGCTATTTCAATCTGTCGGACATCGACACGGCCGTCTTCGAATACAACGGCAAGCTGACCCTTCTGCCCGTGAGCACGCGCCGCCCCGCGACGCCGCAGGACATGGGCCTCACCCCGCAGCAGGAGGGACTCAGCGTCGAGGTGATCATGGACGGCCGCATTCTCGGCGAGAACCTGCGGCGCTTGGGCCTCGACGAGACCTGGCTGGGCCGCCAGCTGCGCAATCAGGGCATCGGCAGCGCAACCGACGTGTTCCTCGCGGTCTGCGACGACCAACACCAGCTCACCTGCTATCCGATGGACCCGTGAACGGCCGGTTTTGCAGGTACAGCAACAGCCCGTCTTCCGGGAAACGGGACGGGTCGGATGGACGCAGGACAGAGCCTGACAGGCATCCGGCTGACGGTCTGCCTCTGCGCACCGGAGCGCATGCTTCATTGGAAACAAAGGGCGGGCGCCCCGACTGTGCAGTGCAGGCGCCCGCCCTTTGTGTGAAGCCGCAGCGGCTCTTTGGAGGCTCATTCAAACCTCGCTTCTACGGTCTGTCCGCCGGATTCGTAGGTGACCTCATACCATTCCTTCTCCGAAAACGCCGGAAGGAAGGCGGACTGCCCATTCAGCGCCGTCGCGTAGAAGACCACCGTGACCGGATAGGAATACGAATCGTCGCCGCGGACGATGGAAACCTTTGCCTCGGAAATCAATTCCTCCGCCTCGAGGATGCTTTCGCCCGCCAGGCCGAAATCCGCTCCGGTGTTGCTGCGCGAGATGCCCGCATGGCCCTGCGCGTTGGAGATGGCGGCAGTCTGCTCTCCCGCGAGCAGGCTGCTCAGCTGCTCCTGCGTCAGGGCCACATCCAGCGTGCCCAGATAGCGCGGCGAAATCCAGTCCCCCGGATACAGGATGTGCAGGCCGTCCGCGCCCATCTTCCACGTCACCCGCTCATTTGTGAACGCATACCCGGCGGCAATGCCCGCATCCACGAACAGATTGGCGGCATACTTTTCCGTCAGGCCCGCCTCAATCATGCCGACGAGCTGCTCGCTCGCCTCCGGGCCGGAGATGAGGAGCTCCTTCAGCTCCGCCTCCTGCCCGGTCGCCGTATCAAAGGTCAGCACATACTGACCGCTCATCGGACGCGCGGCGCCGGAGGTATAGCGCACCTCCTCAAAGGTCAGGAACAGCAGAGAGCCCGTGGCGGATGCGTCCTTCAGGGTCAGCGTGTACAGGTGCTTTCCCGCGTTTGCCGGGAGCGGCTCCTGCTCCAGCTCCCCGATGATCCACTGCGTATCGTCATACAGCTGAGCAAGCCGGGCGTTGATCCGGTCAGAAACGTCCTGCCTGCCGGTCACGGTCACCGTGGGCCTGACGATGTAGCTCTCCGTCCTGTCGTACGCCGTTTCATCGATGTCCGTGGTCACAATCACGGCTTCTTCGGACGTGACGGCGATGCTTTCCTCAATCACGACGAACTCCGGATCGTCAATCCATGTATTGGCGTCAAAGCAGAACAGCGCCGTATCGGCATTGCCGGTGAATTGCGGATTCAGCATCGTCAGCGTGACGTGCTCTTCCGCGTATTCATGCATGTAGCTGTAGGCGTCGCCAACGGGCACCAAGCCGGTATCCGTCAGATACCTGTCGTAGAGCTCCTTGGTAAACCAGCCGTACGCGCCGATCACGAGCACAATGCGCCCCTTCAGTGATCGCGCAAGCCGCGGGAGAAACTGTTTGTAGAGGACGAAGGTATCCGAGTATTGCTCGCCGTCGACCGTAACGGTAGTCCCCGGCGCAAAGGCGCGGAATCCTCGGATGATGCGGTGTGCGAAGAACCCTAGGGAGGAGTCATGGGCATTCAGATAGATATAGGTGACATCGTTTTCATCCGTCTCCATCATCGGAAGGATTTTGAGCAGCTCCCAGATGTCCTCGTGATTGAAATACGGCCCGTACTGAATCACGGACTGCATGTTGTAGTAGCTCCTTCCGAAGAGCTCCTTCATCATGTCCAGGTCGTTGCGGATGGCATTGGGCGTTTTGTTTTCTACATTCCAGCCGAGAAGGAGCGCGCGGGGCTCGGTGGTGCTGTCAAAAACGCAGGTATACTCGCAGTGCCCGACGTTCGCGCTGGTCACGGAGATCGTCAGCCTGGGCTCCGGCGCCCGTTCGACATACGCCCTCGGCGCCGCACAGTAAAGATCAAATGCAAACGTGTACGTATCGCCGTAGGCCAGTCCGTCATTGAACACATGGGCATCGCTGCCGCTGCGAAGCTCCAGCGTGTCCTCCGCTTTCAACTCGATGACGACGTCCTCTGCCGCGGGATTGTCATGCTTTTCATTTCCGTTCACGTGCAGAAGGGTGGCTTTGGCATGCGTGACGCCCTCCTCACCGTCCTTCTGCTATTCGACATACAGCGCGAGGTATGGGCTGCCCTCCAGGCTGACGGGCGGTAGATTGGATTGCTCGAGCAGCGCAGCGCCTTTGGCGCCCTTCAATCCGCCTTCATTCTCAGCGCATGCGCACAAGGGCAGCAGACAACACATCACCATCACAAGACAGAACATCAGAGAAAGCCATCGTTTCATCCCATTCATCCTCCTCAATACAATGGTTTGCGCCGCAGGATGCGGCCCTGCACGTTCTGTTATAACATCCGGGCCGCCATTTCGCAACGAACAACCGCAGATGCGCAGGCGATTTGCTGCGGGAATGGTCCTCCGTTCCCGCGTGAAATGCAGCCGCAGAAAAGCCCTGTCGGGAAAGGTGGCTGGAGATACAAAAAGGCCCTGACGCGTGTATGAAACGCATCAGGGCTTGGAGGTTGCCCCCCTGACTACCTATGGCGGAGAGTTTGGGATTTGAACCCAAGGAGGGGTATCAGCCCTCACACGATTTCCAGTCGTGCGCCTTAGACCACTCAGCCAACTCTCCATCGGCCGCTGCTCAATCAGCGAAACCTATTATACACGAATCGCGCGCATCCGTCAAGAGGGAAAATGCATTTTCTTGAAATTCGCGCGGATTACCGCTGAACCGCGCCCTCTTCGCCCGATGTGACGTGGACATGATGCGCCGTGCTCATCAGATGGCGGCGGCAGCGGAAATAGGCCGGCACCAGGAAAAGATCCGCGAAAACCCAGGCCAGCGGTCCGCCCAGAGCAGCGCCGATGAAGCCCCAGACGGGCACAAGCACGATGCCCGCCAGGCTGCGCGCGATCATCTCCATCACGCCCGCGATAATCGCAAAGGCGGAAAAGCCCATGCCCTGAATCATGAAGCGCACGACGTTGACCAGCGTCAGCAGCGGATAGAAGAGCACCACAACGAGCATGTACTGCTGCGCCAGTTCGATCAGCTCCGCCCCGCCCTCTCCGGAGACGAACAGGCTGACCAGCTCCGTGCCGAAGAACCATGTGACGGCGAACGCCAGCACGGAATAGGCAAAGCCCATCATCGAGGCAGCAAACACACCCCTGTTCAGCCGGTCATAGCGGCTCGCGCCGACGTTCTGCGCGCCGTAGGTCGCCATGGTGGAGCCGAGCGCATCGAACGGGCACGCCAAAAAGCCCAGCACCTTGCTGCCCGCCGTCGCAGCTGCCACAGCCACCGAGCCCAGCGAGTTGACCGCCACCTGCAGAATCACGCTGCCGATGGCCGTGATGGAATACTGCAGGCCCATCGGCACGCCGTAAGCGCACAGCTCGGTCATGCGCTTCCCCTGCACGCGCCACTCCTCGCGGGTGATGTGCAGAATCGGGAACCGCACAGCGATCCACAGAAGGCAAAGCAGCCCGGAGACGCCCTGGCTGATGACCGTCGCCAGCGAGGCGCCCAGCACGCCCATATGGAACACGAGGATGAGCAGCAGATCGAGCGCCACATTGAGCACGGACGAGAGAATCAGAAAGAACAGCGGCGTCTTGCTGTCGCCCAGCGAGCGCAGGTAGCCGGAGAGCAGGTTGTACAGGAATGTGCAGGGGATGCCCGCGAAGATCACCACGATGTAGCGGTAGGCTTCCTCAAAGCAGTCCTTCGGCGTGTTCATCAGCGTCAGGATGTCCCGGCAGTAGACGACGGTGAACACGGTGATGACCACGGAAAAGCCGATCGCCAGCCACGCGCCGTTGGCGACGAACTCGCGCATGCGGCTCTCCTCGTGCGCGCCGAAGCGCTGTGCCACAGGGATGGCAAAGCCCGAGCAGATACCCATGCAGAAGCCCAGCACGAGGAAGTTGATCGAGCCCGTCGCGCCGACGCCCGCCAGCGCCGTCACGCCCAGGAACCGGCCGACGATCATCGTATCCACAAAGCTGTACAGCTGCTGGAAGAGCATACCGGCCAGCAGCGGGATGGCGAAGCCCAGGATCAGCCGGACCGGGGAACCCTTTGTCAGATCTTTCGTCATGGTGATGCAAGCGCCCCGGCGGGGCGACCTCCTTTTTTCCAAAGCGATGAGATTATACACATTTCCTCGCCGCTTTTCAAGCCGCAAGATTCACCAGCACATCGCCGTCCGTCCGCACAGGTTTGCACAAAACCTCCTTTTCTCCGTCAAAAACCGGCTGACGCACGGGCGGATGCGCTCCGCCGCCGGTCAGCTGGTTTTCCTATGTGTGCATCAATTGCTGCAGCCTTTCGTGGATGCGCTCAAGCGCCTGCGGCGTATCCGCGTCGGAGAGCTCATCTGCATCCGCGCAGGGCACGACGAGCAAATCCGCCTCGTTTCCGCACAGCAGCGCACCCGCCCCGCGGTCGCCCGTCAGCGCCGCGAGCTGCCCGAAATACGCCTGCCGGAAGACCGCCGGATTGCCCCGGTGCGTGCCGTCCATCAGGCAGGCCATGCCCCTGCCGCCTGCCTCAAACGCGCGCAGCAGCCGCGTCAGCGTCTCCGGGCGCACAAGCGGCTGGTCGCCCGCCATCAGCAGCAGCGCGTCCATGTCCCGCATCGCCTGCGCCGCCAGCGCGATGGAATGGGCCTGCCCGCGCGCCGGGTCGCCGTTGACGATGACCTGCATGCCGTATCCGCGCACGATCTGCGCCACCCGCTCATCGCTCACCACCGCCGCGCGCCGGGCGATGCCCTCCGCCGCGCACAGCGATCCAAGCGCACAGCCGATCAGTGGCCTGCCACCGGCATCCGCCAGCAGCTTGTTGGCGCCAAAGCGCGTGCTCAGCCCCGCGGCCAGCACGACCGCGCCGACGTTCATTCCCGCTCCCCCAGCAGGATCTTCTCCGCCGTGATCGGCAGCGAGCGCACGCGCACGCCGCTTGCGTTGTACACCGCGTCAGCGATGGCGGGCGCGGGCGTGTTGATCACGCACTCGCCGATGGACTTCGCGCCGAACGGTCCGGTCTGCTCGTAGCTCGATTCAAACGCCACGCGCACGCTTCTGGCGTCCACGCGCGAGGGGACCTTGTATTGAAGGAAGGAATTGCTCACGGTCCGGCCCCGGCCATTCATCTCCGGGTTTTCCGTCAGCGCCATGCCGATGCCCTGCATGATGCCGCCCTCCGTCTGCACCCGCGCCAGATTCGGGTTGACGACCGTGCCGCAATCGACCACGCCGACATAATCGACGACCTCCACCTGCCCGGTGAGCGGGTCGAGGTCGATCTCCGCGCAGCCCGCCATGAACGGCGGCGGGGAGATCGGCGAGCCGTTCGATTCGCACGCCGAGAGGTCCTCCACCCCGGCGGTCATATGCGCCTGGGCGATCTCCCGGAGCGGGACGCTCTCCTCGCTGTCCATGCGGCGCACGCAGTCCCCGTCGAAGCAGACGTCCTCCGGCGCGGCGCCCAGCAGCTGTGCGCCCACCCGCGTGATCTTGCCGCGCAGCACCTCGCAGGTGCGCACCACAGCCATGCCCGTCACATACGTCGTGCTCGAGGCGTAGGAGCCGCAGTCATACGGCGAGGTGTCGGTGTCCACGCCGTGCACGGTCACGTTGTCCACATCGCAGTCGAGGCTCTGCGCGGCGATCTGTGCGAGGATCGTGTCGCAGCCGGTGCCCATGTCCGTCGCGCCGATGGACATGTTGTAGATGCCGTCGTCGCCCAGCCGGATGGATACCGCGCCGGTGTCCACGTTCGAGATGCCGGAGCCCTGCATCGCCAGCGCCATGCCGACTGCGCGCACATGGCCGTTGGGCATCGTGCGGGCGGGATACTTCTCATCCCAGCCGATCATGTCCTTCGCGCGGGCAAGACAGCGGTCGATGGCGCAGCTGCCCGCGGTCTCGCCGTAGTAGGCGGGCATGCGCTCGCCCTCGCGCACCATGTTCGCCTCGCGCAGCGCCGCCGGGTCCATGTGCAGCGCATGCGCCAGCTCGTTAATCGCGGATTCCAGCGCAAACAGGCCCTGCGTCGCGCCGTAGCCCCGGTACGCGCCCGCGCTCATCGTGTTCGTGTAGACCACGTCCCAGTGGAAGCGGAACGCCTTCAGGCCGTGCGTGTAGAGCGGGATCGACTTGTGGCCGGAAAGGCCCACCGTCGTCGGGCCATGCTCGCCGTACGCGCCGGTGTTGGAGAGCGTGTGCAGGTCGATGGCCCGGATGGAGCCGTCGCGCATCGCGCCCACGCGCACATGCATGCGCATCGCATGGCGCGGCGAGGAGACCGTCATCGACTCCTCGCGCGTGAAGATGATCATCGCCGGGCGTCCGGTTTTGACCGTCACGATCGCCGGATAGACCTCACAGATGGCCGTCTGCTTCGCGCCGAAGCCGCCGCCGATGCGCGGCTTGACCACGCGCACGTCGCTCTTTTTGAGCTCCAGCGCCGTCGCCAGGATGCGGCGGACGTGGAACGGGATCTGTGTGGAGGAGACGACCTCGAGCCGCCCGTATGCGTCGCAGCGCGTGAAGGCGCGGAACGTCTCCATCATGCACTGCTGGTTCGCCTTCGTCTCGTAGATCTGGTCGATGACCACGTCGCAGGCGGCCAGCTCCGCCTCCACGTCACCGTCGGCGTCCTCGCCCGTCGCGCAGAGGTTTCGGCGGTTGTCCGCGCCGCAGTCGGGCACGAGCGCGTGCCAGTCCTCCTCCGGGTGGACGAGCACCGGGTTGTCCAGCGCCTCCTGCGCGTCGAGCACGGCGGGCAGCACCTGATAGCGCACGCGGATGAGCCGCATCGCCGCCAGCGCCTGCTTCTCCGTCTCCGCCGCGACGATGGCGACCGGATCGCCCACGCAGCGCAGGTGCCGGTCGAGGATCAGCCGATCATACGGGCTGAACTCCGGGTAGGTCTGCCCGGCGAGCGTGAAGCGCGTCTTCGGCACATCCCGGTACGTCAGCACGCAGGCGACGCCCGGCACGCGCTGTGCGCGGCTCACGTCGATCTCCTCGATCATCGCATTGGCGTGCGGGCTGCGCAGCAGCTTGACGACGAGGCAGTCCTCCGGCGCGATGTCCGCCACATAGACGGGCTTGCCGGTGGTCAGCGCCATGGCGTCCTTCTTGCGGACGCCCATGCCGACAGCCTTCATGCGCGCACCCCCTTCAGCGAATCCAGGTACCGGCGGATGCCCCGCCTCTGCCCCATGTAGCCGGAGCAGCGGCACAGGTTGCCCGCCAGATACGCGTCAATTTCCGCGTCCGTCGCGTCCGGATTTTCCCGGGCCAGCGCCAGCACGTTCATCATGAGGCCCGGCACGCAGAAGCCGCACTGCTCCGCGCCCTCGTCCGCCAGGCAGCCGCCCAGCGCCTTCGCCTCCTCCTGCAGGCCCTCCAGCGTCACAATGTCATGCTCCTGCACGCGCGCGGCGGGCACCGAGCAGGAGAGCACCGCCCTGCCGTCCATGTGCACGGTGCACAGGCCGCAGTTGGCCGTCTCGCAGCCGCACTTGACGCTGGCGATGTGCAGCGCGCGCAGCACCTGGTACAGCGAAGCGTCCGCGTCCGCCTGCGCCGTCACGCGGCGGCCGTTCAGCGTAAACTCAATCGTCATGGTTTCCCTCCACACAGGCTCGCGCCGCGCGCTGCAGCAGCACCGGCGCAACCTTCCTTCTGTATGCCTCCGAGGCGCGCAGGTTGCCGCCCAGCGGCACGCGCTGCGTGATCTCCTCAAACACGGCCGTCGGCGCGTCCGGATCGACGCCCTCCGCGGCGATCATCGCCCGAGCAGGCCGCGCGCCCATCACCAGCCGCACGCCGCCCGGCTCCATCGCCGCGGCGCACACCAGCGTCGGGATGTCCGTTTTGCTCTGCCGTACGCTGACGATGCCCGCGCGCACGCCCTTCGGAATCCGCACATGCGTGAGGATGTCGCGGTCCCAGGGCTCCTGCTGATAGACGGCAAGCGGCACCTCGCCGCGATGATGGAGCACGACCGCCGCATCCAGCGCCAGCAGCAGCGTGCTCACATCCGAAAAGCCGAAGCGGGAATAGACGCTTCCGCCCAGCGTCGCGGTATTGCGCAGTTGCGTGCCCACGATCGGGGCAAGCGCCGCGGCAAACGCGCCGCCCGTCTCCCGGTTCAGTGCATCGTGCGTTTCCAGCGCGCGCAGCGGCGTCATGGCGCCGATGACAAACGCGTCCTCCGTCTCCTCCACGCGGTCCAGCCCCAGGCCGGACAGGTCGATCGCCGTCTGTCGCCGCAGCCCGCACATGCGCAGCCACATGTTGCCCGCGACGATCACCGAGCTCTTCTTCTGGTTGAGCGCATACGCCTCCTCGAGCGACTGCGCCATGACGTAATTCTGATAGGTGGCCATATTTCCTCCGCCGCCTGCCGGCGGCCATGCGTATTCATTTCCCATTATATAGAAGGCGCCCGCCTTTGTCAATCGGCCCGCGCTTGCCGGATTCCGAACATTCCTGTTTCTTTTTCATAAAAGCATCGTGTTTTGTCTTGACTTTTTCCGTCCGATCGCGTAATATCATTCGAGAGCGCCGGAGCGAGGGTTCTTTTTCTCCGCTTCCGGCGGAAAAATCACATACAAAGGAGCACGATCACCATGAAGAAGCTCGCCCTTCTGCTGGCCTGCCTGCTGATGCTCTGCGCCGCCTGCGCGGCCGTCGCCGAGAGCGTCTCCGTCGCTGTCATCTATTCCGACACCGTCGATGACAAGGGCTGGTGCCAGAGCATGGATACCGGCATCAGGAATGCCATCGCCCGCGGCTACGACATCGACTACACGCCGGTGGAGTCCGTGGCCATCGCCGACGCCCCCAACACCATCGACCAGCTGGCCGACAACTATGACATCATCATCGTGCACGGCGCGCAGTTCACCTCCGCCTGCACCGAGGTCGCCGCGGAGTATCCGGAGCAGGTGTTCGCCATCGGCACCAGCGACAAGATTCTGGGCGACAACATCTTCACCTACATGCCCCAGTCCGAGGAGCCGGGCTACGTCAACGGCATCATCGCCGGCATGACCACCAGGACCGGCAAGGTCGGCATCGTCGGCCCGAGCGACGGCGGCGACTCCTACCGCTATGTCCGCGGCTTCATCAAGGGCCTGCAGGAGACCAACCCGGACGCGCAGTACATGCTCTCCTGGACCGGCAGCTTCTCCGACACCGTCGGCGCGGGCGACATGGGCAAGACCTTCATCGAGGCGGGCTGCGACGTGCTCGTCGGCCCGGCGCAGCAGGCCATCGGCGCGCTGCGCATCGTCGATGCGAGCGAGGGCGTCGTCTGGATCGGCCAGACCACCTCTCAGCTCGTCGATTTCCCGAACGTCGTGCTCGGCGCGGCGGACTATGACTACGCCGCCGTCGTCGTCGGCATCATCGACCGCATGGCCGAGGGCAAGGTCGGCGGCGAGAACATCGCACTCAGCTACAACAACGCCGGCTTCATCTACACCTTCTCCGAGAACGCCGACCTGCTCCCGCAGGAGGTGCGCGACGCGGCGCAGGCTGCCCTTGACAGGCTGAGCGCCGAGGCCAACACCATCGACTTCTCCGACATCGTTCTCGAGTAATCCATCGGGACTGCCGCAAGATTGCAAAGGGCCGCATGCCGTCAGGCATCCTTCCCCTCGCGCTGTCCGGCAGTCCCTTTTTTCGCGCCGCGCGTTGCGTGTCACGCAGCGTCCGCCCATCATGGCCCACGGGCCGCACACGGAGGTATGTCCATGGCATCCCAACCCATCACCAGCCTGCGCATCGAGCACATCACCAAGCGCTTCCCCGGCGTCGTCGCATGCAGCGACATCTCCCTGTCCGTGGGCAAGGGCGAGGTGCTGGCGCTCGTCGGCGAAAACGGCGCGGGCAAGACGACCCTGATGAACATCCTGATGGGCCTGTATACGCCGGACGAGGGCAAGATCTTCATCAACAACAGGGAGGTCGTCTTCCGCTCCCCCGGCGACGCGTTCGCCTGCGGCATCGGCATGGTGCATCAGCAGTACATGCTGGTGCCCAACCTCACCGTGACGGAGAACATCGCGCTGGGGCTGTCCCAGATCAGGACCGAGGGACAGGATGAGCGCCTTGGCGCGCGCATGAAGCGCGCCGCCAAGCTGGACCTTGACGCCGTGCGCCGGCGCATCGTCGCCATCTCGGAGCACTACGGCCTGGCGGTCGATCCCGACGCCTACGTCTGGCAGCTCTCCGTGGGCGAGCAGCAGCGCGTGGAGCTGGTCAAGACGCTGTGCTTCGGCGCGCGCTTCCTCATCCTCGACGAGCCGACCAGCGCACTGACCCCACAGGAGACGGACGAGCTGATTGCCCTGCTGCGCCGCATGTCCAGCGACCTGTCGATCATCTTCATCAGCCACAAGCTGGCGGAGGTCAAGGCGCTCTCGGACAAGGTGGCGATCCTGCGCGGCGGCCGCCTCGTCTTCCGCGGGAACACCGCCGACCACTCCTCCGCCGACATCGCCGCGCTGATGACCGGCCACGAGGTCTACCTGCCTGTCAACAACGCGCAGCGCGCGCCGGGCAAGCCGATGCTCGAGGTGCGCGACCTGTTCGTGCGCGGCGACCGCGGCAACATGGCGCT
>CAMENN010000019.1 GCA_945928315.1 uncultured Clostridia bacterium
CTCTCCCGCATGGTGGACGGCATCATGATCCGCACGTTCAAGCAGAGCGATCTGGAGGCGCTGGCGAAGTACGGCTCCATCCCGATTATCAACGGCCTGACCGACGAGTTCCATCCCTGCCAGGTGCTAGCCGATCTGCTGACCATCTATGAAAAGAAGGGCACGCTCAAGGGGCTCAAGCTCGCGTTCGTCGGCGACGGCAACAACATGGCCCATTCCCTGATGCTCGGCTGCTCGAAGCTGGGCATCGACGTCGCCATCGCCAGCCCGGACGGCTACAAGCCCAATCACGTTTATACCGCCTGGGCCGTGGCCAACGCCGAGGCGCAGGGCAGCAAGGTGACGGTCTGCACCGATCCGCTGGAGGCCTGTAAGGATGCCGACGTGCTCTACACCGACGTCTGGGCGAGCATGGGCCAGGAAGGCGAAGCTGAGAAGCGCCGCGAGGCGTTCGGCGGCGTCTATCAGATCAACGCCCAAACGCTGGCCGTCGCCAAGCCGGACGCGATCTTCCTGCACTGCCTGCCCGCGCATCGCGGCGAGGAGGTCACGGGCGAGGTCATCGACGGAGAGCACAGCGTGATCTTCGACGAGGCGGAAAACCGCCTGCACGCGCAGAAGGCCGTCATGTCCCTGCTGATGGGCGGCGGAAAAGCGTAATTCACGCTTGACAAGCGCACGCTTCTCCTCTATAATACGTTTGACAATTCAATGACCGCTGGGGGCGCGCATTTGCTGAGATGGCCGAGAGGCCGGTCCCTTTGAACCTGTGTAGGTAATCCTACCGTAGGGAAGCGACAGGATGGGTTTTCCAGGCCGCATATCCCTCAGGGTATGCGGCTTTTTGCATGACCTGATCATGTAGGTCGAAAGAGAAGCGGCCTGCGAATTGCAAAATACGAAAGGGGTTGTATCCTATGTTCTCCAAGTTCGCCGAGATTTCTCCCGTCGTCTGGGCCATCGTTGCCGCGCTGGTGATCGTTGGCATCGTGCTCTTCGCCGTGACCCGCGACCAGAAGAAGTGGACCGCGCGCATGCTCGCCAACGCTGCGCTGTGCATCGCCCTCTCCTTCATCCTCTCCTACATCCGCCTGTACAAGCTGCCGCAGGGAGGCTCCATCACGCTGGCGTCGATGCTGCCGATCTTCCTGTTCGCCTATGCCTACGGCGTCGGCCCGGGCATGCTGGTGGGCGCGGCCTACGGCATCCTCCAGTTCATCCAGGACGCGTACTTCGTCCATCCTGTCGAGCTGCTGCTCGATTACCCGCTGGCCTTCGCGATGCTGGGCCTCGCCGGCCTGGCGACGAAGTTCAATGATCAGTGGGGCCTCATCCCCGGCATCGTCATCGGCACCTTCGGCCGGTTCGTCTGCGCCTTCCTGTCCGGCGTGATCTTCTTCGGCATGTATGCGCCGGAGGGGCAGAATGTGCTGGTCTACTCTGCAGTGTACAACGGCTTCTACCTCATCCCGGAGGCGATCATCTGCATCGTGCTGGCGATGATCCCGCAGATCCGCAGGCTGGCCAAGCAGCTTGCACTCAGCAAGTAATCTTCTGTCCTGACAAGGAACGGTCCGGTTTTCCGGGCCGTTCTTTTGTATCGGGTTTTCGTCGGGTCAATTGCCCCGGTACGCATCCTGTGCTATAATGAAGGGCAAGTTTGGAGGGATTTGATGGCAAACAACCGAAGAAGCAGCCGTCAGACGAGCAGCATGATCGCGTTCTGCGGCATGATGGTCGCTCTGGCGACGGTCATGATGTTCACCGGCGGACTGGTCCCCGTGTTCACCTATTGTGCGCCGATGATCGCCGGGGTGATCCTGCTCCCGATTCTGCTGGAATACGGGAAGAAAGCCGCATGGACGGCTTACGCTGCCGTCGCGCTCATCACGCTGTTCGTGGGCATCGACAAGGAGGCAGCGTTCTTCTATCTCTTCCTGGGCTACTACCCCATCGTCAAGTGGGACATCGACCGCCTGAAGCAAAAACCCGTGCGCGTGCTGCTCAAGCTGATCGTGTTCAACGTCTCCATCGTGGCGATGTATATGATTCTCGGCTTCCTGCTGCACATGGATGCCGTGGTGGAGGATTTCACGCAGATGGGCGTGGCGCTGCTGATCGCGTTTATCGCACTGATGAATGTCTGCATGTTCATGTATGACCGGCTGCTCTCCCCGTTGGTGATCCTCTACGTCAAGCGGCTGCGGCCCAAGCTCAAGTTCCTGCGAAGCTGATTCTGAATATACTCCAATAAGCGCGAAGCGAAAAGGGGTCCAGGGACTGGTCCCCGGTGGGGTCAAGGGGCAAAGCCCCTAGGCGGGGCTTGGGACAGCTGCCCCAAAGGCATCCGGCAGATCTGCCGGATGCTTTTTTCTAAAGAAAAGAAGGACTGCGCGAGGCAGCCCTTCTTTGTTTGTATTGCAGATTACTCAGCCTTCGGGCCGGCGGCGACGATCGCCGGATCCATGCCCTCGTACTTGGCGAAGTTCTTGACGAACATGCCGGCGAGCTTCTTCGCCTGCTCGTCATACGCGGCCTTGTCCGCCCACATGTCGCGCGGGATGAGCACCTCGGACGGCACGTTCGGGCAGGTGGTCGGCACGGCGACATTGAAGACCGGGTCCATCACGAACTCGCTCTTCTCGAGTTCGCCGTTGAGCGCCGCGGTGACCATCGCGCGGGTGTACTTGAGCTTCATGCGGTTGCCGCCGTTGCCCGCGGGGCCGCCCGCCCAGCCGGTGTTGACCAGATAGACGTTGGTGCCGTACTTCTCGATCTTCTCGCCGAGCATCTCAGCGTACTTGCTGGCCGGACGCGGCAGGAACGGCGCGCCGAAGCAGGTGGAGAAGGTCGCGGTCGGCTCGGTGATGCCGCGCTCGGTGCCGGCCAGCTTCGCGGTGTAGCCGGTCACGAAGTGATACATCGCGGCTTCCTTGGAGAGCTTGGAGATCGGCGGGAGCACGCCGAAGGCGTCCGCGGTCAGGAAGATGACGGTCTTCGGGATGCCGCCCATGGACGGATGTGCTGCGTTCGGGATGTAATCGACCGGGTAGCCCACGCGGGTGTTCTCGGTCACAGAGCCGTCGTTGAAGTCGAACTCGCCCTTGTCGTTGATGGTGACGTTCTCAACCAGCGCGCCGAACTTGATGGCGTTCCAGATGAACGGCTCGTTCTCCTTGGACAGGTTGATGCACTTGGCATAGCAGCCTCCCTCGATGTTGAACACGCCGTTCTCAGACCAGCCGTGCTCGTCATCGCCGATGAGCATGCGGTTCGGGTCGGCGGACAGGGTGGTCTTGCCGGTGCCGGACAGGCCGAAGAACACGGCGGTGTCGCCCGTCTCCGGGTCCATGTTGGCAGAGCAGTGCATCGGGAGCACGCCGTCGGCCGGGAGCAGGAAGTTCATGACGGAGAAGACGCTCTTCTTCATCTCGCCCGCGTAGCCGGAGCCCGCGATGACGACGATCTTCTTGTTGAAGTTGACCAGGATGGCCGCCTCGGAGTGGATGCCGTCGAGCTCGGGGATGCACTTGCAGCCCGGGGCGCACAGCACGGTGAAGTCCTCGGTGAAGTTCTCGAACTCCTCATCGGTCGGGCGGATGAGCAGCTGATGGATGAACAGGTTCTGGCTGGCCAGCTCGTTGATGACGCGGATGGCGCGGCGATACTGGTGATCGGCGCCGGCAAAGCCGTCGAACACGAACACGTCGCGGCCCTGCAGATAGGTCGCCACGCGGGTGAGAATCTTGTCAAAGCGCTCCTCAGTGATCGGCATGTTGATCTTGCCCCAGGCGATCTCATCGTGGATATCCGGGGTATCGACCACATAGCGGTCCTCCGGAGAACGGCCGGTGTACTTGCCGGTCATCACGGAGAGCGCGCCGGTCTCGGAGAGGACGCCCTCGCCGCGCTTGACGGCCTCGGTCGTCAGCTGAGCCGGGGTCAGGTTATGGAAAACCTTACCGGTATTGATAATGCCCCACTTGCTGAGATTGATCTCATTCATAGTTTTTGTCCTCCATTTTGCAGATTGCTCGTTCAGGGTCGTTCTGGGCAGCAAACGGATTTGGAAAATGATTCAAAATCAATTTCCACCCTATTCAAGAATTTCGACATTTCCCCTCTGTTTCCTGCTATCTGACAAGAAATTATCCATTTTTTTCAAATCCGGTCAGTTGACGCCTGCAAACCGGAGATTTCGTTGCAAAGGCGCGCAAGTTCCTCGATGGAAAGTGCCTCCGCGCGCACCTGGGCGGGCAGTCCGGCGCGGTCGATGCAGGCCGAAGCCTCCTCACGGCTCAGGGAGAACGCGGACATCAGGTTGTTGACGAGCGTCTTCCTGCGCATGACAAACGCCCCGCGGATCAGCTTCATGAACAGCGCCTCGTCGTGCACGCTGCACAGCGGCGCATCGCGGCGCTCAAGCACCATGAAGCTCGAATCGACCTTGGGCGGCGGCGTAAAGCACGCTGCGGGCACATCGAGCGCGCGCCGCACCTCGCACAGATACTGGCACAGGATCGCCAGCGGGCCGTAGCCGTCCTCCCCGGGCTGACTGAGGAGCTTGTCCCCGACCTCCTTCTGGATCATCACGGCGATGGAGCGCGCCTGCGGCAGCTCGGTGAGCAGCTTGGTGAGCACGTCCGTGGTGATGTAGTACGGCAGATTCGCCGCCACGCGCAACGGGCCGTCCCCCAGCTTCTCCCGGACCAGTGCGGCCAGGTCGGTCTTCATCACGTCGCCCAGCACGACCTCGGCGTTTTCGCATTTCTCCAGCGCCACGCGCAGAATCGGCAGCAGCGTGTCGTCGATCTCCAGGGAGATGATGCGCCTGCAGCGCGCGGAAAGCGGCCTAGTCAGCGCGCCAAAGCCCGGGCCGATTTCCAGCACGCTGTCCTCGGGCGTGACCAGGGAAAGCTCTGCGAGCTGCTCGAGCAGCGCCTCATCCTCGATGAAGTTCTGCCCCAGGCTGTGCTTATGGTGAAATTCGCCGTTGCGGGCGTGTCTTTTCGGTTTCAAAGGGAACCTCCTGCTTTACCTGACGAGCGTCGTGTCCGGATCGCTCGACTCGGCGATGATGTAGTGCGGGCGTTTTTTGACCTCCATATACGTCTTGGCCAGGTACTGCCCGATGATGCCCATGCACAGCAGCTGTATGCCGCCGATGAACAGGATGATGCAGACCGTGGACGCCCAGCCGGCGACCGGATCGCCGAAGATCAGCTTGCGCACGATGACAAAGAGCACCATGAAAAACGCGATCAGCGTAAAGAGCATGCCGCTGAAGGACGCGATGGACAGCGGCGCCTGCGAGAAGTTGACGATGCCGTCGATGGAGTACTTGAACAGCTTCCAGAAGCTCCACTTCGTCTCGCCTGCCACGCGCTCCACGTTCTTGTACGGCAGCCATTTCGTGCGGAACCCGATCCAGCCGAAGATGCCCTTCGAAAAGCGGTTGTATTCGCACATGGAGACGATGGCGTCCACCATCTCGCGCTTCATTAGGCGGAAATCCCGCGCGCCGTCCACGATGTCCGCGTCGGAAATGCGGTTGATGAGCTTGTAGAACATGCGCGCAAAGAACGAGCGGATCGGCGGTTCGCCATCACGGCTCACGCGGCGCGTGGCGACACTGTCGTATTCGCCGGTCTCCAGAATGGTGAGCATCTGTGGCAACAGCGCGGGCGGGTCCTGCATGTCCGCGTCCATCACGCAGACATAGTCGCCCTTCGCGTTGCAGAAGCCCGCATACATGGCGGCCTCCTTACCGAAGTTGCGGGAGAAGGACAAATAGCGCACGCGCTCATCCTTTCCGGCCAGCTCCCGCAGGATGGACAGCGTCCTGTCCTTCGAGCCGTCATTGACGAAGAGCATCGTCAGCGCGTATTGCGGAATCTCCTTCGCCACCTCACAGACGGCATCGTAAAAGATCGGCAGCGAGGCCTCCTCGTTGTAGCAGGGCACGATCAGCGTAACAGTCTTCATGCGTGTTTCCCCTCTTTGGAAATGTCCCGGAATGATTCTCCCTGTATTGTTTCACATCCGCATGGAAAAGTCAAGACAAGCCGCCAAGAAATCAGCCGTGAGCGATGGACAGGGCAGAAAACAGCCCGCAGCGCTGAACGCTGCGGGCTGCGGGTGATCAGTCGTCCTCTTCCTCATCCTCAGGAAGCTCGCCGTTGTGGTAGACGTCCTGCACGTCGTCCAGGTCGTCGAGCATCTCAAGCATCTTCTGAATCTTCTGGACGGTCTCCGGATCGGTGATCTCGTTGGTGTTCTGCGGGATCATCGTCAGGTCCGCGCTCAGAAAGGTGTAGCCGGCTTTTTCCAGATTCTCGCGCACGGCGGAGAAATCAGAGACCTCGGTGGTCACCTCGAAGCTGTCCTCCAGAGCCTGAATGTCGGAGGCGCCCGCATCCAGCGCGGCCATCATGACCTCGTCCTCGTCCATGCCGGGCTTGCGCTCGATGACGATGAGGCCGACGTTGCTGAACATGTAGGAGACGCAGCCGTTGGTGCCCAGCGAGCCGCCGTTCTTGTCGAAGATGTGGCGGATGTCGGAGGCGGTGCGGTTGCGGTTGTCGGTCACGGTCTTGACGATCACGGCCATGCCGCCCGGCGCATATCCCTCGTAGGTGATCTCCTCGTAGTTGACGCTGCCAAGCTCGCCGGCAGCCTTCGCGATGGAACGCTTGATGTTGTCGTTGGGCATGTTGTTCGCCTTCGCCTTGGCGATGACGTCGCGCAGCTTGCCGTTGGTGGCGGGATCGCTGCCGCCGTCGCGCACGGCGATGGCGATCTCACGGCCGATCTTCGTAAAGATCTTGCCGCGCTCGGCGTCCGCCTTGCCCTTTTTGTGCTTGATATTCGCCCACTTAGAATGGCCAGACATAACTGTAAAACCTCCCGGTTGATTTTGCTACAGCGATTATTATAGCACCCGGCCGGGGCAAAGCGCAACACAAATATGCAATTTTTCTTCTCCGCATCAGCAATTTCCGGTCTTTTGCGGCAGGAAAGCGCGCGCCTTTCGAGCAAAGTGCAAAAAAGGCGCGGTCATTTCCCCCACTTCACGCGGCATACGATGGACGCGGGTGAGGAAAGTTGAGGATTGCAGGCTGTCTGCTGATGATGCTGGTCATGTTGACAAGCCCGGAGCGCACGACGGCGGCTGCCGCTTCAGCGCTTCGAACGTGGTCGATGAGCGTCGTGCCCAGCCTGTTTCCGTATATGGTGCTGTGCCGGATGCTCAGCCGGCAGCTCGCTGGCCGCCGCCTGTCCCCTGCGCTCGCCGCTGCGGGCATGGGGCTTCTGGGCGGCTCGCCCTCCGGTGCAGCGGTGCTGGGCAGCTATGCGCAGCAGGGACGCCTTCGCCGGGACGCGTTGCTGCCCCTCTGCGCGCTGACGGGCACCATCAGCCCGATGTTCATGCTTGGCATGGCGGGCGGCTGGCTCGGAGGCGGCAGGACAGCCGTATGTCTGCTGGCTGCGCACCTGCTGGCCGCTGCGCTCAGCGCCGGATTGGTGCGGCTGCTCACCGCCGGTCGCGGGCAGCACGCTGCGCAGGAGGATCAGGTCTGCGCGCCGGCCTCCGGCGCAGCCGAGCCGGTCACGGACAGCGTGCGCGCGATCCTGTCCGTCGGCGGCTGCATTGTGTTCTACAGCGTCGTCGCCGAGGGCATGACCGTCCTTCTTCCGCTGCCTGGAGCGGCCGCCACGCTGCTACACGGCATCCTGGAGGCCGCAGGCGGTGCGCATGCAATCTGCTGCGCGGGCTTTTCCCCGGTTACAGGCGCGGTGCTCGTCTCCGCGGTCTGCGGCTTCGGCGGGGTGTCGATTCTCTCGCAAAACCTGCTCTTCGTGCGGGCTTACGGGGTGCACATGCGTCAGCTCGTCCTGACGGGGTTGCTGCGTGCCGCGCTGGCTGCAGCCCTGATGGCGCTGTTTCTGCCCCTGTGTCCTCTCTAGGCGAGCAGCGTTCGCAGCCTGTCGAGCGCCCGCCGCTCGATCCGGCTGATCTGCGCCTGGCTGCGGCCCAACAGCCGCGCCGTCTCCTGCTGCGTCATGTCGCGATAATAGCGCAGAAGGACGACGCGCTGCTCCTCGGCCTCCAGCTCGTTCATGGCCATGCGCAGCGCAACGCGCTCCACGTCGATGTCCTCCTCGCCTGCCAGCGTGCGCAGCAGCGCTTCTCCGTCGCTGCCCTCCATGGACAGTGGCGTCCCGGCCATCACTTCGAGTTGGGCGGCCTGCTGTGCATCCATGCCGCAGGCACCGGCGACCTCCTCCAGCCGCGGCGCGCGCCCCAGCTGCTCGCGAAGGGACGCCTCGCAACGCAGCATTTCGGAATGCTTTTCCAGCGCACCCGTCGCATCGAGCGCGCTTCGCAGCGCACGCTTCATTTCGCCCAGCATCCACGGAACGGCGTACGTCGTCAGCCGCGTCCCCTGCTCCGGCGAGAACCGGCGCACGGCCTGCATCAGCCCGATGACACCCGCCTGGATCAGCTCATCGCGCAGCGAAGCCGCAGTGCCCAGCCTGCCCGCCAGGCGGATGATCAGCGGCCGGGCCGCTTCGATCAGCCGCTCCATCGCCTCGCAGTCTCCGCGCTTTGCCCGCGCGATGGCGTCCTGCTCCTCGTGTACGTCCAACGCATCGGCCATGCTTCAGGCCTCGAGCCGCTTGGTCATGCGCACGAGCGTCCCGCTGCCCGGCGAGGAGGTGACGCTCACGCCGTCCATGAACGACTGCATCAGCGAAAAGCCGATACCCGTGCGCTCCTGCTCGGGGTGGCTTGTGTAGAAGGGCTGCATGGCCTTCTGCACATCGGCGATGCCGCAGCCGTAGTCCTCCACCTCGATGACGGCCTGATCGCTCTCGATCTGCGCGCGGAGCACGACCGTGCCCGTCGTTCCGGCATAGCCGTGCACGATCGCGTTGGTGACGGCCTCGCTCACAGCGGTGCGCACCTCGGAGACGACGCTCATCGTCGGGTTGACCTGCACCAGAAACGCGCTGATGACCATGCGCGAAAAGGCTTCGTTTTCCGCCAGCGCGTCGAATCTCAGCTCCATGCGGTTATTCATGCTCCGTGTCCCCTCCTGCGATGGCAATGATGCGGTGCAGCCCGGCCAGATGAAACAGCCTGTCCACAGGCGGATGCAGGCCGCATGCGTGCACGCTGCCGCCCCGCGCCTTCATCGTCTTGTAGCGTCCGATGATCATGCCGACGCCGGAGCTGTCCATGAAGGTCACGTCCGAAAAATCGAGCCAGAGCGACTTGACTGTGGGATCGCGCAGAAGCGACTCGATCTCCCCGCGCAGCGACGCGGCGACGCAATGGTCGATCTCGCCGCTCAGGTGCACGCAGAGCCGGTCCCCGGTTCGTCTGCTTTCCAGCAAGGGTCCATCCCTCCCGCCTTGTTCGTATGCACTATATATATGTCACCGCGCGCGGATTATGCGCGCATAGTTTGCGCGATTGCGGGCAAACAAGAGGTGATCACGTTTTTGTGCGGGAGGGGCGGTCATGAGCAAAACGAAGAAGCGGATTCTAATCGCGGCGGGCATTGCGCTCGCCGTCCTTTTGCTGCTGGCCGCGGGCTTTGTGATCGTCTTTGACGTGCCGCACTGGCAGCGGCTTGATCCGCAGAAGCTTCATGCGCTGGCGCAGACCTCCAGCATCTATGACCGCAGCGACGCGCTGATCACCGAGGTACGCAGCACGGAAAACCGCACGCTCGTCTCGCTGGAGGAGATTCCGAGGGAGACGCAGCTGGCGTTCATCGCCGCGGAGGACCTGCGCTTTTACGAACACGGCGGCATCGACATCTACCGCATTTTCGGCGCGCTGCGCAGCAACCTGATCACCCGATCGTTTTCCGAGGGCGCCAGCACCATCACGCAACAGCTGGCCAAGCTCACGCACCTGAGCGCAGAAAAGACGGTGCGGCGCAAGCTCGAGGAGATCTGGCTGGCGCTGCAGATCGAGCGCGCCTACAGCAAGGATGAAATTCTGGAAATGTATCTGAACACCGTGTACTTCGGGCGCGGCGCATACGGGATTCAGGCCGCGGCGCGTGCCTATTTCGGCGTAGACGTGGGCGAGCTGACACTGGCGCAGAGCGCATCCCTGGCAGCGGCGATCAAGGCGCCGTCGGCCTATGCGCCCAGCGAGAGTCCGCGGCTCAACAAGTCCCGCCGCGGCTATATCCTTGATACCATGCTCGAGAACGGCTTCATCACGGAGGAGACGCACAAGGAGGCCGTGCAGGAGGAGATCTGGGTGCTCGCCCGCGAGCAGACGCCGCAGGTGACCAGCTGGTATGTGGACGAGGCCCTGCGCGAGTGCGAAGCGCTGCTGGGCATCACGGCAGACGAGGTCAACGGCGGCGGTTTTCTGATCTACACCGCCTTTGACCCGGAGCTGCAGGGGATTGCCGACGGCCTGTATGCGGACGCGAGCTACTTCCCTGCGGATGCGAAGGACGGCACGCCGGTGCAGAGCGCCATGGCCGTGCTGGACGTGGAGACGGGCGCGGTGATGGCGATGGTCGGCGGGCGGGACTACACGACGCGCCGCGGGCTCAACCGAGCCACGCAGATGCGCCGTCAGCCCGGCTCGGCGCTCAAGCCGCTGGCCGTGTACGGGCCCGCGCTGGAGCTGGGCTACACGACGGCCTCCGTCCTGCTCGACGAAAAGACCAGCTTTGGCGGCTACACGCCGCAGAACGCCGGCGATCGCTATTATGGCCGCGTGACGATGCGCACAGCCCTGCGCAATTCGCTCAACACGACGGCCGTGCGCCTGCTGGAGGAAATCGGCATCGACACGTCCATCGAATACCTGAACAGGATGGGCATCCCGACGCAGGAGAGCGACAAAAACCTCTCCCTGGCGCTGGGCTCCATGACCTACGGCGTCACGCCGGTGGAGCTGGCCGCCGCCTATGTCCCCTACGCCAACGGCGGCGTCTATCACGACCCGTTCTGCGTGCGCAGGATCGAATCGGCGGACGGTACGGTGCTCTTTGAGCGCGACACGGCCGGAAAGCGCGTGATTTCCGAGCAGAACGCCTACCTGATGACGTCGATGCTGCAATCCGTCGTCACCAGCGGCACGGGCACGCGCATGCTCTCGGCGAACACGCCCGTTGCGGGCAAGACGGGCACCGTATCCATGACGGGCGGCAACCGGGACATCTGGATGGCTGCCTACAACTCCGAGATTTCCGTCACCGTCTGGATGGGCTTTGACCAGACGGACGATCAGCACAAGATCGCCAACGGCATCACCGGCGGCAGGAACACGGCGTCCCTCGCCTCCGCGTTCTTCAAGAAGACCTATGCCGACCGGGACAAGCCGCAGTTCCGGGAGGCAGCGGGCCTCGTCTGGCTGACGCTTGACAAGCGGGCCATCACCGCACGCGGCTCCGTCATGCTCGCCAGCGACTCCACCCCCGAGGATTCGCGCCTGCGCGAGGTCTTCACCGCGCAGAACAGGCCCTACGCCGTCTCGGACATGTGGAATGCGCCCGCGGCACCCTCGTCCTTCACCGTCGCCTATGACGCAGGCGGATATCCGCAGCTGAGCTTCAGGGCGGCCTCAAGCGCGCGCTACCGCATCCAGCGCGACGCGGTCGGCGAGTCGGTCATCCTCACCGAGCTGATCGGCTCCAGCGGCCAGACGCTCACCTACAGTGACTACACGACGCAGCCGGGCGTGCTCTACACCTACCGCATCATTCCGATCCACGAGGAGCTGCTTCAACAGGGCGTCTGGCTGGAGGGACAGCAGGCCGTGCAGCTGGCGCAGATGCGTCAGAGCGGCGGGCTGTTCTCCGGGCTGCTCAGCCTGATTCCGGCGCTCTCCGGCGATACCCGATAAACCGTACAGGCGGCCCATGCGCATGGCATGGGCCGCCTGTGTATCAGTCTGTGGATATGCCCGGACGTTATTTGCCGATTTCCGCGAGCTTCGCGTCGATCATCTCCGGCGTGGCGTAGTTGAGCGGCGAGGTGAAGCCCTTGCGGGCGGTGCGCAGCTTCTCGCGCGCCTTGTCAATCTCGCCCGCCTCGATGTCGTAGAGCGCGAGGAAATAGTTGGTGTCAATGGCGCCGGGCTTGAGCGCGATGGCCTTTTCAAAGTAGGGCTTCGCGGCTTCCTTGTCGCCAAGCAGCCGGTAATAGGTCTGACCCATGTTGTCCAGGAACACCGGGTCGCTGTCGTCGTAGTCGAGCGCTTCCCTGTTGAAGGCCAGCGCGTCCTCGGGATCGCCCTGCTCGATCTTCAGGTAGCCGATGATACTGTACATACTGCCGTTTTTGACGTGGCGGAACTCGTCCATGAGGATCTCCATCGCGCGGTCGAGGTGCCCCTTCTTGGCGAGGATGATCGCGTAATTGACGTGCAGATCGCACCGGTCCTTCGGGGTGAGGCCCGGCACCTTCTCCATCTTCTTGATGACCTCCAGCGCCTTGTCAAACTGACTGGTGCGGATGAGCAGCACGCTGTAGCTGTGCAGCAGGCGCGGCTTGTCCATGCCCTTTTCGTACGCCTGCGCATACAGCTCCAGTGCCTTGTCGTATTCGCCCTTGCCGTGCGCGGCGAGCGCCTTGTTGCCCGTCATATTGCCCATAAAGCTCATGATTGAAGTTCCTCCTTATCGATTCGCTGCGGGCGAGCCGCCCTGTGCAGCCAGTTTCCGTTTCAGCCGTTCCACGCGCTTTCGCAGCGTGGCGATCTCCGCGTCGTCCCCGCCAAGCGGCGAGAGGTTCAGCGCTCGCGAGAGCGCCGCGCCGGCATAGCGCAGTGCGCGGGCATAGTCCCGCTCCGTGTGCTCGTAATACTTGGCCAGCTCGACGTAGGGCCATGTGCCACCCTCGCCGCGCGCGATCATCTCCGTCCACATCGCCACGGACGACGCCCATTCCCGGCTTTTCTTGTAGCTCGCGGAGAGCACCATGTGCGCCTGCGATGACATGCTGCTCATGCCGAGGATTCTGAGGCAGCGCCTGCCCTCCTCGGTGTGTCCGCCGCGCAGCAGCGTTCTGCCCACGCAAAAGGCATCCTCCGCGTGCGCGAGCTGCTCCGGCTCGCGAAATGCCGAGCACAGGTGCCCCGTCAGCGAGGCGAGGCTTTCCACATCCTGCCGGTTGTGGCGCAGCACGTCCTCAAGCAGCGCGAACTCGCGCGTTCTGAGATAATCGAAGTAGCGCTGGGGCACCTGCGCGCCGGGCAGGTCGTCCGTGCGCGACTCGCCGAGCACGGCCTCCTCCAGCGCGGAGAGGCTGCACCGCCCCAGCCGCAGCCTGTAGACCCGCCTGCACGCGTGCAGCAGGTCGAGGTGCGGCCAGTCGGTCAGACGCACGCGGATGCGGTGCATCACCATGCGCGATTCCAGCAGCGGGATGTCGAAGCTCTTGCCGTTGAAGGTCACCAGCGTGTCAAAGCGCGGCAGCAGCGAGGCAATCTCCGCGAGCATCGCGGCCTCCTCGCCGTAATCGCGCATGACGTACTGCCGGATGACCATGCCGCGCGCATCGATGAATCCCAGCCCGATCTCGAAGGCCAGCGTGCCTGCGCCGCCGCTCAGTCCCGTCGTCTCCGTGTCAAGAAAAAGGAGCTTTTGAATGCTCCAGTGCTCTCCCGTGAACGCCGGGTCGCAGGCGCGGATCTCCTCGAGCGTCGTGCGCTCGATGCCGCGCAGGCCGTCCAGCGGCACGATGTGCTCCCGGCAGAAAAACGGCGTTTCCTCCGGCGGGGGCTGCGGCCTGGTGGGCTTCGGCGGCGCGCTGGTCACCGCCATCAGCCGCTCCCTGAGGCTTCTCATAGCGCCATCAGCCTTTCCGTCAGCAGCAGCGCGGTCTGCTTGCCTCGCTCGCCGACCTCCGCCCTGGGGCCGACGCAGGACGGGCACCCCGCCTCGCACGGACACCCGGCGATCAGCGCGTGCACGTCCGCAAAGATCAGGCTGCGCATGCCGTAGACGCGCTCGCTCAGGCCGATGCCGCCCGCGTAGTTGTCAAAGACCAGGATCGTCGGCAGTTTGGTAAACGGATCGCGCACGCGGTACTGCACACAGATGTCGCTGGGCGAGCACATCAGGTACAGCGGGATGATCTGGCGCAGCGCGTTGGCGATGCCCAGCATGCCGCCCTGCAGATCGTCCATCGAAAGGCCGCCGGTCAGCGATTCATCCAGCGCCCACCAGCAGGCGTTCGTCGGCATCTCCAGCTCCGGCAGATCGACCGGGCCGAAGCCCAGCGTCTCCTGCGTGTCGAGCTTGAACTTCTTGAACATCGTCACCAGCCAGGTGACCAGCACCTCGCCATAGGCCAGCGAGCCGTTTCCGAGCGGCTGCTCCTTCAGCACATCGAGCACCCTGACGCTGGTGTTGAGGTCCGCATCGGTGTAGTAATCGACGTCCACGCTGCGCACATACGCCTTCTTTTCGGTGAAGTCGAGCTTCTCGACCTGGTACTGCTGGCCCTCGTGCATGTAGATGGCATGTTCGTGCAGGAGCATCGGGACCGTATAGCGATCCATCTCACCGATGACGTTGTGGTGCTCCGGGCGCGTGATGTCGATGATCAGGAAGTTCTCGCTCGTCACCGAGCGCAGCGACAGGTCGGCAGCCGGGAACTCCTCCGCCATCCAGTAGTAGCGCCCGCCCGTCAGGTGCAGGATCTGCTCCTCGGTCAGGTAGTCGAGCAGCTCCTTCGTGGAGACGCCCTCCGCGTAGCTCTCCCCCTCCTCAAACGGCAGCTCGTAGGCTGCGCACTTGACGTGGTTGAGCAGCACATAGAGGTTGTCCGGGTGTACAAGCGCGTTTTCCGGCGATCGCCCGAAGAAGTACGCCGGATGCGTGACGATGTACTGGTCAAGCGCCGAGGAGGACGCCACGAGGATGGTCAGCGCGGTGTTTTTGCGCCGTCCCGCGCGGCCCGCCTCCTGCCAGGTGCTGGCGACAGAGCCGGGATAGCCGCACATCACGCAGGCGTCGAGCTGGCCGATGTCGATGCCCAGCTCCAGCGCGTTCGTCGAGACGACGGCGCGGATGTCGCCGCGGCGCAGTCCGCGCTCGATCTCCCGGCGCAGCGTCGGCAGATAGCCGCCCCGGTAGCCGCGCACGCGCCCGGCATTGCCCAGCGGGTCCTTGACGCGCTCCTTGAGGTGGCGCGTGAGCACCTCGACCGTCAAGCGCGACTTGCCAAAGACGATCGTGGGGATGTCGTTGTCCACCAGCATGGAGGAAATGCGCAGCGTCTCCTGCAGCACGGACTTGCGCACGCCGAGCTGCCGGTTGACCACCGGCGGATTGTAGAAGATGACGTGCTTTTCGCCGCTGGCCGCGCCGCTTTGATCGACCAGGCTGACCGGACGGCCGATGAGCGTTTCGGCCAGCTCGCCGGGGTTGGCGATGGTCGCCGAGCAGCAGATGAACTGCGGATGGGAGCCGTAGAAATGGCAAAGCCGCGAAAGCCGGCGGATGACGTTGGCGAGGTTGGAGCCGAACACGCCGCGATAGGCGTGAATTTCGTCGATGACCACATAGCGCAGGTTCTCAAAGAGCTTGACCCACTTCGTGTGGTGCGGCAGAATGCCGGAGTGCAGCATGTCCGGATTGGTGACGACGATGTGCCCCGCCTGACGCACCTGCCGCCTCGCCGCGGCGGGCGTATCGCCGTCGTAGGTGTAGGTCTTCACATCCACGCCCATCGCTTCGATCAGCTCGTAGAGCTCGGAAACCTGGTCGGCGGAGAGCGCCTTTGTCGGGAACAGGTAGAGTGCGCGGGCATCCGGCTCGCGCAGGATCGTATTGAGCACGGGCAGGTTGTAGCACATCGTCTTGCCCGAGGCCGTCGGCGTCACGACGCAGATGTCCTTTCCCGCCTCCACGAGGTCGTATGCCTCGCGCTGATGGCTGTAGAGCCTGTAAATGCCGCGCCCAGCGAGCACGGGCGGGATGCGCGGATCGAGCGATTCGGGAAACGGCTCATAGCGCGCCTCACGCGCTGGAATCGTCTCCCAGTGCGTCACGTTTTCCATGAAGGCGGGCGTGTGGCGCAGCCGGTCAAGGAGCTGTTCGAGGTTCAAGGTTGATGCCCTCCTTCTGATGATGGATTCGGGAAAGCGCGAGCGCGCAAAGGGATAAACAGGTGGAGATGAGGATCGGCTGGGTGACCTGCAGCAGCATGATCACGCCGTATCCGGCCAGCGAGGCCAGAACGCCGGTGAGCAGCGCGTCCTCTCCCGCATGGCGAAAGATTGCGCGCAGCATCGAGACGTAGAACGCCAGAAACACGAGCGCGCCGAACAGCCCAGTCGTGAGCAGCAGCTGGAGAGGCTGACAGTGCGCGTCGTTGAACGTGCCCTGCGCCAGCACCTTCGCATTGTCGTTGTACGGCTCCAGGATGCGCCGGGTCAGATCGACGCCGCGCCCGAAGAGCTTGTCAGCGATGCCATAGTCCGCGTAAGCGCGCAGACTGCGCACATAGACAAACCCGCGGCGTGAGCCCCAGTCATCGTTAAAGCGCAGCAGCGCGGCGGCCGCACCCAGCTCGCTTTCGGTATCCACACAGGAGAACCAGAGGATTGCGCCGATGAGCGTAATCACCGCGATAAGCATCACCGCCACAATCGCCACGGACAGCCTGCGGCCGGGCGCACTCATGCCCCGCCGCTCTGCCCACAGGCAAAGGACCGCGCCGCACAGGCACAGCGCGCCCAGCAGCGCGGCGGCATGCATCTCACACAGCGCGAGCAGCAGACCGGAATACATCCGGTCCGCTGCGTTCAGCGAGGGCTGCATCGCAGGCAGCGCAAGAAAGCAGCCGCCCCAGAGCACGAGTGCCCGGCTCATGCCGTGCAGGCTGTGCCCGGTACAGCACAGCAGCGCGGCACAGGCAAGATGAAGCGCCAGGAACGAGCTGTCCGTGCGTGAGGCAATGATGCCGCAGGCCATGAGAAGCGCCAGCGGCAGGCAGGCGGCCTGTCCTCGCGCCCTGCGCACAAAGCGCGCGCCGGCCAGCGGAAAGAGCATCGCCAGATACGCGCCGAAGAAGTCCGCGTTGCCGATCGTGGAGAGAAACATCGCCTTCTGCTTCTCACTGATGTTGTGGTAAAAGCGCAGCGGATCGACGCTCAGCGCGTTGGCGATGCCCAGCGCGGCGACGATGCCGGCGCAGGCCATGGCGAGGGCGTCGATATGCGCCAGACCGGATATGCCTGACGAGAGGATGAAGAACGCCGCGCCGCAGGCGAGCCAGAAGGCCAGCCCGCAGTATCGCCCTTCGCTGCCCGAGATCGAGGCCTCGTCAAAACCCGCTCTGGCGCAGGCGATCACGCAGGCGAGCAGCAGGGCGCCCAGCAGGACAAGCGGCGCGCGTGTGCCTTTTATGGGCTTTTGCAGCCGCTCCCCCTTCGGGCGGATCAGCAGCGCGACGACAAATGCAACCAGCAGGCACGGCACGATCCGGCAGACCGCGCTGACCTTCACGCGGTTGATGTCAAAAAAGCCGTTGTGAAACAGCAGCGGCACAGCGCAGAGCATCAGGAACGCGCACAGCCAGGCGACGGCCCCTGCCGCGCTCCGCCTGATCCGCTCAAACCCTTTCCGCATGCGCACACCTCCATGAAACTCCTTTATTGTATCGCAGATACGCCCGCACTGCAAGCGCAAAAAGCGGGCGCCAAGGCCCGCTTTCCCTTATTCGGCTGTCAGCAGCGGCGCGCAGCTGCGAACCGCGATGGTATCGTTTTCCACGCTGACCACGATTCTTCCGGCGTCCGGCTGCGAGAGAATCAGATCGCTGAGCGGGTCCTCCACGCGCTCGCGGATCACCCGCCTCAGGTTGCGCGCGCCGCTCATGGCGTCCACACCGAGTCCGGCCAGCAGCACGGGCACCTGCGGCTCGATGATCAGTTCCACGCCACGCTGTGCCATGCGCGACTGGATGCGGGAGAGCATCAGCATGGCAATCCGCTGCCCATCCGCTTCGGTCAGGCTGTTCATGACGATGATTTCGTCGATGCGCCCGAGGAACTCCGGCCGGAAGACCTCCTTCGTTTTCGCCAGGATCGCCCGGCTGCGGCGCCCGTTGTCCGCAACGGACGCGCCGGAGGAAAAGCCCAGCTGCTTATCCATGTCGAAGGACACGCCGGCATTGGAGGTCATGATGACGATGGTGTTGCGGAAGTTGACCTTGCGGCCCATGCTGTCGGTGAGCTGGCCGTCGTCGAGTAGCTGAAGCAGCAGGTTGTAGACCTTCGGGTGCGCCTTCTCGATCTCGTCGAACAGCACAAGGCTGTACGGCTGCTTGAGCACGGCGTCGGTCAGCTGGCCGCCGTCTCCGTGGCCGACATAGCCGGGCGGTGAGCCGATCAGCCGGGAGACGGACGCCTCCTCGCTGTATTCGGACATGTCGATGCGCACCAGATTGCTCTCGCGGCCGAACTGCGCCTCGCTGAGCGCCTTGCACAGCTCCGTCTTGCCCACGCCGGACGGGCCGAGCAGCATGAACACGCCAAGCGGCCGGTTCGGGTCGCTCAGGCCTGCACGGGCGCGGCGTATGGCCCGGCCGATTGTGGCGATTGCCTCATCCTGGCCGATGACCCGCTGCGCAAGCCGGCTCTCCAGGGACGGCGCGTCGCTGTTGTCCGTCTTCTCCATGTCGGCAACCGGCACGCCGGTCCATTCGGACACAACGCTCGCCACTTCATGAGGGCCGATGGCGGGCAGCGGCTGACTCCCGGCCCCAGCCTCCGGCAGAGCGATCGCCTGTCCCGGCGTCTGCATCTGCCCGAGCTTGACCATGGAGGCGGCCTCGTCGATCAGGTCGATCGCCTTGTCCGGCATGTACCGGTCGTTCACATACCGGTCGGAGAGCTCCACGGCGGCGCTGAGCGCATCGTCACGGATGGTCACATGGTGATACGCCTCGTAGCGGCCGCGCAGTCCGTTCAGGATGGTCAGCGTTTCCTTCCGGTCCGGCTCCTCCACGTCGATGCGCTGGAAGCGCCGGGCGAGCGCCGGGTCCTTTTCGACGTACTTGCGGTACTCCTTGTAGGTGGTCGCGCCGATGATGCGCACCTCGCCCCGGGCCAGCGCGGGCTTGAGCAGATTGGATGCGTCCAGAGAGCCCTCCGAGCCGCCCGTGCCGATGAGCGTATGCATCTCGTCGATGAACAGGATGACGTTGCCTGCCTCCTGCGCGGCGGCGAGCACGCTCTTGATACGCTCCTCAAACTCGCCGCGGTACTTGCTGCCCGCGATCATCTGCGCCAGATCGAGCGCATAGATCTGCGTCTGCGCAAGCGCACCGGGCGCGCTTCCGTCGGCGATGCGCTGCGCGAGGCCCTCCACCAGCGCGGATTTGCCCACGCCGGGCTCGCCGATGAGCAGCGGGTTGTTCTTCGTCTTTTTGCCGAGCACGCGGATCATCATCGCCAGCTCTTTTTCCCGGCCGATGAGCGGCTCCAGCTTCTTTTCCGCGGCGGCCTGCGTCAGGTTGCGCGCATAGGCCTCGAGCGGGTTTTCCTCGCTCTGCTCCTTCTCCTCCTGATCGCCCATCCTGATCTGCACGACCTTGACCTGCAGCGGTTCGTCCGAGGCCGGGATCGCTTTGGCGCGCTCCGGACGCTCGATGTCTCCCGCCGCGTTGCGCAGCTCGTTTTTCAGCCCTTCTATGCTCTTGCCCAGCTCCGCGAGGATCGCATGCGCCTTGCAGCCGTCCTCGCACAGCAGCTCCAGCCAGATATGCGCCGTTCCGGCCAGGCTGCGCTTGTCCGGATTGGCGTAGGTCGTCGCGCGGATGAGGATGCGCTGCGCGTGCGGTGTGAGCCCCGTGACGCGGGAAAATCCCACCTCACCCCGCTTGTAGTGGCGCGTGACGGTCTCCTCGATCTCCCGGAGCGGGATGTCGCCGATCAGGCAGCGGGTCAGCTCGTCGGCGCTGCGGCACAGCCCCAGCAGGATGTGCCCCGAGCCGACCTGGGAAAGCCCCATGGTCGCCGCGCAGATCTGCGCCTGCGCCATGGCCTTTGTTGCGCTCTGTGTGAACGCCTTGGGTAAATTCAGCAAGCGGCATCCCTCCTCAGGCCTGAACGGACGGGCGACGCTTGGCCAGCGCGAGGATCATGCTGCGCAGCGTGCCCGCGCACAGGGCGTCCTTCATGCCCAGCGGCAGCGGCACGGCCTGCGGGGAGAGCGCCGCCAGCATGAGCTGCGCCTCGTCCGCGGTGACGATCTTCTCGCTCTTGAGATGCTCGATGATCTTCGCAGCGTCGCCCGCGCTGATGGACATGCCGATGCGCTGGTAGAGCGATTGGAGCAGCTCCTCCCTGCTGCTGGAGGCCATGCGGACGATGCGGATGTAACCGCCGCCGCCCCGCCGCGATTCGATGACATAACCGTGATCCGGCGTGAACCGGGTCGCCAGCACATAGTTGATCTGTGACGGCGCGCACTGGAAATGCTCCGCCAGCTCGTTGCGGCGCAGCTCGATTTCCGGCGTTTCGTCCGCCATCAGGGCTTTTATGAAATCCTCAATGGAGTCGCTGAGCAACCTCATGGGACAACACCTCTCTTTTCGTTGTATCGTCGGTCAGATGGATTTAACTATCTTTGACCTTCTCTATTATAACGACTTTTTGCCGGACTTGCAACCCCAAATTGCATTTCGGTGCCGGGAACAGGAAAAATCGCCTTGCGCCGGGAGCCATTCCAGAGTATAATAAATTTGTATGTTTATGTCTCTCCTTCATGCGAGGGGGACCACTATCCTGATAGGAGTTTGCTGAACATGATTGTTCTTTCCGCGCAGAACGTCGCGAAGTCCTTTGGCGTCAACGAGGTACTCAGGGATGTCTCCTTCACCCTGCAGCAGGGCGACAGGATGGGCCTTGTGGGCGTCAATGGCTGTGGCAAATCCACGCTGATGCGCATCATCGCCGGGCTGGAAACGCCGGATCGCGGCGAAATTTCGATGGTTCGCGGCACGCGCGTGGGCTATCTGGCCCAGCAGGACATGGTAACCCACGGTGCGAGCGTATGGGCCGAGCTGGAAAAGGTCTACGAGCCGGTCTTTGACATGGAGAAGAAAATCCGCGCGCTGGAGGCCGAGATGGAGCATGCGCACGAGGACGCCGCGCGCTTTGCCCGGCTCTCCTCCGATTACGACCGGCTCACCCGCGCCTTCGAGGAGGCGGACGGCTATGCCTGGAAGAGCCTGGTTTCCGGTGTGCTCAACGGCCTGGGCTTCAAGCCCTCGCAGTATGACCAGAGCGTCGATTCCCTGAGCGGCGGTGAAAAGACGCGCCTTTGCCTGGCGCGGCTCCTGCTGCAAAAGCCCGACCTGCTGCTGCTGGACGAGCCGACGAACCACCTCGACATGGAGACGCTGCAGTGGCTGGAAAACTACCTGGCCGCCTACAAGGGCAGCGTGCTGGTCATCTCCCATGACCGCTACTTCCTCGATCACGTCTGCACCTGCATGGTGGAAATCCTGATGGGCGCCTCCGAGCAGTACAGCGGCAACTACACCCGCTATATCGCCCAGCGCGAGGAGCGGTTTGAAACGCGCATCCGCGCCTATGAACTCCAGCAGAAGGAGATCGAGCGCCAGCAGGCAATCATTGCCCGCTACAGGATGTTCAACCGCGAGAAGTCCATCCGCGCAGCGGAGAGCCGCGAAAAGGCGCTCGAGCGCATGGAAAAGCTCGACAAGCCGGTGGATGAACGCTCGATCCGCTTTCAGTTCGAGGCGCGGCGAAGGACCGGCGAGGATGTGCTGATGGTGCGCGAGGTGAGCAAGTCCTTCGGCGACAAGCACCTGTTCTCCGGGCTCACGCTGCATGTGCGCGCGGGCGACCGCATCGCGCTCATCGGCCCGAATGGCGTGGGCAAATCGACGCTCATCAAGCTCATCGTCGGCGAGGAGCTGCCCGATACCGGCGACATCCGCTACGGCGCGAACGTCGATATTGGCTACTACGATCAGCATCAGAGCACGCTGCATCCGGAAAAGACGGTGCTCGATGAGGTCTGGGACCGCTTCCCCCGGATGGAGCAGTCGGATGTGCGCGGCGCGCTGGGCATGTTCCTGTTCACCGGAGACGATGTGTTCCAGCCGATCAAAACGCTCTCCGGCGGCGAAAAGGGCCGCGTCGCGCTGACCGCGCTCATGCTGCGCAAGGACAATCTGCTGCTGCTGGACGAGCCGACGAACCACCTCGACATGGACTCGCGCGAGGTGCTCGAGGATGCGCTCTCCGATTTCAGCGGCACGATCATCACCGTCTCCCACGACCGCTACTTCATCAACCGGGTGGCCAACCGCATCATCGAGATGCGTCCGGACGGCGTCACCGAGTACATGGGCAATTACGACGACTACGTCGAGCGCAAGAACCGCCCCGTGGAGCAGGAGGCCGTCGCCGGAAAGACGCGCACGGAGCTCGACAAGGAGAAGCGCCGCGACAAGCTGAACAAGCAGGCGCAGCGCCAGCTCAAGGTGCGCGCGCAGGAGGCCGAGCGGGCCGTCGGGCTCAAGGAAGAGGAGATCGCGCAGCTGGAGGCACAGCTGGCCGATCCGGACCTCTACGCCGACGCGCAGCGGGCCGCGGACATCAGCCGCGCGTACCAGAAGGCACAGGCCGAGCTGCCCCTGCTCTATGAGCAGTGGGAGCAGGCCGAGGCCGCGCTGGGCGGCGAGGACGAATGACATACAAAGGAGCGAAAAGCATGCTGTTCATCGGTATCTGCGGCGCAAGCGGCAGCGGCAAATCGACGCTGGCTCAGGAGCTGGCGACGATGGTCAACCGCAGCATCCTGATCATCAATCAGGACGCCTACTACCTCGATCATCCCGATCTTTCCTTCGAGGAGCGCTGCCGGCTCAACTATGACGAGCCCTCGGTCTTCGACCACGATCTGCTGCTGGAGGACGTGAAAAAGCTGCTGGCGGGCGAGCGCGTCCCCAAGAAGCGGTACGACTACACGCGCCACTGCCGCGCGGACGTGCCGGGCGTGTTCATGGAGCCGCACGACGTGATCATCGTCGAGGGCATCCACGCGTTCTATGACCCGCGGCTGCGCGATATGATGGACATGAAGCTCTACATGCACGTGGAATCCGACATCTGTCTGCTGCGGCGCATCGAGCGCGACATCAAGGAGCGCGGGCGGCAGATCGACAACATCTCCATGCAGTACACCACAACCGTCAAGCCCATGTTCGACCAGTACATCCGCAATTACGAGCAGTATGCAGACGTGATCGTCGCGGGCGGCGGCAAGGACGCCAAGATCACCGAAATTCTCGCCGGCTACATCAACAACGACCTGCATCTCTATCGCGGTCAGGCGCAAAGGAGGATAACATGCTGAAGGGTTTCTCACGCGAAGAAAAGGGCTGGATCTTCTATGACTGGGCGAATTCCGCCTTCTCGGCCATCGTTGCGGCCATCATTCTCCCCCTGTTTTTCAAGGAAATTGCCCGCTCCGGCGGCCTTTCCGACGTCAACGCGACGGCCTACTGGGGCTACGCCACCTCCTGCGGCACGCTCATCTGCGCGGTGCTCGCGCCGTTTCTCGGGACGCTGGGCGACTTCCGGGGCCTGAAAAAGAAGCTCTTCACCGCGTTCATGCTGCTGGGCGTGGTCAGCACGTTCCTGCTGGCGACGACGAACAGCTGGAAGTGGCTCCTCGTGTTCTACATTCTGGGTACTCTGGGCTTCAACGGTTCGTGCGTCTATTATGACGGCTTCCTGCCGGACGTGACCACCGAGGAGCGCATGGACCGCGTCTCCACGCTGGGCTACGGCCTGGGCTACATCGGCGGCTCCACGATTCCGCTGGTCATCGCCCTGCTGCTCATCCAGTTCGGCGACCGCATCGGCATCCCGACCGTCACGGCGACGAAGTTCTCCTTCGTCCTTACGGCGGTGTGGTGGCTCGTGTTCACCATCCCGATGCTGCGCCACGTCCATCAGAAGCACGGCGTGGAGCCGGAAAAGCACATCGTCTCCCAGACGCTGCACAGCATTGCGCACACGGGCAGGAAGATCCTCGCCAACAAGAGCGTGCTCTTCTTCATCATCGCCTACTTCTTCTACATCGACGGCGTGGGCACGATCATCCACATGGCGACGGTCTTCGGCGATTCCTGCGGCCTGGGCAGCATGGACATGATGGTCATTCTGCTCGTCGTGCAGATCGTGGCCTTCCCCTTCGCCATCCTCTATGGCAAGCTGGCCGGGCGCTTCGGTGCGCACAGGATGATCGTGGTGGGCATCATCACCTACATCATCGTCTGCCTGGTGGGATACAATCTGCAGAAGATGTCCGACTTCCTGATGCTCGCCGTGCTGGTGGGCACCGCGCAGGGTGGCATCCAGGCGCTCTCCCGCTCCTTCTACGGCAAGATCATTCCCGCGGAGAATTCCAGCGAGTTCTTCGGCTTCTTCGATGTGTTCGGCAAGTTCTCCGCTGTCATCGGTCCGACGCTCTTCGGTCTGGTTGCGCAGATCACCGGTGTCACCCACTACGGCGTGCTGGCTGTCATGGGCATGTTCATCCTTGGCGGCGCGATCATGATCTTCCTGGTTCCGCAGAAGGTTGAAAAGGTTCACTGAAGCATCCTCTGCCCTGCCTTTTTCCGGCAGGGCTTCTTTTTTTCGATACAAATAGAACAGCGGGTCAGCCGGAGCACATCCGGTTGACCCGCTGTTTGTGATGACGCTCAGTCGGCGTATCCGTTGGGATTCTGCGTCTGCCAGCGCCACGCGTCGCGGCACATGTCCTCGAGGTTCTTCTCGGCCGTCCAGCCCAGCAGCTCCCTGGCCTTTCTGGGGTCCGCCCAGCACTCGGCGATGTCTCCCGGGCGGCGCTCCTCGATCCTGTAGGGCACCTTTACGCCGTTGACCTTCTCAAAAGCCTTGACGATGTCCAGCACGCTGTAGCCGTGACCCGTGCCCAGGTTGATGATCTCGGTGCCGGTATGCTTCATCGCATAATCCGCCGCAGCGACATGGCCCTTCGCCAGATCGACGACATGGATGTAATCACGAACACCCGTGCCGTCCGGCGTCGGATAATCATCGCCAAAGACATGCAGATACGCGAGCTTGCCCGCCGCAACCTGCGTCACATACGGCAGCAGGTTGTTCGGGATGCCGTTGGGCATCTCGCCGATGCGGCCGCTCTCATGCGCGCCGATCGGGTTGAAGTAGCGCAGCAGCACGACGGACCAGTCCGGGTTTGCGTGCGCGACGTCGGTCAGGATGCGCTCGTTCATGTACTTCGTCCAGCCGTACGGGTTGGTGCAGCTGGTGGGCATCGTCTCATCGAGCGGCATGTGATCCGGAATGCCGTAGACCGTCGCCGAGGAGCTGAAGATGAAGCGCTTCACGCCGTGACGCTTCATCGCCTCGCAGACGGTCAGCGTGCAGTCGAGATTGTTGCGATAGTACTCGAGCGGCTTGGCCACGGACTCGCCCACCGCCTTGTAGGCGGCGAAGTGAATGACCGCGTCAATCGCATTCTCGGTGAAGATGCGGTCCAGCGCGGCGCCGTCGCAGGCGTCGGCCTCGTAGAACCTGATCTTCTTGCCGGTCAGCTTCTCCACGCGCTCAATCGCCTTCCTGCTGCTGTTGTAGAGATTGTCGATGACGACGACCTCATGGCCCGCGTTCAGCAGCTCCACTGCCGTATGCGAACCGATAAAGCCGGCGCCGCCAGTCAGAAGAATGTTCATGAGAATCTCTCCTCTCTCGTAGACGCCTGTCACTCAGGCCCGTTTGTCATTCCATTATACCACCCGATCGCCCGTTGGGCAATGGGTTCAGTCCTCCTTGAGCAGCACAGCGCGGCACGGCGCGCCGTTTTCCCGGGAAAGGCGCAGCGGCAGCGCGCTGAGGAAGTAACGCTCCTCGGTGGCCTCGCGCAGATCGACGCCCTCCAGAATCACCACACCGGCGTGGAGCAGCTCGCGGTGCACCTCGCCGTCGCACAGCTCCATGTTCTCCACTGTCGGCGAGTCGATGCCCACCAGCAGCACCTTCTGCTGCGCGAGGTACTGCGCCGCGCGCATGCTCAGCACGGACGGGTTGAACCGGCCGCTGCGCAGCGCCTTGCCCTCGGGATCGGTGCGCAGCAGGATGCGCTCGCCGGGCTGGATGTTCGCCTCCTGGAGCATCTTCTCGTTGATGATGGCGGCCGGCATGGTCAGCACGCGGCACGGGCCGATGAAATTGACGAGCGGCATGCTCTCCACCGTCTCCCCGCCGGGAATCATGTGCAGCGGCGCGTCCACATGCGTTCCGCAGTGGCTGCCGATGGTCAATTCGCTCACCTCGCACATGTCGCCCTGCTTGAAGCTGCTGACCAGACGGGAACTGAAGTGCGGGTCGCCCGGATAGACGAGCATATCGGGCTGGATTTTCTGGGAAATGTCGATGATCTTCATATGCTTACTCCGCGCCGTCATAAGCGGCCACGGCCTCCTTCCATTCCTCGGTGAACTCCTCCAGACACAGGTCGTGATCGCGCATGTACTGCGCCACCTGCACGCCCACATAGCGCAGGTGCCAGGATTCGTATTTGATCCCGGTGATGTCCTCTTTGTCCTTGGGATAGCGGATGATGAAGCCGTAATCCCAGCAGTTTTCCGCGAGCCACCTGCCCTCCTTGGAAGGCGCAAAGGCGTCGTTGGTGAAGTTTTTGCCGATGCCGGCCTTGTTGATCACGTCGATGGCCAGCCCGGACTGATGCTCCGACGCGCCCGGATACTGGACGATGCCGTCGTCCACGCCGTTCATCTTCTTGAGCCGGTTGTAGTACATCGTGTTCTGCGTCTGGTAGCTGCGGTAGCCGGAGTGGGCGTAGAGCGTGATGCCGTCGGCCTTTGCCGCGTCAAAGAGCACGCAGAGCGCGTCGGCGGCCGTTTGGCGCATCTGGATCTTGTCATAGCTGACCTTGCGGCAGGAAAGATCCGTCACCAGATCGGACGGAATGTAGTCCTTGTCGAGCAGATTCCCGCGATTGACCAGCACGAGGTACTCGCTGTTCATCAGCAGCTCATACGGAATGGGATACGTCCATTCGCGCGCCTCTTCGATCATCTGCACCTCCTCGATCTCGCCCAGCGCGGACAGATCGAGTGTATCGCAGACCCCCGCCGCGACCGGCGCCATCAGAAGCAGCGCCGCCGTCAGCAGGCTAAGAAGCCTCTTCATCCTGCATCACATCCCCTTTCAGCTCCTCAATGCGGTCCCCGCGGACCATGAGGATGTATTCCTCGAAGGTCACGCCCAGCTCGGTGATTTCCGTCGCGGCCTCGACGCCCACATAGCGAATGTGCCATGGCTCGTAAATATAGCCCGTGATGTTCGTCTTGTCCTTCGGATAGCGGATGATGAAGCCGTACTCATGGCAGTGCTCCGCAACCCAGATGCCCTCCGGCGACTCGCCGAATGCCTCGGTCAGGCCCGTACCCAGCGTCGTTTCGCCCTCGATGTCCATCGCCAGCCCCGTCTGGTGCTCGGAATAGCCCGGCTTGGCGACGCTCCGGTTGGCCGCCTGCTCCCCGCGCTCCGCGGCCTTGCGGTCGAAGATCGCCTTCTGCGTCGAATAGCTGCGGTAGCCGCTCGTCGCGTACAGCGTCAGGCCAGCCTCGGCTGCGCCCTCAAAGAGCGCTTCCAGCGCGCTCGCCGCCTCGGGCCGCATGTAGATGTTCTCCGCAACGGACTCCCTGGTCGGCGTCACGTCGGGCTTGACGAGCGTGACGGGCACGGCCGGCGCCCGGTTCTGTTTGTTGACAAGGATCAAAATGTCCGTGGGGTCCTGATGGGGCATCACATAGCCCCAGGAATCAAACATCAGCGTCAGTCCCAGGGCCAGAGAAGCCAGCGCCCGAAATGAAAACATGCCGTCTTTCCTTTCTCACTCCAGCCACGCCAGCGCGTCGCTGCCCAGCCTGGCGGCGATGCGCCCGGCGAGCTGCTCATCGAGCATCGCCTCAACGCTCACGCCGGCATCGCTGTATTCCTCGCCAAGCACATTGGCTTCTTCATGCAGCAGGGAGAGCATGCCGCCCTGCGCATAGGGAACCGTCACGCGCGCACGCCGCTGGATGCCGCGCAGCTGCCTGCCGATGGCGGAGAGCAGATCGTCAAGTCCCTCGCCCGTCTTCGCGCTGATTTCAAGCGCGCCGGGCCACTGCGGCGGCGTCTGCATGCGGTCGATCTTGTTGATCACATCGATCTTCGGCTTGTCCGCTGCGCCCAGCGAGGCGAGCACCTCCAGCACGACGTCGTGTTGATGGAGCAGCTCGTCGGAGGAGCCGTCGGAGACGATGAGCAGCACATCGGCCAGCAGCGCCTCCTCGAGCGTCGATTGGAAGGCGTCCACCAGCGTGTGCGGCAGCTTGCTGATGAAGCCGACGGTATCCACCAGCAGGAACTCGCCGCCGGTGGGCAGCTTCACGGTGCGGATGACCGGGTCGAGCGTGGCGAAGAGCTTGTCCTCCGCCAGCACGCCCGCGCCGCTGAGCGCGTTGAGCAGCGTGGACTTGCCCGCGTTGGTATAGCCCACCAGCGCGACGACGGGCACCTTGTTCTTCTCCCGGCGCGCGCGGCGAAGGCTGCGCTGGCTGCCCAGCGCGTCGATCTCCCGGCGCAGGTCGCCCATGCGCTTTCGGATGCGGCGCCGGTCCATCTCCAGGCGCGTCTCGCCCGGACCGCGCGTGCCGATGCCGCCGCCCAGCCGGGACATGGCCACGCCCTTGCCGATGAGCCGCGGCAGCTGATAGGCCATCTGCGCCAGCTCGACCTGCAGCCGGCCCTCGCGCGACTGTGCACGCTGCGCGAAGATGTCGAGGATCAGCGCCGTGCGGTCGAGCACCTTGACGCCGTGAAGGATCTGTTCGAGATTGTGCATCTGCACGCCGGTCAGCTCGTCATCGAAGATGACCAGGTCGGCCTCGCGCGCCTGACATTCGAGCGAGAGCTCGTCCGCCTTGCCGCTGCCCAGATACGTCGCCGTGTCGGGCTTCGACTTTCTTTGCAGCATGCGGCCGACGACGGCCGCGCCTGCGGTATCGGCCAGCCGCGCCAGCTCGTCGAGCGAGCGCTCGCTGTCCAGCCCGACGAGGAAAGCGCGCTCGCGCTCCTCCTGTGTGCTGGTGGAAACGCCCTTGAGCACATCCGTATCGGCACGCTCGATGGCCTCCATCCAGCCGCGCTGCGGGATCTTGCAGGTCGGAATGACGTCGGTGAGCAACACGCGGTTCACGCCGCCCACGACCTCGCCGAGAAATGCCGCCTGAATTCCCGTCGGCCTGCCGTTCAGCACGCCGACCGCAGCCATCGCGTCGAAGTGCATCGCGCGCAGCGAGCTGATGTCCACATCGGAGAGCTGCGGATTGCCGCCCGGATGCGTGTGGATACAGCGCACCATGCTCAGCCTGCGGCTGTTGCGGCGCAGGTGCATATCCTTGAGCTCCACACTGTTCAGTCCGCCGATGGTGACGTCCAGCACCGAGCCGCTTCGCGAGATGTAGACGCTGATCTCGCGGTTGATCGTGCCGGTGAAAGCCGCCAGCACGTCGAGCAGCTCCGGGGGCGCGAACACCTCCGCGGAGAGGTCGAGGTCATACAGCGCCTCCATCTGCGCGAGCAGCGAGTCGCGTATGCCCTCCTTGTTGCCATATATCATGAATGACTGTCTCCTTTACCGATTGAGAATGGCGCAAAGCGCATCGACCACCCGATCGATCTCCCCGGATGTATTCTCCTCGCCGAGCGTGAGGCGCAGATCGGCCTGACGTCCATCCGGCGCACCCATCGCCGTGAGCACATGGGAGCGCGTCACCGCCCCTGACGTGCATGCGCTGCCCGCCGATGCGGCGATGCCCAGCATGTCCAGCCGCATGAGCAGCATCGCGCTGTCCGCGCCTTCAATCGTCAGGTGAACGTGCCCCGGAAGCCGCGGTGCTTGAAGCGCATTGACCGTCACGCCGCTTAGGCGCGCGCTCAGCCTGGCGATCAGCTTGTCGCGAAGCGCTGTGACGCGTTCCCTATTCTGCGCGAGCTGCTCCCGCGCAATCCGCGCCGCCTCGCCCATGCCGACGATGGCGGCGGTGTTCTCCGTGCCCGCGCGCATGCCGCGTTCCTGCGCGCCGCCTGCAATCAGCCGCTCCAGCCGGGTGCCCCTGCGCACATACAGCGCACCCACGCCCTTCGGCCCATAAAACTTGTGCGCCGACATGGACAGCAGATCGACATCCAGCTTGCGCACATCGACCGGAATATGGCCGACCGCCTGCACAGCGTCCGTGTGTACGGGAATGCCCTGCGCATGCGCAAGGCGCGCAATCTGTGCGACGGGCTGAATCGCACCCGTTTCGTTGTTTGCCAGCATGACGGAAACCAGCGCGGTGTCCGGCGTCATGGCCCGGCGGACCGTCTCCGGATCGACCACACCGTCCGGATTGACCGTCGCAAGCGTCGCGTCATAGCCCTGATTCTTGAGCGCTTCGCAGGCGTTGAGCACGGCGTGATGCTCGATGGCGGTCGTCACAATCCGCCTTTTCTGCGGCGCGGCCGCACGCAGAACGCCGCTCAGCGCCCAGTTATCCGCCTCCGAGCCGCCGGATGTGAAGTAGATCTCCTCCGGCAGCGCGCCGATGAGCAGCGCCACCTGCTCACGGGCTGCGTCGATCGCCCTGTGGGCCTCCCGGGAGGCCGCATAGGTGCCGCTGGCGTTGGCGAACCGTTCGGTGAAGTACGGCAGCATAGCCGAAAGAACCTCGGGCTTCACGGGCGTCGTCGCCGCATGATCCATGTAAATCACCCTGCCGCCTCCCTCTTCCGGTTTCCATACATGATAAGTTTACCCTTTGTGCGGCGCGGTGTCAACCCAAACTTATCACGGTTACAGAAAAGGCGCTCCGGTTTATGCCGGTGCGCCTTGAACAATCACTCGATTACGCAGTCCTCATAGAGCGGGAACCTCGCGCACAGGTCGAGCACGTCCTGCTTGACCTGCGGCACGGCCGCCTCGCCCTCGCGGACGATGCGGGTGATCAGCTTTGCGATGGTGACCATCTCCGGCTCCTTCATCCCGCGCGTGGTCACCGCCGGGGTGCCGATGCGCACGCCGCTGGTGACGAACGGGCTGAGCGTTTCCTTCGGGATGGTGTTCTTGTTCACCGTGATGTTGGCCTGGCCCAGCAGCGCCTCGAGCGCCTTGCCCGTCACGCCGGTGCCGGTCAGGTCGAGCAGCATCAGGTGGTTGTCCGTGCCGCCGGAGACGAGGCGGATACCCTCGCGCGTGAATTCCTCCGCCATGGCCTTGGCGTTGAGCACGATCTGGTGCTGATACGCTTTGAAGCCGTCGGTCAGCGCTTCCTTGAAGCAGACCGCCTTGCCCGCGATGACGTGCTCCAGCGGGCCGCCCTGTGTGCCCGGGAAGATGGCCTTGTCGATGGCCTTCGCGTACTGCTCGCGACAGAGAATCATGCCGCCGCGCGGGCCGCGCAGCGTCTTGTGCGTGGTGGTGGTCACGAAGTCGGCATACGGCACGGGGGACGGATGCTCGCCCGCGGCGACCAGACCGGCGATGTGCGCCATATCGACCATCAGCAGGCATCCGGCCTTGTCAGCGATGTTGCGCAGTCGGGCGAAGTCGATGATGCGGGGATAGGCGGAGGCGCCCGCGACGATCAGCTTCGGCCTGACCTCAAGCGCCTGGCACTCGAGTGCGTCATAGTCGATGACCTCCTCGTCCTCCGTTACGCCGTACGGCACGAAGTTGAAGTACTTGCCGGACATGTTGACCGGGCTGCCGTGCGTCAGATGGCCGCCGTGCGAGAGGTTCATGCCCATCACCGTGTCGCCGGGGTTGAGCATCGCGAAGTAGACAGCCATGTTCGCCTGCGCACCGGAGTGCGGCTGCACGTTGGCATGCTCCGCGCCGAACAGCTGCTTCGCGCGATCGCGGGCCAGGTTTTCCACGACATCGACGTACTGGCAGCCGCCGTAATAGCGCTTGCCCGGATAGCCCTCCGCGTATTTATTGGTCAGGTGGGAGCCCATCGCCGCAAGCACCGCGTTGCTGACGAAGTTCTCGGACGCGATCAGCTCGATATGCTCGCGCTGACGGGTCAGCTCATCGTGCATCGCTGCGCTCAGCTCGGGATCAACCGCCTGAATGGATTTGAAATCAATCATGCTTTTGCACCGCCTTTTCGAATCTTACTCTCTATTATATCCGCTCAATTTGAAGAAATCAATCCTATTTGATGCATTTTCTGCGCTTCACACAAAAACAAATCCTTAAAAAAGAAGGGAGAGGGATGAAAACCTCCATCTCTCTCCCCTTGCTTTGCCGAATCAGGCTTGCTTGTCTGCCGGCTTCGCCGCAGGTGCGGCGGGCTTGGCGGCAGCGGCCGGAGCCTTTTTGACCTTGTCCAGCTTGTTGCGCGGCGCGCGGCGGTCGCGCATGGTGATCGCCTTCTTCGGGCACTTCGCCGCGCACAGGCCGCAGCCCGTGCAGGCGCCCAGCACCTTGTGCGGCTGCTTGAGCGCGCCCTCGATGGCGTCAAACTTGCACTGCTTGGTGCACAGCGTGCAGCCTACGCACTTCGACGGATCGATGTAGGCCTCCTTGCGCTCCTCAAGCTTTGCCTGCATCGCACCGGTCGGGCAGGCGTCTGCGCAGGCCATGCAGCCCACGCACTTGTCGTAATCGACCTTCGGCACGCCGTTTTCCATCGTCAGCGCCTCGAAGTTGCAGGCCTTCACACAGGCTTCGCAGCCGATGCACGCGCGGTCGCACTTCTCCTTGAGCGCCACGCCCTTCTCCGGGTTGTGGCAGCTTACGGTCACGACACGGTCAGCCGGCTGCATGCTCAGCACGTGCTGCGGGCAGGCCGCCACGCACTTTTTGCAGCCCTGGCACTTCTCGGAATCGACGACGGCGATCTTCTTCACCGGGTCGATGTGAATCGCGCCGAACGGGCACGCGCGCTCGCAGGTGCCCAGGCCCAGGCACGCATACGCGCACGCCTTGGTGCCGCTGTTGACCAGGGACGCAGCGACGCAGTCGCTCATGCCCTGATACTCCGCCTTGGGAGCGCAGTGCTCGCCGTAGCCCTGGCAGGCCACGGTCGCGATCATGCGCTTGGAAGCGCCGGCTTCGACGCCCATGATGCCCGCCATCTTGGCGGCGCAGGCCGGGCCGCCGACGGCGCACGCGCCAACCTCAGCCTTGCCATCCGCCACCGCAGAGGCATAGCCATCGCAGCCCGGGAAGCCGCAGGCGCCGCAGTTGGCGCCGGGCAGGCACTCGCGCAGCGCCTCCACCTTCGGGTTGGAGGGCACGGCGAACACGCGGCCGGTCACGCCCAGCAGCGCGCCGAAGACCAGACCGAGCACACTCATGACAAGCGCAGCGGCAAGAATTGCAGTTATACTCACTTGTTGTTCCTCCTCGCTCGCTTCTTAAATCAGGCCGGTGAAGCCGTTGAACGCCACCGCCATCAGGCCCGCGGTGATCAGCGCGCCGGTGAAGCCCTCCATCCACTTGGGCATGTTGCCCACGGCCAGGCGCTCGCGGATGCCCGCGAACAGGCAGATGGCCAGCGTGTAACCTAGCGCAGAGGCGGTGCCGTTGATGACGGAGAGAATCAGGTTGTAGCCCTCGGTCACGTTCAGCTGCGCCACGCCCAGCACGGCGCAGTTCGTGGTGATCAGCGGAAGATAGACGCCCAGCGCCTGATACAGGCTCGGGACCATCTTCTTGAGCGCCATCTCGACGATCTGCACCAGCACAGCGATGACCAGGATGAAGGCGATCGTCTGCAGGTACT